>JBQGCL010000140.1:0-13692 GCA_052038485.1 Thermoleophilaceae bacterium | reverse complement strand
ATGTACCAGCACGTCTTCTGGTTCTACTCGCACCCGGCCGTCTACATCATGATGCTGCCGGGCTTCGGGATCATCAGCGAGGTCATCTCGACCCACGCCCGCAAGCCGATCTTCGGCTACCGGATGATGGCCTTCTCGCTGGTCGCGATCGTGATCCTCGGGTTCTCGGTGTGGGCGCACCACATGTTCGTGTCGGGCATGTGGAGCTGGCTGCGCGTGCCGATGATGATCACGACGATGCTGATCGCGGTGCCGACCGGCATCAAGATCTTCTCCTGGCTGGCGACGCTATGGCGAGGGGTGATCCACCTCCGAACGCCCATGCTGTTCGCGCTGGGCTTCATCACGATGTTCACGCTCGGCGGGATCAGCGGCATCATGCTCGCCGTCGTGCCGTTCGACATCCACGTGTCGGACACCTACTTCATCGTCGCCCACATCCACTACGTGCTGTTCGGCGGCTCGGTGTTCACGATCTTCGCCGGGATCTACCACTGGTTCCCGAAGATGACCGGCCGGATGTACGACGAGTCGCTCGGGCGGCTCCACTTCTGGATGTCGTTCATCTTCTTCAACCTGACCTTCGGGCCGATGCACCTGGTCGGCATCGAGGGCATGCCGCGCCGCGTGGCCGACTACGCCGACGAGTTCGCGACCTGGAACGCGATCATCTCGATCTCGGCCTTCATCTTCGGCCTCTCGTTCCTGATCTTCGTCTACAACATCGTCGCCTCCTGGCGGCACGGGCCGCTGGCCGACGGCAACCCCTGGCGGGCTCACTCGATCGAGTGGCAGGTCTCCTCCCCGCCGCCCGTGTTCAACTTCGACGAGGTGCCGACCGTGGTCGGCGGGCCGTATGAGTACGGCGTGCCGGGCGCCGTCCACGCCGTGTTCAAGGAGAAGGCGCCCGCGGGCGCGCCGGTGCCCGCTCCCGCCGGTGGCGGTGGAGCGCCTCCGCCAGCCGAATGAAGCGGATCCTCGTAGTCGCGAACGAGACGGTGGCGGGCCGCCCGCTGATCGACGCCGTGCGCGATCGCGCGGCGGGGGAGCCTGTCGACGTGCACGTGATCTGCCCGCAGAACCAGCCCCGCCACGGCTACGTGATCTACGACTCGATGGTGCGCGAGGCCGCCGAGAACCGGCTCAAGATGACGCTCGCGCTGATGCACGAGGCCGGCATCGAGGCAGACGGCGAGGTGATGGACCCCGACCCGTACGCCGCGGTGATGGACGCGCTCGGAGAGGCCGACTACGACGAGATCGTCATCTCCACCCACCCCGAGACGCGCTCCGGCTGGCTGCGCGAGGGGCTCGTCGACCGGGTGCGGCGCGCGGCGCGGCGGCCGGTGGAGCACGTGGTCGTGGACCTCGACGCCGAGCGCGACGACGTCAAGCGCACGCTCGTCGTCGCCAACCAGACCGTGGCCAGCTCCGAGCTGCTCGACGTGCTGCGCCGCAAGGCGCAGGACGAGCCGCGCCGGTTCATCGTGATCTGCCCGGAGGCCGACACGAACGGGGACGGCAGCGCCGGCGACGACGCGGCCGAGCGGCTGGCGCACACGCTCAAGGCGCTCGAGGATGCCGGGCTCGAGGCGATCGGTCAGGTCGTGCACCCGGACCCGTACACGGCCATCCAGAACGCCCTCCAGTTCTACGCGCCCGACGACATCGTCATCTCGACCTTCCCGGAGACGCGCTCGGGCTGGCTGCGCGCCGACCTGATCGGACGCGTCGAGGCCTCCACCGGCAAGCCCGTCGAGCACGTGGTCAGCGAGGAGGAGAGCTGATGGAGTCCGCCTCGGTCGCCGCTCACACGGTCGCTCACGACGAGCATCACGGGCCGCCGGCGGCCAACGTCTCCTCGCGCGTCGAGGCCCAGTTCCTCGGGATGCTGCTTTTCATCATCTCCGAGGTGATGCTCTTCGGAGCGTTCTTCACCGCCTACTTCTTCATCCGGGTGGTGGCCGACTCGGGCTGGTTCCCGATCGACGGCAAGGAGCTCCCCAAGGTCATCGCCGGGATCAACACCTGCGTGCTGGTCTCCTCGAGCCTGACGATGCACTGGGCGCTCGAGGGCGCGCGCCGCGGCAACCGGAGGGCGATGCAGGTCGGCCTGCTGACCACCGCGCTGCTGGGCCTCACGTTCCTCTCGGTGCAGATCAACGAGTACGTCCACATCGGCTTCGCGCCGTCCGACAACGCGCAGGCAACGATCTTCTACGGGCTGACCGGCCTGCACGGCGCCCACGTGTTCGTCGGCCTGACGCTGCTCACGATGGCGACCACGCGCGCGTTCCGCGGCCACTTCTCGCCGAAGGAGCACCGCGGCGTCGAAGTGCCGGGCATCTACTGGCACTTCGTCGACGTGATGTGGATAGTGGTCTATTCGACCGTCTACCTTCTCTAGGGCGTCTTCCGCGATCGCCCGCGCTGCAAACCTGCGCCTGCCTGCGTCATCGCCCCCTCGCGTGCGGAGCACGCGTCGGGGACTGCTTCCTTGGCATGCTTGGTTTTCGCGCTCTCTGCTGTCCCTCGCTTCGCTCATTTGATGCTGAATCCGCTCCGTTCTGAACAAGAGGCCTTTCGGTTCCTGTTGTGGGTCCTTGCCGTCGCGATCGTGATCGTGGGGCTCGTGCTGCTCATTCGGGCGCTGTGAACCCCGACCTCGAGCTGGCCGACCGCGCGGCGCGCGCGGCCGGCGACGTGCTGCTGTCCTACTACGGGCGCCCGCCGGAGGGGGTGGCGTCGAAGTCGTCGGCGACCGACCTGGTTTCGGATGCCGATCGCGAGGCCGAGCGGACGATCCGCGAGCTGCTCGAGAGCGAGCGGCCCGACGACGGCCTCGTCGCCGAGGAGGGCTCGCACGCCGAGGCCGCCAGCGGGCGGCGCTGGGTGGTCGATCCGCTCGACGGTACGATCAACTTCCTCTACGGCTTTCCCGCCTGGGCCGTCAGCGTGGCGCTGGAGGACGCTGACGGGGCGCTGCTGGGCGTGGTGCACTCGCCGATCCACCGGGAGACGTTCCGCGCCGTACGCGGGCAGGGGGCGTTCCTCGGGGACCGCCGGCTCAGCGTGAGGCCGCCCCGCCCACTCGCCCAGTCGCTCGTGTCGACCGGTTTCTCCTACGAGCCCGACCGCCGCGCCGTCCAGGCCGCGGTGGTCGCCCAGCTGCTCCCCCACGCCCGCGACATCCGCCGGGCGGGCGCCGCGGCGGTCGATCTGGCGTGGCTGGCCGCCGGGCGCGTGGACGCGTTCTACGAACGCGGCCTCCAGCACTGGGACTGGGCGGCGGGTCGCCTGCTCGTCGAGGAGGCCGGCGGCAGCTGGAGCTGGCTCGACGACGGCTGGCCCGGCCTGCTGGCCGCGTCGCACGACGGGCTGGTGGAAGAGCTGCGGCCGTTCGTGGGGGCCTGAACGACGCCTAGGCGACGATCTTCAGCGCGCTGGCGAAACCGGTCCCGAGCTGGTTCTGAAGCGTCATGTGCAGGAGCCCCGCCGCCTCCAGCTCGCGCGCACGGTTCAGCGGCCCGGTGTCGATCGGGTTGAGCCCGCCGTCTCGCGCGAGCGTCGCGACCGCCTGCTTGGCGTCTTCGTCGTCGCCGGCGATCAGCACGTCCAGCGGCTGGCCCGCGACCTCACCGCTCTCCAGCGTGCGGGCGAACGTCGTGTTGAACGCCTTGACGAAGCGGGCGCCAGGCGCAAGCTGAGCGAGCTCCTGCGTCGCCGAGCTGTCCGGCGGCACGACCAGCCCGTCGAAGCTGTCGTTGACCGGGTTGGTGACGTCCACGACGACCTTGCCGTCCAGCTCGTCGGCGTGCTGCTCGACCGCCGCACGCGCGTCGGGGTAGTAGACCGCGAGCACGACGACGTCGCCCTCGCCGGCGCCGTCGACGACGGTCTGGGCCGAGCCGTCGAACGCCGACTCCGCGTCCTGGGCGTGCTGGTCGTCCTTCGCCACAAGCGTCAGCCCGTGTCCGCCTGCGAGCGCCCGCCTGCCGATGCCGCGGGCCATGTTCCCGGTTCCGATGATGGTGAGGTCCATACGGACCTCTTGCCCGCTCGGTCAGTCCCCAAGCAGGTACTGGATCAGCGCCTGGACCTGCTTGTCGCTCAGCTTGCCGTCGAAGGACGGCATCACGCCCGCCTGGAAGCCGCTGGCGACGACAGCGTCGGGGTCGAGGATCGACTCGCGCACGAAGTCCTCGGGGTTGCCCTTGAGGTCGGGCGAGTTGGCCAGGTCGTCCAGGCTCGGGCCGATCGTGCCGTTGGCGCCGGCCTTGGCCAGCTTGTGGCAGCCCGCGCAGCCCGCCGCGGTGAAGATCTGCTCGCCCGTGGTCGCCCCGGCAAGGCCGGCCTGGGCCAGCGCACCCGAGTCCTCGCCGCCGCGGTGGGCCGCGAACGCCACGTAGGCCGCGACGTCGTTGGCGTCCTGGCCCTTGACCAGACCGGCGGGCATCGCGCTGATCCGGCGCGGGTGCAGGATCTGCTTGTGCACGACGCCTTCGACGGTCTCGCGCGTCATCCCGCTCGCCAGCGCGGCGCGGAATGCATCGTCGAGGTTCGGCCCGGTCGTGCCCTGCGTGCCTGCCCGGCCGAGCTCATGGCACGAGCCGCACTTCTGCGTGAACAGCGCCTTGCCGTTGCTGAGATCCGGCTCGTCGCGGCCGCACGCGGCAAGCGGCAGCGCGACCGCTGCCGCCACCAGTGCCGCCAGCAGCGGCTTGACCGTGTTCCGGGCGAGGCTCACGGGGCGGGAACATTATCCGCTGGGGGAGCGGGATGGGGTAGAGCGTCCAGGCGGCCCTGGGCGGCCGCGATCACCCCTTCGGCCACGCTCTCCCACGAGTAGCGGCGCGCCGCCTCGTCCGCCAGCGCGGCCCGGGCGCGCTCGCGCTCGGCCGGGTCGAGCGTCAGCCAGGCGATCAGCTTGTCCGCGATCTGCTCGACCGCGTGCGGCCCCACCTCGAACGAGAGCAGCGGCCGCAGCTCGGGCGGCAGCGCGGGCGCCAGCGTCGCCGTCACCTCGGCCATCCCCGAGTGCCCGGCCGACAGCGGCAGCGCCCCGCACGCCGCCGCCTCGGCGGCGACCATCCCGAACGCCTCCGGGAACGTGCTCGGCATTACCTGCGCCTCGCAGGCGGGCAGCAGGTCGGGCAGGTCGTCGTGCTCGAGCCGCCCGGTGAAGTGCACGCGCTCGGCCGCGGCCGGCGCCGCCGCCAGCCAATCCGGACCGGCCCCCTCGAGAAACGCGCGCAGGTGGCTCAGCTCGCTGCGCGGCCCGCCCTCCAGCTCCCGCCCGCGCGCCGCGATCTCGAGCAGGTCGTCGAGGTCGCGGTTGCGCAGCGCCTCGACGAAGCGCCCGAGCGCGTCCCGGTAGGTCCCGAAGCCCACGATCACCAGCCGCGCCTCGGGCACGCGCGCGACGACCAGCGGCCAGGCGGCCAGCAGTAGGTCCACGCCCTTCGAGACGATCAGCTTGCCGACGTAGCTCACGATCCGGTCGCTGCGCGGGTCGATCGAGCGCAGCGCGTCGGCCGCGCCCGCCTCGCCGCCCCAGGCCGCCGCCTCGCCGCCCTCGAGGCGCCGCGCCAGGTGCTCCAGGTCGGCGGTGCCGGGGCGGAACGTGTGCACGTCGACCCCGGGCGGGCCGAGCCTGGTCCGCTCGGGCAGCGACGGCTCGTCGGCCAGCACCTCCCAGAGGCTCTCCGCGGTGTGGCGCGAGCCGACCAGCACCCCCGACGCGCCGCGCACCCCCTCGAGCGCGTACGGCAGAAAGCGGTCGCGGTGCGGGCGCACCGTGTACTCCAGGGCGCTGCCGTGGACCTTCGCCGCGTAGGGGGCGCGCCCGGCGAGCCCGCGCGCCAGGATGGCCGGCCCCATCACCAGGTGGTTGGCGAGCGCGACGTCCGGCGTCGGGGCGTCCTGGACTGCCGCTACGTTCGAGTCGAGGTAATGGTCCAGCTCGGCATCGCTCAGCGTCGGGTACGGCTTGGCGTCGAAGCCGGCGTAGGCGTCGGCGACGTAGACGGGCAGCACGCGCCCGATGTCGGGGTTGCGCACGGTGACGCCCTCGGGCGCTTCCCAGTCGCGGTCCTGGCAGAGCAGGTCGACCTCGTGCCCCAGGCGCGCGAGGGCGCGCACCAGGCTGGCGTTGTAGATGTTGCTGCCGGTTCCCCGGAGCAGGTAGCCGTGGAAGATCAGGATGCGCATCGCCGGTGGATCTTTCAGGGATATCGGCAGCTATCCTTCCGCGCCCATGCCGACTCGCCAGAAGTACCGCCTGCGTTCGCGCTCCGACCGGGAGATCGTCCGGGAGGCCGAGCCGGGGAAGCGCTACGTGGACCGCGAGAGCGGCGAGGAGCTCAAGGTCGTCGCCGCGGTGCTGCCGCTGGCGCCGTCGCCGAGCGAGCTCCCCTACTCGATCGACAACCTGCGGCTGTGCGGGTGCTCGCTCGAGCAGCTGGTCCAGAAGGACCTCAACGACTGCCCCCACTGCGGCCGGCGGCTGCCGGCCGTCGAGCGCTGATCGCGCGCCTCGGCGCGCTGCTGCTGGTCCTGGCCGTCACGGCCGCCGGGTGCGGCGGCGACGACGAGTCGAATGCCGGGCCGCCGCCTCAGGCCCCCGAGCTGACGATCCCGCAGACCGACACCCAGGAGTCCACGCCGACGACGGAGACGGTCCCGACGGAGACGACGCCCCCGTCGACGGACGGCGGCACCCCAAGTCCCCAAACGCCGACCGAGACGACGCCCGACACGCCCGAGAACGACACGCCCCCGCCCCAGGACAGCCCGGCAGAGCGCTTCGAGGACTTCTGCAACGACAACCCGGGCGCCTGCGGGTGAGGCCATCCGCGCGCAGCCGGCCGAGCCGGCTGCTTGCGGCCAAGCGCTAGCTGCGGTGCGTCGGCAGCGGCGAGCGCGGCCGGCGCACCCGCGAGGGCAGCGGCCGTCGCAGCGGCTCCGCGCCGCGGCGCCGCGAGGGCCGCGACGGCCCCCCGTGGGAGCGGTCGCGACCGTGGCCGAGGCGCCAGCGCCCCAGCGGCAGCCTGATCCCGTCTCCGCCCGGGCCGTCCTTGCCGGGCCGCGGCTCCGGGCCTTCGCCCCCGCCGCCGTCGTCACCGTGGGAATCGTCGTCGTCGTCGCGCAGCCGGAAGAACCAGACGAGCCACACGATCAGCAGGCCGACGTCGAAAACCCGAAAGCCGACCATGAAGATCCATCCCTCCGTGGTCACGGTTCGATGCTAGCGCGCGCCGGAAGCCGGGAAAAGGCCCTATCCGCCTACTTGTCTTCCTTCACGGTGGGCTTGGGATCGGGGATGTAGGTGGCCGTGTAGAGCAGCCTGGCCCCGTGATACGTGCATCCGAAGACGTTGATGTCGCGGAGCGTCTGCATCGCGAACTGGTCGTAGCTCTGAGGCGCCTTGCAGCTGTCCTTGGCGCGAGACGAGCGCCACCAGTCGGACCCCGTCAGGTTGTGCGCGAACAGCGGGGCCCAGGTAGGCACGGTGATCGCGATCCAGTTGGTCTTCTTCACCCGCAACGGCGGGTCGAGCACGAAGGTCGGGCTCGAGCCGAGGAAGCGGTCGACGTCGTAGACGTCGCTCTGCCCCACCAGCCGGTAGTTGAGGCGCGTCTTGCGCGTGTCGCCGCGGCGCAGCACCGACAGGCGCACCTGCGGCGGCGAGCCGAAGTTGTCGTTGAAGAAGGCGATCTGCTCGTCGGTGGGCTTCGAGAGCTGCACCGTGAAGGCGACGATGTACCCGTTTCGGCGGATGTAGTACGGGTTCTTGCGCCCGCCGGCCATCCGTCCCTGAAGCCCTGTCACGCGCACGGCCGCCTCGCATGGGTCGGTCGCACTGCCGGGGCAGCTGGGGGTGGCAGCCTGGCTCGGCGTGCCGATCTCGACGACGCGGGCCGACGCAGTGGCGGGCGCGAGCAGTGCCAGGGTGGAAAACAGCAGCAGGATTCGCTTCATGGCCGGGATAGCAACACTCGAGCCTGGCCCGAGTTGCGCGCCCTCCTTACTTGTACCTGTAGGTGATCCGCCCCCGGTCGAGGTCGTACGGCGACAACTCGATCTTGACGCGATCCCCGGGCAGAATGCGGATGTAGTGCCTCCGCATCTTTCCGGAGATGTGTCCGAGGACTTCGTGCCCATTGTCGAGCTGGACCTTGAACATCGTGTTTGGGAGGGCCTCGACGATCTCGCCCTCCATCTCGATCTTCTCTTCCTTGGGCACGATCCGGTCGCGCCTCAGATGAGGCGCACGTTCACCGCCTTCGGTCCCTTGTCCCCCGTCTCCTCCTCGTACTCGACCTTGGAGTTCTCGGCGAGCGACTTGAAGCCCTGGCCATCGATGCCGGTGTAGTGGACGAACAGGTCACGGTCGCCCTCGTCGGGCGTGATGAAGCCGTATCCCTTTTCGTCGTTGAACCACTTCACGGTTCCGGTAGGCACGTGCTGCCCTTTCCTGCGTGTGCCCGGCACTGCGAGTCCCGATGCACGCATGTGTAACGAACTACGCCGGTAAGACCGGCCCAACGCGGACCAAACTACCAGCCCCGTAGGTCAGCCGCCACGGCCGCCAGCTCCCCCTGGGCGGCCTGTTGCGGCCGGACCGGCAGCTGGAGCGGATCGTCGTCGTAGCGCGGAATCACGTGGATATGGGTGTGAAAGACGGTCTGCCAGGCCGCGGGCTCGCAGCAGTTGAGCAGGTTGACCCCGTCGCACCCGAGCGCGTCGCGCATGCGCAGCGCCAGTCGCTTGGCGGCGACGGATGCGTGCTCGAGGTCCTCGTCGTCGACCTCGTAGAGATTGCGCGAGTGCCGGCGCGGGACCACCAGCGCGTGCCCGCGCGTCCACGGGTTGAGGTCCATGAAGGCAACCGTGTGCTCGTCCTCCTGGACGGTCTCCGAGGGCAGCTCGCCCGCCACGATCTTGCAAAAGATGCAGTCGTCTGGCATGGCGGGGCAGCCTACAGCCAGCCAGCCCGCTTGAAGCGCCAGAACAGGAAGGTGCAGACAGACGCCATCAGCAGCAGCGCCGCCGGGTAGCCGAAGGTCCAGTCGAGCTCCGGCATGTGCTCGAAGTTCATGCCGTAGATGCCCGCGATCGCGGTCGGCACCACGCCGATCGCCACCCAGGCCGAGATCTTGCGCATGTCCTCGTTCTGCCGCACGCTCACCTGGGTCAGGTTGGCCTGGAGAACGCTCGTCAGCAGGTCGCGGAAGCCCTCGAGCTGGTCGTGGGCGCGCAGCAGGTGGTCGTTGACGTCGCGGAAGTAGGTGCGCACCTCGGGGTGGATCACGCTGTACTTGCCGCGCGCCAGCCGGTCGACCGGGTCGACCAGCGGTCCGACCGCGTGCTCGAACTGGAGCACCTCGCGCTTGAGCTTGTAGATGCGCTCGGCGGCGTTGGTGCGGACGTCGGAGAAGACCTGGTCCTCGACCTGGTCGATGTCCTCGCTCAAACCGGCCAGCGCGGGCCCATAGTCGTCGACGACCCGGTCCACGATCGCGTGCAGCACCGCCCCCGGTCCGTGCTGGAGCAGCGCCGGGTCACTCTCGAGCTGGCGACGGACTCCGCCCAGCTCGCTCGCCTCGCCGTGGCGGACGGTGAGTACGTAGTCGTGGCCGAGGAAGATCAGGATCTCGCCGAGCTTGATGACCTCGCTCGGGTCCACGTACTTGGCCGTCTTGAGGACGATGAAGACCATGTCGCCGAAGACCTCGAGCTTGGGCCGCTCGTGCGCTTGGATGGCGTCCTCGACGGCCAGCGGGTGCAGGTCGAACTCGCTGCGGATCGACTCGAACTCGTCCTCGGTCGGCTCGTAGAGGCCGATCCAGGTGAAGCAGTCGGGCGCGTGGCAGAGCTCCATCGCCTCGTGGACGTCCACCTCGCCGTCGCGCCGGTGCCCCGCCTCGTAGATCGCCGAATCTACGATCACGAACGCAGCCTACGTGCCAGCGCAATCGCCTGCTCCCGCGTGTCGGCCTCGCCGACGTAGGCGGCCTCCTCGAGCTCCCCGAGCAGGCGGCCGAGCTCCGGACCGGGCTCGATCCCGAGCTCGTCGGCCAGCTCGTCCCCGCGCACGGGCACGCGCGGCGGACCGTGCTCGCGCCAGTCGAGGGCGGCGGTCATCAGCTCGCGGGCGAGCTCGAGGTGGGCGGCCGTCGCCTCGTCCGACTTGCGGCCCCGGGTGGCGAGCCGGTCGGCGCACGAGAGCAGCGTGACCTCCACCTCGACCGGGGCGGTGCGGCGCAGATAGCGGTACACCTGGGCTCGGTCGAGCGGGCGCTCGTGGACGAGGAAGCCGAGCACCAGGTGGTGGCGGGTGAGCGCGCCGACGAAGCGGGCGAAGCGCTCGCTCGTGCGCAGGCGGCGACAGAGCTCGTGCACCATCTGCTCGCCGAGCCGGTCGTGGCCCATGAAGGTGATGCGGCCGTCCGAGCGCACCTCGCGGGTCGGCGGCTTGGCGACGTCGTGGAGGAGCGCTCCGAAACGGAGCGCCTCGCCACGGCTGAGCTCGTCGCCGAGCGGCTCCGCGAGCAGCTTGGCGATCCGCGCTGCGTCGCTCGGGAACAGCTCGTCGAGGCGATCCTCGAGCTCGACCTGCCGGGCGAGCACCTCGAGCGTGTGGTCGTAGACGTCGAGGTGGTGGTAGTCGCTCTGCTCGATGCCGTGCAGGGCCGTGAGCTCGGGAAGCACCGCTTGCAGCACGCCAAGGCGGTCGGCGAGCTGGAGGCCCTCGATCGCCCCGCCGGCGAGCACCAGCCGGCGCAGCTCGGCGAAGACGCGCTCGCCGGCCGCCTCCGCGGTGCGCGGCGCGGCCGCCTGCGTGAGGCGCTCGGTCTCCGGATCCGGCGCGAAGCCGAGCTCGGCGGCGAAGCGGGCAAGCCGCAGCGTGCGCAGGGGGTCGCTCTCGTAGGCCTCGGGGCCGAGTACGCGCAGCGTGCGCGACTCGAGGTCGGCTCGGCCGCCGAGCGGGTCGATGAGGTCCTTGCCGTCGGCGGGGCGCGCCATCGCGTTGATCGTGAAGTCCCGCTTCGCGAGGTCCTCTTCGATCGAGCCGCCCTGGAGCGGCGCGAAGTCGTAGACCTTGTCGTCCTCTCGATCGATCACGCGCCAGGCGCCGAACGCCTCCGACAGCCGGAACACGGGCCCGTTCAGCTCGGCCGCCAAGGCCTTCGCGGCGCGGGCCGGGTCGCCATCGACGGCGATGTCCACGTCGCGCACGGGGCGCCCCAGCAGCTCGTCGCGCAGCGCGCCGCCGACTATCCAGGACTCGGTCACCTCAGGTAACGGCGGTGCACCCGCGGCGTCAGCGCGCAGGTGACCTCGTAGTTGATCGTGTCGAGCCGGCGCGCCACCTCCTCCGCCAGTATGCGCTCCTCGCCCTGCGCGCCGATCAGGACCACCTCGTCGCCGACCTCGACGTCCGTGTCGCGGCCGAGCGCGACCGTGACGTTGTCCATGCTGACCGTGCCCACCAGCGGATGGCGGCGGCCGCGGATCAGCACGTCGCAGTTGTTGGTCAGGGCGCGCCGCCAGCCGTCGCCGTAGCCGACCGGCACGGTGGCGACCCAGGTCGGCTCGGGGGCGCTCCAGCGGCGCCCGTAGCCCACCGAGTCGCCCGTCTCGAAGCGCCGTACCGCGCCCACCCAGGAGCGCAGCGAGAGCGCCGGCTCGAGACCGTGGTCGGCCGGGTTCGCGCCGAAGGGGTCCATCCCGTAGATCGCTATGCCGCAGCGGACCAGGTCGAAGTGGCTGGCCGGGTCGCGCAGCGCGGCGGCGCTGTTGGCGGCGTGGACGGTCAGGTCGTCGCGGCCGACCGCCTCGACGAAGTCGCGGAACGCGTCGAGCTGGGCGTCGAACAGGTCGTCGCCGGGCTCGTCGGCGGTGGCGAAGTGAGTCATCAGGCCGACCGTGTCGGGCCGTGCCGCCAGCCGCTCCGCCAGCGCGCGGTCCTTGGTGCCGAGCCGACCCATCCCGGTGTCCAGCTTGACGTGCACGCGCGGAGCCGCCTCGGCGACCTGCTCGGTCCAGGCGACCACGTCGGCGTCCGCCGCGATCGCGATCTCGAGCTCTGCCGGCGTGACCGCACCCATCACCAGGATCGGCGCCTCGATCCCCTGCTCGCGTAGCCCTCGGGCCTCGTCCGCCGCGGCGACGGCGAGCCAGCTGGCGCCGCCGGCGAGGGCCGCCTCCGCAACCGGCCCGTGCCCGTACGCGTCGGCCTTGACCACCGCGCAGAGCGGCTTCGGCAGGCGCGCGCAGTTGCGCTCGATGGCGCCCAGGTCGATCGTGGCCAGGGCGCGCTCGGGGGCGCTCACGCCGCGAGGGCGCCGAGCACGTCCAGGCGCGTGACCACGCCGACGAGGCGCCCGTCGGCGTCCACCACTGGCAGCCGGTTGTGGCCCGTGTCGTGGATCAGGCGCGCCGCCTCCTTGACATCCACGTCCGGGCCGACGGTGTCGGGATCGCGGGTCATCATGTCCTCGGCCGTCGAGGCGAACGCCGTCTTCAGCCGCTGCTCGTAGCGGCCCAGCGACTCGAGGAAGACCGTCCCGCCAAACAGGTTGATGTAGTGCGGCAGGTGGAGGTCGCCCTGTTCGTCGGGGAGGACCAGGTCGGCCTCGGTGACGATCCCGATGCATCGTCCGGCGCCGTCGACCACGGGTACGCCAGGGATGGAGTGCTCGCGCAGCGACCCCACCAGCTCCTCGACGGGCGTGTCGCCGGTCACCGTGATGGGGCTGGCATCCATGATGTCGCGCACGACTGCCATGCCGCGGCGAGACTATCGGAGCGTCAGGCCGTGCGGCAGGGCGTCGATCACATCACCGGCCATGACGTGGTCCGTGCCGACGCGGTCGGCGGCGGCGCGGCCCGCCAGCGTGTGGGCGAGCGTGCCGAGGCAGGTGGCGGCGAATGCGTCGAGCCGCTTGGCGAGCAGGGCGGCGATCAGGCCCGAGAGCACGTCGCCGGTGCCGGCCGTGGCCAGCGCCGGGGTTCCGCCGGGGCTGACGGCGACCTCGCCGCCCGGCAGCGCGACGATCGTGTCGTCCCCCTTGAGCAGGACGATCGCGCCGCTGCGCTCGGCGGCCTCCCTGACGGACGCGAGGCGGTGCCGCGCGATCTCGTCCGAGGGCCGGTCGAGCAGACGGCCCAGCTCGCCCTCGTGGGGCGTGAGCACCGTGGGCGCGGTCCGCTCCCGCAGCAGCTCGAGCCGGCCGGCGTGGGCGTTGAGACCGTCGGCGTCGATCAGCAGAGGCGCCTGCACCGTTCTCGCGACCGCGCGGGCGAGCTCCTGGGCCGCCGGGGCGCGGCCGAGGCCGGGGCCGAGCGCCACGGCGCCCGAGCGCTCTGCCATCTCCTCGACGACCTCCACGCCGGCCAGCGTGTGCGAGCCGTCCTCGTCGGGCAGGCCGCGGCTCATCTGCTCGAGCAGGCGCAGCTCGATGAACGGCTGCACCGAGGCGGGGACCGCGACCTGCACGTAGCCCGCCCCGGCCCTTTGGGCGGCTTTGGCAGCCATCGTCGGCGCGCCGGTGAGGCCCCGTGAGCCGCCGACGACGACCACCACGCCGGAGACGAACTTCGACCCGCTCGCGCCGCGGCGCGGGTAGAGGTCGAGCACGCGCTCCGAGATCAGCCCGTCCGTCGCGCCCGGTGCGCCGCGCGGAA
>JBQGCL010000139.1:0-11853 GCA_052038485.1 Thermoleophilaceae bacterium | reverse complement strand
ACGTCGAGTTGACCGCGATCGCCCGCCGCTACGTCGCGCGCAGCCGGCGGCGGCTGCGCTGCCGGGACGTCGAGCTGGTCGCGGGCGACGTGCTGGACTGGCCGATCCCCGACGACCTGACGCTCGTCTACCTCTACTGCCCATTCCCCGAGCAGGTGCTGGAGCGCTTCATGGAGCGGCTGCTGGCCTCGGTTGACCGCAGCCCGCGCGAAGTGCGCCTGATCTACAACTTCAGCACGACCGGCAACCGCGAGACGATCATGCGCACGGGGCGCGCGGAGCCCGTCGAGCTGGCCGTTCCACGGCCGCTGCGCAGGGCGTTCGCCGAAGTGTGGATGGTGCGTCTGCTTCAATAAGCCGTTCCCATGCCGAAGATGAAGACCCACTCCGGCGCGAAGAAGCGGTTCCGCAAGACCGGAACCGGCAAGCTGCGTGCGCGGCATTCCTTCACGAGCCACAACCTGGGCAAGAAGAGCGCCAAGCGCAAGCTGCACCTGGGCCGTCCGGTCGAGGTCGCCAAGCCTGATCAGAAGCGCGTCGAGAGGTTGCTGCACAAGTGAGCCGGGTCAAGCGGTCAGTGCACGGGCGCAAGAAGCGCCGCGAGACGCTCGAGCGTGCCAAGGGCTATCGGGGCCAGGCCTCGAAGAGCTACAAGCGCGCCAAGGAGGCCCTGCTCAAGGCCGACTCGTACGCCTACCGCGACCGGCGCAACCGCAAGCGCGACTTCCGCCGCCTGTGGATCGTGCGCATCAACGCCGCGGCCCGCCAGGAGGGCATGTCCTACAGCCAGTTCATGCACGGCCTGAAGGAGGCCGGCATCGAGGTCGACCGCAAGGTGCTGGCCGACATCGCCGTGCGCGACCCCGAGACGTTCCGACGCTTTGCCGAGAAGGCCCGGGAGGCCGTGGCCGCCTAGCGCGATCACGGAACCGAACTTCTCCCGGGCGCCCTTCGAGGCGCCCTTTTTCGTTCGATGATCCAAAGCCCCGACAACGACAAGCTCAAGACGATCCGCAAGCTCGCCCAGAAGAGGTGGCGCGAGAAGCTGGGCCTGTTCGTGGCGGAGGGGGAGGACCTCGTCGAGGCCGGCTGGGAGCCGGAGTTCGTGCTGCGCGCCGGCGTGGACGTGGACCCGGAGCTGCTCAACGCCGTCAGCACGCTCGGATCGGGCACCCGCGCGATCGGCGTGTACGAGCAGCGCTGGGCAGAGCCGGGCGGACAGCTGAGCGTGTGGCTGAACGGCGTGGAGGATCCAGGGAACGTCGGGACGATCATCCGCGCGGCGCACGCGCTGGCCGACGGTCCGGTCGTCCTCGGCCCGGGTTGCGCGGATCCGTACTCGCCGAAGGCGGTCCGGGCGAGCATGGGTTCGATCTTCGCGCGCCCGCCGGCGCGGGCGCGGTTCGACCAGCTCGCCGGCACGCGCGTGGCGCTCGACGCCGCCGCGCCCGACCCGCTCGGCGCGCTCTCGCCGCCGGTCGTGCTCTGCCTTGGCGCGGAGCGGGAGGGCCTCCCGGAGGAGCTGCTCGAGGCGGCCGAGGCCACCGCGCGGATCCCGCTCCGGCCCGGTGGGGCCGAGTCGCTCAACGTTGCGATGGCGGCGAGCATCGGCCTGTACGAGGCCGCACGTAGGATGCGCGGCCATGGCTGACCTGGCCCAGCTGCGCTCCGAAGCCGAGGCCGCGGTGGCCGCGGCGACCTCGGCCGCCGAGCTCGAGGAAATTCGGGTTCGCTACCTAGGGCGCAAGTCCGAGCTGACCCAGGCGCTGCGCTCGATCGGCGAGCTGCCGCCCGAGCAGCGCGGCCCGGCCGGCAAGGAAGCCAACGAGGTACGGCAGGCGCTCGAGGCGCTGCTGGAGACCCGCACGTCCGAGCTCGCCGGCGCCGAGCTCGACCGGCGGCTGGTCGAGGACCGCGTGGACGTGACGCTGCCGGGCGACCCGCCGGTGCCGCTCGGCCACCTGCACCTCGTCTCGCAGATCCGGCGGCGGATGGAGGACGTCTGCATCGGCCTCGGCTTCTCCGTCATCGAAGGCCCGGAGATCGAGTACGACTACTACAACTTCACTGCGCTCAACCATCCGCCGGAGCACCCCGCTCGCGCGCCCCAGGACACCTTCTACCTGGCCGAGCAGGTGCTCCTGCGCACGCACACCTCCCCCATGCAGGTGCGGGCGATGGAGCTCCAGGCGCCGCCGATCTACGTCGTCGTCCCGGGGCGGGTCTACCGGCCCGACACGGCCGACGCGACGCACGTGCCGATGTTCCACCAGCTCGAGGGACTGGCGATCGACGAGGACCTGACGCTGGCCGACCTCCAGGGGACGCTGCTCGCGTTCTCGCGCCAGATGTTCGGCGAGGACACCGAGGTGCGCCTGCGGCCGGGCTACTTCCCGTTCACCGAGCCGAGCGTCGAGGTCGACGTGTCGTGCTTCCGCTGCGGCGGCACCGGCTTCGAGGGCTCGCAGCGCTGCTCGACCTGCAAGGGCGAGGGCTGGATCGAGATCCTCGGCTCGGGGATGGTCGACCCGAACGTGCTCGACTACGTCGTCGGCAGCGGGTACGACAAGGACCGCGTGCAGGGGTTCGCGTGGGGGATGGGCATCGAGCGGATCGCGATGCTCGTCTACCAGGTCCCCGACCTGCGGATGCTGTTCGACAACGACCTGCGTCTGCTCGACCAGTTCGGGGCGGGCGCATGAGGGTCCCGTACGCCTGGCTGAGCTCGTACTGCGAGTCGGGGCTGAGCGCCGAGGCGGCGGCCGAGCGGCTCACGCTCGCCGGTGACAAGCTCGAGCGGCTGCACCGCGTTGGCGTTGGGGACGTGTCCGCGTTCGTCACCGGCCGCGTGCTCGACGCCGAGCGGCACCCGGACGCCGACCGGCTGACCGTCTGCAAGGTCGACGTCGGGCGCGACGAGCCCCAGACGATCGTCTGCGGCGCTCCCAACGTCGCGGCCGGCCAGACGGTGGCGGTGGCGCTGCCGGGCGCGGTCATGCCGGACGGCTCGACGCTGGGCGAGGCGAAGCTGCGCGGCGTGGTGTCGAGCGGGATGATCCTGGCCGAGGACGAGGTCGGCATCGGCGAGGACCACCTCGGGATCATGGTGCTCGACGGCGAGGTGCCCGTGGGCGCGCCGCTGGCCGAGCACCTGCCGATCGCCGACGAGGTGCTCGAGCTCGAGATCACGCCCAACCGGCCGGATCTGATGGGCGTCTACGGCGTCGCGCGCGACCTGCACGCGGTGACCGGCGCCGACCTGGCGGACGACCCGACCGCCGCAGACGCCGAGCCGCACGGGTCCGACAGCGCCGGCGACCACATCTCGATCGAGATCGACCCGGAGATCTGCCTGCGGTTCACCGCCCGCGTGTTCGAGGACGTGAAGATCGGCCCGTCGCCGCTGTGGCTCAAGCAGCGGCTGACGGCCGCCGGCCAGCGGCCGATCTCGAACGTCGTCGACATCACCAACTACGTCATGCTCACGACGGCCCAGCCGCTGCACGCCTTCGACCTCGACAAGGTGCGCGGCGGGCGCATCGACGTGCGCCGGGCAGCCGACGGCGAGCGGATGGTCACGCTCGACGACGCCGAGCGGGTGTTCACCTCCGAGATGGCGCTCGTCTGCGACGGCGAGGGCCCGAGCGGGATCGCGGGGATCATGGGCGGGCAGGTGTCGGAGGTCGCGGACACCACGACGCGCGTGCTGATGGAGGCCGCGACCTGGGTGGGGCCGAACATCATGGCGACGTCGAAGGCGCTCGGGCTGCGCACGGAGGCGTCGGCCCGCTTCGAGAAGCAGCTGCACCCCGAGCAGGCGATCGCGGCCCAGCGGCTGGCCGCGCGGCTGATGGTCGAGCTGTGCGGGGCGCGCATGGTGCCCGGGACGGTCGACGTCTATCCGCGTCCGGCGCAGGCGCGGGTCGTCCCGCTCCGGCGCGAGCGCATCGCGCGCTTGCTGGGAACGCCCGTCGACGACGAGACGGTGGACGGAATTCTCGGGCGGCTCGGCTTCGAGTGGGCGGGTGAGGGCTGGCGGGTGCCGCCCTGGCGCGACAGCGACGTCCAGCGCGAGGCCGACCTGATCGAGGAGGTCGCGCGCATCCATGGGCTCGACAAGCTGCCGACCACGCTGCCGGCGCGCCGCGCGGCGGTCGGGCGGCTCACCCCGAGCCAGCGGCTGCGTCGCCGGGTGGAGGACCTGCTGCGCGATCGCGGGCTGGACGAATGCATCTCGTACTCGTTCACGTCCCCGGATGCCCTGGCGCGCCTGCGCCTCGATCCCGCCGACGCCCTTCGCCTCGAGAACCCGCTGAGCGAGGACCAGAGCGTCATGCGGCCGCTGATCCTGCCGGGCCTGCTCGACGCCGCTCGCCACAACACCGCGCACGGATTCCCGGCGCTCGGGCTGTTCGAGTCGGCCCACGTCTACCTCCCCGCGGGCCCGTTCGACTCGGTTCCCGGTGGCTCGCCGGGCGGCCTCACCCCTGCGGACGAGCGACACCACCTGGCGATGTTGCAGACGGAGGCGGTGCCCGGCGGGTGGCGCAGCGAGGCGCGCGGTGCCGACTTCTTCACGGCACGCGCGCTGCTCGACGCGGTCCTCGATGTAGCCGAGGTTCCGCGGAGCCTGAAGCCGGAGGCACGGCCGTTCCTGCATCCGGGCAGGGCGGCGGCGGTGACCGTCGGCGACCGGGAGATCGGCTGGGTCGGCGAGTTGCACCCGACGGTCCTCTCCGCATGGGAGCTCACGCGGACCGCCGCCGGCTTCGAGATCGACATCGACGCGGTCGTCGAGCTGGCGAGCCCGCGTGCGTACCGCGACGTGATCACCTTCCCCGCCGTGCTCCAGGACATCGCCGTGGTGGTGGGCGACGGCGTGAGCGCGCGGGAGGTCCGCGACGTCGTCGACGCCGCCGGAGCTCCGTTGCTGCGCAGCATCGAGATCTTCGACGTCTACCGTGGCGAGCAGATCGGCGAGGCCGAGAAGTCCCTGGCGCTGAGGCTCGAGTTCCGCGCCCCCGACCGCACGCTCACCGACGCCGAGGTGGCCGAGCGGCGCGTTCGGATCGAGACCGCGCTGGCGGAGATCGGGGGGCGGCTGCGTGCCTGAGCATCGGGTCGCGGTGGTCGGCGCCGGCGGGTTCGGCGGGGCGCTGTGCGCGCGGATCGTGCACGAGCATCCGTCGCTCGAGCTGACCGCGCTCACCGGGCGGTCGGACGCGGGCCGGCGCCACGACGAGGTCTACGCGCGCTACCGGGTGCCGGTGCCGATCGAGGAGTTCGATCCGGACGCGATCGCCGAGCGGGCCGAGGCGGCGATGGTGGCCTATCCGCACAAGGCGGCGGCCCTCGCGGTCAAGGCGCTGCGAGAGCGGGGCCTGAAGGTCGTCGACCTGTCGGCCGACTTCCGGCTCGAACAGGCCGCCTACGAGCACTGGTACCAGCCCCACGAGGCACCCGAGCTGCTCGAGGAGTCGGTCTACGGGCTCCCCGAGCTGCATCGCGAGGAGATCGCGGAAGCCGATCTGGTGGCCGGACCGGGCTGCAACTCGACCGCCGCGCTGCTGGCGCTGCTGCCGTTCGCGGGCCGCATCGACGAGGCGGCGGTCGACATCAAGGCGGGCGTGTCGGGCGCGGGGCGCGAGGCGACCGACGAGACCCACTTCGTGTCGGTCGTCGACAACGTCAACGCCTACAAGGTCGAAGGGCACCGCCACACCGCGGAGCTGGAGCAGGAGCTGCCCGGCGTGCACTTCAGCTTCGTGGCGCACCTGCTGCCGATCGACCAGGGGATCCTGGCGAGCTGCTACGCGCGGCCGACCGAGTCGATCACGGCCGCCGAGGCCCACGAGCTGGCGGTCGAGGCCTACCGCCGCGAGCCGTTCGTCGAGGTGCTCGACTACCCGCCGCGCACCCGCGACGTACGCGACACCAACCGCGCGACCGTGCAGGTCACCGTAGTCAACGACCGTGTGCTCGCCTTCTGCGCGATCGACAACCTGTGGAAGGGCGCCGCAGGCCAAGCGGTGCAGGACCTCAACCTCATGCTCGGCTTACCCGAGACGGAGGGCCTCCAGTGAGCGGCGCGCGGGAAGCTGGAGCGGGCTCGCCGGCGGATGCGGCGGCTGCCGCGGTCGGGGGCGCGCCCGAAGCGAGCGCTTCCGCGGGCACCTTCTTCCGCTCGCGGTGGGTCGCGGCGCCGGCTCACGTCACCGAGCTCGAGCCGACCGCCCTTCCCGCCGGCTTCCGCGCGGCCGGAGTCGCCGCGGGGCTCAAGCCGGAGGGGCTCGACGTCGGCGTGCTCGTCTCAGATGCGCCCGGCACCGTGTCGGCCGCCCGTTTCACGACCAACGCGCGCGTCGGTGCGCCCGTGATCGTCTCCCGCGAAGCCGAGCTCGACCGGCTGCGCGCCGTCATCGCCAACTCCGGTGGCTCCAACACCGGAGACGGCCGGCGCGGCATCGACACCGCTCGCGCCATGCAGGCCGCCGCCGCCGCGGAGCTTGGCGTCGAGCCGGGCCAGGTCGGCGTGGCCTCCACCGGTGTGATCGGCATCGAACTGCCGCGCGACACCGTCGTGGGCGGCGTCCGCGCCGCCTGCTCGCAGCTCGCCGAAGACGCCGCCGACTTCGCGGCCGCCATCCTCACCAGCGACCGCCGACCGAAGCGCGCCTGCCTCGAGGTCGCGCTCGAGGGCGGCCCGGTCCGCCTGGCCGCGCAGGTCAAGGGCGCCGGCATGATCCAGCCTCGCTTCGCGACGATGTTCTGCTTCGTCCAGACCGACGCCGAGCTCGAACAGGAGACGCTCGACCTGCTCACCGGCGTCTGCGTGAAGCGCTCGTTCGACCGTATCTCCGTCGACGGTCAGCTGTCCACGAGCGACACCGTGTTCGCCCTCGCCGGCGGCGTCTCGGGCGTGAAGGTCAAGCCGGAAAGCGCCGACGAGCTCCGCCTCGGCGAGGCGCTCGATGCCCTGCTCCGCCAGCTCGCGCTCGAGATCGTCTCCGACGGCGAGGGCGCGAAGCGCGTCGGCCGGATCGTGGTCGAGGGCCGCCCCGAGGTGGTCGAACCGGTCGCGCGCGCGATCGCGAACTCGCCGCTGGTCAAGACCGCCCTGCACGGCGGCGACCCCAACTTCGGCCGCATCCTGCAGGCCGCGGGGGCGGTATGGCCGCCCGGCGACCCGTTCGTGGCCGACCTCGAGATCGAGGGCCGGCAGCTCGTCTCGGCCGGCGACGCGATCGGGCTCGACGCCGCCGGTCTGCGAGAGCTCGAGCAGCTCGTCGCAGGCGACGAGGTCGAGTACCTGCTGCGGATCCCAGGCGAGGGCGGCGAGACCGAGGTCTTCTTCTCCGACCTCGGGCCCGACTACGCGCGCTTCAACGCGGAATACACGTCATGAGAGACGTCAACACCCTCCTCGAGGCGCTGCCCTACATCCGCCAGTTCCACGGCAAGACCGTGGTGATCAAGTACGGCGGCGCCGCGATGACCGACCCGGACCTCAAGGAGGAGTTCGCCCGCGACGTCGTGCTGCTCAAGTACGTCGGGCTGAACCCGGTCGTCGTGCACGGCGGGGGCCCCGACATCACCCGCTACATGGAGCGGCTCGGCATGGAGGTGAAGTTCGTCGACGGCCTGCGCGTGTCCGACGAGGCCACCGTCGAGGTGGCGAAGATGGTGCTGGTCGGCAAGCAGAACAAGGACATCGTGCTGCGCATCAACCGGCACGGCCAGCCGGCCGTCGGCCTGTGCGGAGACGACGGGCTGCTGTTCACGGTCTCGAAGCAGCTGGCGGCGGGGGAGACCGACATCGGCTTCGTCGGCCAGATCGAGTCGGTCGACGCGGGCGTGCTGCTGCACATCGCCGAGGACTACATCCCGGTGGTCGCGTCGGTGGGCGCCGACCGCGAGGGCAACTCCTACAACGTCAACGCCGACGCGGCCGCGGCGGCGGTGGCCGAGGCGCTCGGCGCGTTCAAGGTGATCTTCCTGACCGACGTCGAGGGCTGGCGGGCCGACCCCGACGACCCCGCCAGCCGGATCTCGGAGGCGACCGCCGCCGAGGTGCGCGAGCGGCTGCCGCAGGTGAGCGGCGGGATGCGGCCCAAGCTCGAGGCGTGCCTGCACGCGCTCGGCGCGGGCGTGAGCAACGCGCACATCGTCGACGGCCGCCAGCCGCACTCGCTGCTGCTCGAGCTGTTCACCGACGAGGGGATCGGGACCAAGCTGTGGCCCTGATGGACACCTACGCCCGCTACCCCGTCGAGTTCGTGCGGGGCGCGGGCACGAGGCTGTGGGACGACGCGGGCAACGAGTACCTCGACTTCCTGTGCGGCATCTCGGTGTCGCTGCTCGGCCACTGCCACCCGGCGGTGGTCGAGGCGGTGTGCGACCAGGCCGGGCGGCTGATCCACGTGGGAAACCTGTTCCACACGGAGCCGCCGCGGCGGCTGGCCGAGCGCCTCTCCGAGCTGTCGCTGGGCGGCAAGGTGTTCCTCGCCAACTCCGGCGCCGAGGCGATCGAGTGCGCGCTCAAGCTCGCGCGCAAGCGCAGGGGCGAGGGAGACTTCGTCGTGCTCGAGCGCGGCTTCCACGGGCGCACCTACGGCGCGCTGTCGGCGACCCCGCAGGAGGCCAAGCAGGCTCCGTTCGCGCCGCTCGTGCCCGGCTTCCGCGCGGTGGCGCCTGACGACCCCGAGGCGCTCTACGCCGCCGTCGACGACCGGACCGCCGCGGTGCTGGTCGAGGCGGTGCAGGGCGAGGGCGGCATCCACCCGCTCGAGAGCGGCCTGCTGGAAGCCGCGCGGGCCGCCTGCGACGAGCATCAAGCGCTCCTGATCTGCGACGAGATCCAGTGCGGCCTGGGCCGCACCGGCGAGCTGTGGGGGTTCCAGCACGCCGGCATCGAGCCCGACGTGATGACGCTCGCCAAGGGCCTCGGCGGCGGGCTGCCGATCGGCGCGTGCATAGCCGGCCCGGCCGTGTCCGACGTCCTCCAGCCCGGCGACCACGGCTCCACCTTCGGCGGCGGGCCCGTCGTGGCCGCCGCGGCGAACGCGGTGCTCGACACGCTCGAGGACGCTCGCCCGGCCGTGAAGGCCAAGGGGGAACGGCTGCGGCTCGGCCTGGAGGGGCTGGGCCTCGAGGTGCGCGGGATCGGCTTGATGCTCGCCTTCCGGACCGCCGACGGACCCGGTCTGGTGGCCCGCGCCCTGGACGAGCAGCGGCTCGTGCTGAACGCGACCGGACCCGACACGGTCCGCCTGCTGCCGCCGCTGAACGTGGCCGCCGAGGACCTCGACGAGGCCGTCAGCCGCATCGGCGCCCTGCTCTGAGCATCGACCATCTGTCCAGGCCGCGTTGCAGCAGTGGCGAATTTGCCCGATCTGCCGCACGCTAAGTCGATGGTCTCGCGCCAGCCACTTGTGGGCATCTCGACCTCCGAGGTGCGCTCTCCCGGAGACCGGGAGCTCGTGTCCCAGGGTGAGCCCGCGCGCACCGAGCTGGCGCTCGGGGAGCGCTACCTGAACGCCGTCCTCGCCGCGGGCGGCATGCCTGTGATCCTCGCTCCGGTCGGCACCGACGAGATCGAGTCCCTCGTGCAGAGGCTCGACGCGGTCGTCCTGTCGGGCGGCCCGGACCTGCACCCCTCCGTCTACGGGGCGCGGCCGCATCCAGAGCTCGGCCCGACCGTGCCGGAGCTGGCCCGCTTCGAGCTCGAGCTGGCGCGCACCGCGGTGACGCGCGCGCTGCCCGTGCTGGGCATCTGCCGAGGCATGCAGGTTCTCAACGTCGCGCTTGGCGGCACGCTGCACCAGCACCTGCCGGACCTGTCCGAGGAGGTCGAGCACCGCCAGCAGCGCCCCGCCGGCGAGCCCTCCCACCGCGTCACGCTCGGCCGCGACAGCCGGCTGACCAAGGTGATCGGCCGCCGGTACGTGGAGGTCAACTCCTTCCACCACCAGGGCCTGCACTCCCTCGGGAAGGGCCTCACGATCGCGGGCCACGCGCCCGACGGCCAGATCGAGGCGATCGAGGTGCCGGGCCGCCGATTCACGTTCGGCGTGCAGTGGCACGCCGAGTGCCTGGTCGACCGCCCCGAGCAGCTGGCGCTGTTCCGCGGGCTCGTGCGGGCCGCGCGCGGGCACGAGGTCGCGCCGCGCATGGTCGCGTAGGGCCGCAAGCGCCCGGCTCGGCCGGGTGCGCGCGGACTCGCTTCCGGGGCTTCGCTAGCTTCTGCGGCCCGCGATGGCCGACGAGCGGCGCAACACCCTGATCAAGACCGCCTCCTACGAGGCCGAGCCCGGCGAGGTCGGGCGCGTGCTGCTGCTCTATTCGGGCGGGCTCGACACGAGCGTGATGCTCAAGTGGATCCAGGACGAGTACGACGCCGAGGTGGTCGCGCTGACGGTCAACCTCGGCCAGCCCGGCGAGGACTACGAGGTGATCCGCGGGAAGGCGCTCCAGCTCGGCGCGCTCGACTGCCACGTCGTCGACGCCCGCGAGGAGTTCGCGCGCGACTATGTCGCGCCCGCGATCAAGGCCAACGCTCTCTACGGCGGCGGCTATCCGTTGTTCACGGCGCTCGGACGGCCGCTGATAGCCAAGCTCGCCGTCGAGTACGCGCGCGCGTCCGGCTGCGACACGATCGCCCACGGCTGCACCGGAAAGGGCAACGACCAGGTCCGCATCGAGTCGACCGTGATCGCGCTCGACCCCTCGATGAAGATCATCGCCCCGGTGCGCGGCTGGCAGATGGGGCGCGAGGAGGAGATCGCGTACGCGCGCGAGCACGGCATCCCGGTCAAGGGCGGCACCGAGGCGCCGCCCTACTCGATCGACGACAACCTCTGGGGCCGCTCCTCGGAGGGCGGCGCGATCGAGGACATCGGCGAGCCGCCGCGCGACGACGTCTTCCAGCTGGTCACCCGGCCAGAGGCCGCGCCCGACGATCCCGAGGACGTGACGATCGGGTTCGAGCGCGGGGTACCGGTGTCGCTCGACGGCGAACGGCTAGGGCTGGTCGAGTTGCTCGAGCGCGTGGGGGAGATCGGCGCCCGCCACGCGGTCGGGATCGTCGACCACATCGAGGACCGCATCGTCGGCCTCAAGGTGCGCGACCTCTACGAGGTGCCGGCCGCGGCGATCGTCCTGCCCGCGCACAAGGAGCTCGAGAAGCTGGTGGGGACGATCCACCAGAACAACTTCAAGCCGAACCTGGACGCGCACTGGGCCTACCTCGTCTACGCCGGGCTCTGGTACGAGCCGCTGCTGTCCGACCTGAATGCGTTCATGGACGCGGTGAACGAGTACGTGACCGGCGAGGTGACGATGCGGCTCTACAAGGGCAGCGCGCGGCCCGTCAGCCGCAGCTCCCCGAACGCGCTCTACGATCCGGCGCTGGCCGGCTTCGGCGAGTCGGGCGGGCTGTTCTCCCAGCAGGCGAGCCCCGGCTTCATCGAGCTGTGGTCGCTTCAGTCGCGCATGGCGTACAACGTTCGCAAACGGGAATCGGAGAGCAAATGACAACCAAGCTCTACACCCTGCTCGGCTTCGCCGCGTGGCAGGGGATCAAGCTCGTCGTGCGGCGTAAGGTCGGGCAGAACCGGACGGCCCTGGCGGCCGCAGCGACCGTCGCGCTGGTCGTCATCGGCGGCTTCGCGGCGGCCAAGGCCACCAACGGCGACGCTTAGCGGCCGCCGGCGTTGGCCACGATCATCTTCTTCCCCGAGGGCGCCTACGGCCCGACGAACAACTGCATAGGCATCGGCGACGTCCTCCGGCGGCGCGGTCACCGGGTCGTGTTCATCGTCGAGGAGTCGTTTGCGGGCGCGCTCGAACAGCGGG
>JBQGCL010000138.1:0-1968 GCA_052038485.1 Thermoleophilaceae bacterium | reverse complement strand
CCGCCTCGACGGCGCTCGATGGCTTCCGCCGGCAGAACGACCCGTTCGTGGCGTTCGCCGCGCTGACCGTCGGCATGGTGGAGATGGCGCGGGGCAACGACGACGCGGCACGTGGACACCTCGCCATGGTCGAGGAGCTCGGCGGCCGGTTCGACAACGTCTGGCTCCGGTCCAGCGCCCGCGCCCAGCTCGCGTCGCTCGAGGTGCGGGCTGGGCGCCTCGACGAGGCGCGGTCGCTCCTGGTGCAGTCCGTGGATGCCGACGACGCCGAGCTGAGCACGTTGACCGTGAGCTTTTCGCTCGTCATCGCCGCCCAGCTCGCACTTGCCAACGGCGACGCGCGGCGGGCGGCGGTGGCGCTCGGCGCGGCCGACGGGCGGCGCCGCCGTGCGGGGCTGAAGGCATGGCCGTCGACGCGGCGTCGCGAGGCCGAACTGGTCGCCCGGGTCGCGCAGGCGGCCGACACCTGGGACTTCGACGAGGCGCGTGCGGCTGGCGCCCAGCTCAGCCACCGCGAAGCCGTCAGCCTCGTCCGTGGTGGGTCCTGAGCACGACCGCGGCGGAGCACGGCGGGCATTGCCGGCCGATGAACCATCACGTCGCCTTGGTCACAATGGCTGGATGAGCGACGTGATCCTGCGGCCGATCCAGGAAGCGGACCTGGACGATCTGAGCCTTTACTCGACCGATCCTGAGGCGGCCGGCGCGTTCGAGTGGACGGGCTTCAACGATCCCAAGGCGATGCGGCGGCGCTGGGAGGAAGACGGCTGGCTCGGTGCTGAGCGCGGGCGTCTGGCGGTGATGAGCGCCGATTCGCTCGCCGGGGATGTCAGCTACAGGGACCGGTCGCCGGGGGCGATCAAGGGGGCGATCTACGAGATCGGAATCGCACTCTTCCCCGGGTATCGGGGCCAAGGGGTGGGAACGGTCGCTCAACGCCTGCTGGTTCGGTACCTGTTCGACATCATGCCGGCGCATCGCATCGAGGCGTATACCGAGGTCGAGAACGTCGCCGAGCAGCGGGCGCTGGAAAAGGCCGGGTTCGCGCGTGAGGGTGTCCTGCGGGGGACCATATTCCGGGCTGGGAAGTGGCGCGACAGCATCGTGTACGCGCTGCTCCGAGACTGACGGACGACCCTGAGACGTCGCATCGCCTTCTCGTCGACGCCTTGGGCCATTTGCAGCTCAAGTGGCCGCGGCAACGCTGGGGTCGCGTTTGACGTGAGCGAACATGCTGCGGGCGTTCCAGGTCGGAAAGGCCCGGACCAGCCATGACGGGCCGTCGAGCCGGATGCGGGAGTCGCGGGCTGCCTCGGCCCAGGTCAGCTGGCCGGCGTGCCACTTCACGAAGGCTTCGGCGTCGGCGGTGACGTACAGGTCTTCATCGAGACCGGCGTACGTCTTGCAGATCTCGGTCTCGCCGTGCTCGAGCAGCAGCCAGTACCGCTCGTGGGGGCGGAATCCTGTGAAGTCGAACCGGATGACGACGCGCTGGCGGGGGAGCAGGTCTTGGCGGAGCGCGTTGCACATCGACCACAGCACCACGAACGGATCGAGGTTCTCGGGGGCGATCTCGAGCCAGCGGGCGCCCCACTCGCCGAGCGTCTCGCAGACCTTGAACAGATCGTGGCCCGATCTCGTGAGCTGGTAGCGGTTCCCGCGCCCGTGGGGCTTGGGTGCCGATTCGACGACGCCGAGTCGTTCGAGCTGCTCGAGCCGCTGCGTGAGCAGGGTACGGGAGAGCCCGGGCGCGCCCACAAGGATCTCGCCGAACGTCTCACAGCCCAGATGCAGGTTGCGGACGATCAGCGGCGTCCAGCGCTCGGCGAAGATCTCCGCGCCCCGGGCGATCGGGCAGTACTGGCCATACGTCCGCATGAGCGCAGTGTCCCGCGCCTGCCGACCGCCGTGAAGTCCAGATTCCTTACATCGAAGTCCAGATGGCTGACTTCTCCTCGGTGCCCCCCG
>JBQGCL010000137.1:0-31607 GCA_052038485.1 Thermoleophilaceae bacterium | reverse complement strand
ATGCTGTCGGGCGTCTTCCACCTGCACGAGCAGGAGGCCCGTCAGGTGATGACGCCGATACCGGCCGTCGTGACCACCGACCTGTCCGACACGGTCGAGCTGGCGCTGCGGCGCGCCGTCGACTCCGGC
This sequence comes from Thermoleophilaceae bacterium, assembly GCA_052038485.1. Classification (GTDB taxonomy): domain Bacteria; phylum Actinomycetota; class Thermoleophilia; order Solirubrobacterales; family Thermoleophilaceae; genus JACVRW01. Next base: position 31,478 of record JBQGCL010000137.1, on the reverse strand, counting down.
CACACGCGCCTGGTCGTGACCGAGGACGGCAACACCGACCGCATCAAGGGCGTGGTGCACGTGAACTCGCTGGCGCGCCGGCTGATGACCGACGGCCCGGAGGCCTCGATCGCCGACAGCGTCAAGGACGCCCTGATCGTTCCCGAGACCAAGCCGCTCGACGACCTGCTCGCCGACCTCCAGCGCGAGCGCGCCTCGCTCGCGGTCGTCGTCGACGAGTACGGCCGCACGGCCGGCATCGTCACGATCGAGGACATCATCGAGGAGGTCGTCGGCGAGATCGCGGACGAGACCGATCCGGCGGTCGCCGGGATCAGGCGGCTGGCCAACGGCGACTGGTGGGTGCGCGGCCACGTGCCGATCACCGACCTCGCCGACTACGGGCTCGCGCTGCCGGTCGACTCCGAGGCCTACAACTCGGTCGGCGGGTTCGTGTTCGGCGAGCTCGGGCGGTTGCCGAAACGCGGTGACATGGTCCAGGTCAACGGCTATTCGCTGCGCGTCGAGTCGGTGCGCGAGAACCGCGTCGAGGCTGTGCGCATCCGCGATCACCACCCGCAAGAGGCCGAGGCGCCGTTCCGTCCGTAGCGCGGTTCAACCTCCAGGCACGTGCTCCTCATAGGAGGTTCTGCCGGGATGTGGTGCGTCAAGCTCAGCGATTCCCAACGTGACGCCCTGATTGCGCTGGTGAAGTCCCAGTGCGAGCCCGGCCCGGCCGTCACCGCCGTGCTCGAGGCGCTCACGCTGGCGCGCTGGGACGATCTGCCCGATGCGACGCTCCCGTGGGACAGCGTGGCCGAGCTGGCGCGGGCGCAGGGCATCGGCGAGGCCGACGTGGTCTGGGACCTCGCCGCGGGCATGCCCGCACGCCCGGGCACCCGTGTAGCCTCCCGCGCATCGACGGCTTCCACCTAGCTCAGGTCAACATCGGGCGGCCGCTGGCGCCGCTCGACAGCGAGCAGATGGCGGGCTTCATGGCGGCGCTCGAGCCGATCAACGCGGTCGCCGACGCCGCGCCCGGGTTCGTCTGGCGCCTCCAGGACGAGGCCGGCGACGCGACCGCGATCAGGGCGTTCGAGGACGAGAGCCTGATGATCAACATGTCGGTCTGGGAGTCGCGCGAGGCGCTCTGGCGGTTCGTCTACGACAGCGATCACCTGGCGGTGATGCGCCGCCGGCGCAAGTGGTTCGAGCGCATGAAGGTGTTCATGACGCTCTGGTGGATCCCGGCCGGGACGCTGCCGACGCTCGAGGACGCGAAGGACCGGCTGGCTGCATTGGAGGAGCGCGGGCCGACGCCCTACGCGTTCACCTTCAAGCAGCCCTTCTCACCCGTAGGGGTAGAAGCCCTCCCCGGCCTTGCGGCCGAGCTTTCCCTCTGCGATTAGCTCGCGCACGCGGTCCGGGATCTCGGTGCCGATCGATTCGCCGATCGCCACCGCCACGTCGAGCCCGACGAAGTCGAGCAGCTCGAGCGGGCCCATCGGGTGGCCGGCGCCGAGCTTCATGCAGGTGTCGATGCCCTGAGCGTCTATGCCGTCGCGCTCGAGCAGCCGGACGGCGTCGAACAGGTAGGGGAAGAGCAGCTTGTTCACGACGAAGCCGGCTGCGTCGGGCACCTCGACGGCGGTCTTCTCGAGGCGCTCGCAGAGGCGGTGCAGCTCGAGCTTGGTCTCGGCCGTGGTCTCGTCGGTGAATGACAGCTCGACGAGCTTCATCTTCTCGACCGGGTTGAACACGTGCAGGGCCGCGAAGCGCTCCGGCCGGCCGCTGGCGGCGCCCAGCTCCGCTACCGAGAGCGAGGAGGTCGTGGTCGCGATGATCGTCTCGGCGGGCAGCAGCTCGCCCAGGCTGCGGTGGATGCCGCACTTGATGTCGTGGTCCTCGGCGACCGCCTCGACCACGATGTCGCAGTGGGTGAGGTTGTCGAGCTCGGTTACCACGCGCGCGCTGGCGACCTTCTCCGCGGCCTTCTCGGCCGACTGCTCGCTGCGCGCCCAGACGACCACTTCGTGGTGCTCGTCAGCCGCTCGCGCGAGCCCGCGCGCGATCGCCCCGCTACCGACAATTCCCAGTTGATGAGCCAAATCTCCGCCCTTGGTTGACTAGTCAGTCAATCGAGTAGGCTTAACCCTATGCGAAACGGCACAGGGCGTGAGGTGGTCATCGTCGACGCTGTTCGGACCCCGGTCGGACGCGGGCATCCGGAGAAGGGCTACTACAAGGACACCCACCCCAACGACCTGCTCGGGAAGACCTACACCGAGGTCGTCGAGCGTGCCGGCATCGATCCTGCCGAGGTCGAGGATGTGATTGCCGGCTGCGTCCAGCAGTACGGCGAGCAGATGTTCAACGTCGGCCGCAACGCCTGGCTCCAGGCGGGACTGCCCGTCGAGACGCCGGCCACGACCGTCGACCGCCAGTGCGGCTCGGCCCAGCAGGCCGTCAACTTCGCGGCTGCGCTGATCGCCTCGGGCGTTCACGACGTCGCGATCGGGTCGGGCGTCGAGCACATGGGGCACATCCCGATGGGCGTCGGGTTCAACTGGGTCGACCAGGTCGGCTCGCCCTGGCCGCCCGCGATGCTCGAGCACTACAACCTCGTGCCGCAGGGCATCTCCGCCGAGATGATCGCGGACAAGTGGGAGATCCCCCGCTCGGAGCTCGACGAGATCGGGCTGCGCTCGCACCAGCTCGCCCACCAGGCGACCGAGGAGGGCCGCTTCGAGCGCGAGATCGTCCCGTTCGGTGTCAACGGCGACACCTACGTCACCGACCAGGGCATCCGGCCGGATACGTCGATCGAGGCTCTCTCGGAGCTGAAGCCGGCCTTCAAGGAGGACGGCAAGATCACGGCGGGCAACTCGTCCCAGATCTCCGACGGCGCGGCGGCGGTGCTGCTGATGTCGCGCGAGAAGGCTGACGCGCTGGGGCTGAAGCCGCGCGCACGGATCGTCGACCAGACGACCGTCGGCGTGGACCCGGTGATCATGCTCACCGGCCCGATCCCCGCCACGCGCAAGCTGCTCGACCGCAACGGGATGAACATCGGCGACATCGACCTGTTCGAGATCAACGAGGCGTTCGCCTCGGTCGTCGCGGCCTGGCGCCGCGAGCTCGAGCCGGACATGGACCGTGTGAACGTGAACGGCGGCGCGATCGCGATCGGGCACCCGCTCGGGTCGACCGGCGCCCGCCTGATCACGACGCTGCTGCACGAGCTCGAGCGCTCCGACAAGGAGGTCGGGCTCGTGACGATGTGCTGCGGCGGCGGTCTGGGCACCGGCACGCTGATCCAGCGGGTCTAGCCCCCGAACACCCGGCCAACGCCCGTTACGTCCGGCCGGGGCGCGGGTAGAGCCAGGCGTGCCCGTTCACACGCACGGATCGCTGCTGGCTGGGCGCTATCGGGTCGAAAGCCGGCTTGGCGCCGGGGGTATGGCGTCCGTCTGGCTCTGCCATGACGAGCGCCTCGACCGGCCCGTCGCGGTCAAGCGCCTGCACGCCGACAGCCCGCGCGACGCCGAGCGCCGCTTCCTGCGGGAAGCCAGGCTCGGGGCGTCGATGAACCACCCCAACCTCGTGTCGGTGTTCGACACGGAGACCGACGACGAGGGGCTGCTGATCGTCATGGAGTACGTGGAGGGCGAGTCCCTCGCACACGCGCTCCGGCGCGGCCCGCTACGCGCGGCGCGCGTGGGGGAGATCGCGCGCGAGCTTGGCGAAGCGCTCGATCACGTGCACGCCAACGGGGTGGTGCACCGCGACGTGAAGCCGGCGAACGTGCTGCTGCGCCACGACGGCGCGGCGAAGCTGGTCGACCTGGGCATCGCGGTGTCGGTGGACCAGACGCGGGTGACGCGCAGCGGGACGGTGCTGGGGAGCGCGGCCTACATGGCGCCGGAGCAGCTGGAGGGAGCCGACCTCGGGCCGGCCGCCGACGTGTACGCGCTGGCGGCGGTCTGCTTCGAGGCGCTGGCGGGACGCAAGGCGCGCGACGGGCGAACGCCGGTCGAGATCGCACACAGCGTGGCGACGACCCCGCCGCCGGACGTGCGCGACCACGCGCCCGACGTGCCGGCCGCGGCAGCCGCGGCACTCACGCGCGGGATGTCCCGCGAGCCGGTCGAACGGCAGCACTCGGCGGGCGAGCTGGCCTTCGAGCTCGCGAACGCGCTGGAGCGGAGCCGGCCGGAGCGGGCGCGGCCGGCGCGGGGCGAGACGCGCACGCTTCCGCTCGCCGCGCCCACGCCCGCTTCGCGCACCGCCGCGCCCGCATCCCCGCCCGCCTCCGGTCGCTCGCCGACCGCCCGCCACGCGTCCGCTTCCCGCCCGCCTTCCCGCCGCTCGCGCTCTTTCGCCGGCCCGCTCGCGGCCGGGCTCATCGCGCTTGCGGCCGCGGCAGTGATCGCCGCCGTTCTGCTCGCCGGCGGCAACGACGGCGACAAGCAGCAAGCTGACCGGCCGACGCAGAAACAGGCGCAGCGCGACCAGGCACAGGCCCCCTCGCAAAGCGACGAGTCCACTGGCGACCAGGCGCAGGACGACGGCCAGGCCACCGAAGCCGCGCCCGCCGAGCCCGCCCCCGCGGAGCCCCCGCCCGCGGATGGTCCCGTCGACCCGGCCCAGGGCATCGCCCTCAACGAGCAGGGCTACGGCCTCATGCAGCAGGGCGACTACGCGGGCGCGGTACCGCTGCTGCGCAAGGCGGTTGCGTCCTGGCCCGAGGACTCGACCGACCTCAACTACGCCTACGCGCTCTACAACCTGGGCGCGGCGCTCAATCGCAGCGGCAACCCGGCCGAGGCGATCCCCTATCTCGAGAAGCGCCTGAACTGGCCGAATCAGCGCGGCGTCGTCAAGAAGGAGCTCAAGGACGCGCAGCGGAACGCCGGACAGGGGTAGCCTGCCCTCGGGCATGGCGACCCTGGAGCTGATCCCGACCGACGAGGAGCGCGAGATCCGCGCCGCCGTGCGCGGCATCTGCGACACGTTTCCGGCCGACTACTCGCGCCAGAAGCACGCGGCCGGCGAGCCGCCCACCGAGCTCTGGGATGCCCTCGCCGAGAAGGGCTACCTGGGCGTCAACATCCCCGAGGAGTGGGGTGGCGGCGGCCTCGGCATGTCCGGGCTGGCGGCGGTCGGGGAGGAGATCTCGAGCACCGGCAAGTCGCTGCTGTTGATCGTCGTGTCGCCGGCGATCGTCGGCTCGATCCTCACCCGCCACGGCACCGACGACCAGAAGGACCAATGGCTGCGCGGCATCGCGGCGGGCACGACCAAGGTCGCCTTCGCGATCACCGAGCCCGACGCCGGCACGAACTCGCACAATCTCGCCACCTCGCTCGAGCGCCGCGGCGACAAGCTCCTGCTCAGCGGCCAGAAGACGTACATCTCGGGCGTCGAGCACGCCGACGCGGTGCTGGTCGTCGCCCGCAGCCGCCTCCCCGACGGCCAGCTCGGGCTGCCGTCGCTGTGCCTGGTCGACGTCGACGCCCCCGGTTTCACGCGCGACCCGATCCCGATGCCCTATATCGGCCCCGACAAGCAGTGGACCCTCTTCTTCGACGATGTCGAGCTGGAGGAGGAGCGCCTGATCGGCGGCGAGGGCGGCGGGCTGGGACCGGTGTTCGACGGGCTCAACCCGGAGCGGATCATGGGCGCCGCCGTCGCCTGCGGGGCGGGCCGGCGGGCGCTGGAGAAGGCGGCGGCATACGCCAACGAGCGCGCGGTCTGGGGCAGCCCGATCGGTACTCACCAGGGGATCGCGCACCCGCTGGCCGAGGCGAAGATCGACCTCGAGCTGGCGCGGCTGATGCTGCAGAAGGCCGCGACGCTGTACGACGCAGGCGCGCCGGGCGCCGGTGAGGCATCGAACATGGCCAAGTACGCGGCGGCGGAGGCGGCGATCGAGTGCGTCGACCGGGCGATCCAGACCCACGGCGGCAACGGCTTCGCGCTCGAGTACGGGCTCAGCGACATGTGGTGGGCCGTCCGCCTCACCCGCACCGCTCCCGTGTCGCGCGAGATGATCCTCAACTACGTGGCCGAGCATTCGCTGGGGTTGCCGAAGAGCTACTAGGGCGCTCGCCCTCGGGCTGGTCGCGCTCGCCCTCGGAGGGTGGAGGCCCGATGTCGAAGCCGCCAGGGACTTCGCGAGCCGGCGAGCGGGCGAGATCTCGTTCGCCGTCCGCACCGAGGGCCACCTCTACGGCGTCGACATGCGCCGCCCGGTGCCCTCGGCGAGCGTGCTCAAGGCGATGCTGCTGGTCGCCTATCTGCGCGAGCCGGGCGTGCGCGACCGACCCCTGCGCAAGGCCGACCGCGACCTGCTCGCGCCGATGATCCGGTGGTCGGACAACGGCGCGGCCACGCGCGTGCGCGACATCGTCGGCAACGACGCCCTCGTGCGTCTGGCGCGCCGGGTGGGCATGCGCGCGTTCACACCGGCCGCGATCTGGGGGCTGTCGCGCATCGACGCCGCCGACCAGGCGCTCTTCTTCCTCCAGGTCGACCGCCACGTCCCGAGCCGCCACCGCGGCTACGCGCTGAAGCTGCTGAGCTCGATCGTCCCCTCACAGCGCTGGGGCATCGCTCGGGTGAGACCCCCCGGCTGGGCGCTCTACTTCAAGGGCGGCTGGGGCTCCGGCAGCGGCGCCGTGGACCACCAGGTCGCGCTGCTTCGCCGCGGGACGCGGCGCGTCTCGGTGGCGATCCTGACGACGAACAGCCCGAACCATGCGTACGGCAAGCAGACCCTGCGCGGCGTGGCGGCCAGGCTGCTGCGCGGCCTGGCGGCCGGCTAGCGCTTGCCGTCCAGCAGCGCCGTCTGGAGGTGCACCAGCACCGGCTCCAGCTCCGGCAGCTTCTCCGCGCCGTGCTCGCGGATGTGGCGGACGACCAGGTCGTCCACGGCGGCCACGACCGCGTGGAAGATCTCGAACGGCAGGTCCGACCCGCGTCGCTCGCGCACCAGCTCGGCGTAGCGGTCGCGTAGCGCCTCGCGGCGCTCCAGCGCGACCGGGCCGGCGGCCGCCACCTCGACCAGGTACACCCGCGCCAGCGCCGGGTCCGCCGCGAGCCACCGCAGGTAGGCGTGGATCCCCGCTCGAGTGCGCTCCAGCCAGTCGTCGTCGGCCGACGCGTGCGCCTCGCGCACCCGCCCCAGCAGCTCCTCGCTCGCGGCCTCGTAGGCGGCCAGGAAGCAGTCCTGCTTGTCCGCGAAGTGCTCGTAGAAGGTCGCCTTCGACACACCCGCGCGGCGCACCACGTCGTCGATCGTCGCCCCCGCGTAGCCGCGCTCCGCCACCGCCCGTCCGATCGCCTCGAGCAGGCGCGTTCGCTGCGACGCCTCGACGACGTCGCGGTCGAGTCCGTGGCTGCCGCGCGGCAGGCGGCGGGGGATGTCGGCGGATGGCTGCGCCATTGTGTACGCACTGGTACATTACCGCGCATGGACCTCACGCTCTCGCCGTCCGAGGCGGCATTCCGAGACGAGCTGCGTGGCTGGCTGGCCGAGAACCACCCCGGTGAGGACCCGACCGGGGACGACGAGGCCTTCGAGCACCGCCGCGAGTGGCAGCGCAAGCTCTTCGAGGCCGGCTACGCCGGCTTCTCCTGGCCGAAGGAGTACGGCGGCCGCGGCGCGACGATGGTCGAGCAGGCCCTGTTCGGCGAGGAGATGGCGCGCGCCAAGGCGCCCTCCCCGGCCAACGTGCTCGGCATGGTCATGGGCGGCCCCGTGGTGATCACCCACGGCACCGACGACCAGAAGGAGCGCTGGCTCAGGCCGATCCTGACCGGCGACGAGATCTGGTGCCAGGGCTTCTCGGAGCCCGAGTCCGGCTCCGACCTCGCCTCGCTCAAGACCAAGGCCGTCAAGTCGAACGGCGAGTGGGTCGTCACCGGCCAGAAGGTCTGGACCACCTACGCCCACAAGGCCAAGTGGTGCATGCTCGTGGCTCGCACGGACCCGGACGTGCCCAAGCACCAGGGCCTGACCTACTTCATCATGGACATGGAGCAGGAGGCGGTTCAGGTGCGCCCGCTGCACCAGATCACCAAGGAGCCGGAGTTCAACGAGCTCTTCATCGAGGAGGCTCGCATCCCGGACGAGAACGTGGTCGGCGGCGTGGGCAACGGCTGGGCCGTCGCGATCACCACGCTCATGAACGAGCGCGCCGGCCTCGGCGCCGCCGCTGCCGCCGGCGTGAGGATGGGCCTCGAGGAGCTCAAGCAGCTCGCCCGCGAGCGCGGCGCCGATCAGGACCCCGTCATCCGGCAGAAGCTCGCCCAGCTGACCATCGAGGTCGAGCTGCTGCGCCTCAACTCCTGGCGCGGCCTGACCCAGATCATGAAGCGCGGCGTGCCCGGCCCGGAGGGGTCGCTGCCGAAGTGGCAGTGGGGCGAGATCAACCAGACGCTCACAGAGGTCGCCGTCGACATCCTCGGCGAGGAGGGCGCCTACTGGGACTCGCCCTGGACCTACCGGCTGCTCCGCTCGCGCGCCAACTCGATCGAGGGCGGCACCACCGAGATCCTCAAGACCATCATCGCCGAGCGCGTGCTCGGTCTCCCGAAGCTGAGGTAACGGATGAACTTCGACTTCTCAGACGACCAGCACGCGATCAAGCGGACCGCCAAGGACCTGCTCGCCGACCGCTTCAAGCTCGACCACGTGCGCGAGCTGGCCGAGGCCGGCGGCTACGACGAAGAGGCCTGGAAGGAGCTCTGCGAGCTCGGCTGGCCGGGGATCTTCATCGACGAGGCGTACGGCGGCCAGGGGCTCGGCGTTGTCGAGCTGATCATCCTGATGGAGGAGCTCGGCTACGCGCTCGCTCCGCTGCCGTTCCTGTCGAACGCCGCGGCCGGCCTGGTGATCCAGGCGGCCGGCTCGGAGGAGCAGAAGCAGCGCTGGCTGCCGGGGATCGCCTCGGGCGAGCTGCACGCGTCGGCCGGGATGCTGCGCGGCGACGAGGCCAAGCTCGTGCCCGACGGCGCCGAGGCCGAGGTGATCGCGCTGTGCGGACCCGACGGCGTGCGCGTCGTCGAGCGCTCGGCCGCCGAGGTGGAGCCGGTGGCGACGATGGATGCCACCCGCCGCTTCGCCCGCGTGCGCGCGAACGGGGCCGGCGAGGTGCTCGAGGGCGAGCCCGGGCCGGGCATCGGCGCGGCGCTGCTCGTGGTCTCGGCCGAGCTGACCGGCGTCGCCCAGCGCGCGATGGAGATGGCCGTGGAGTACGCCCGCGACCGCAAGCAGTTCGGGCGGCCGATCGGCTCCTACCAGGCGGTCTCGCACCGCTGCGCCCAGATGCTGCTGGAGACCGAGGGCGCGCGCTCGGCCACCTACTACGGGGCGTGGACGGCGGACGCCGAGCCCGAGTCGCTCGAGCTGGCCGCGTCGATGGCGAAGGCGTACGCCTCGGACGCGGGCTGGCGCGTGTGCTCGTCCTCGCTCCAGGTGCACGGCGGCATCGGCTTCACCTGGGAGCACGACCTCCACTTCTTCCTGAAGCGGGCGAAGGTCAACGCGCTGCTCTGGGGCAGCGCGAGTGAGCATCGCGAGCGGGTCGCGGAGCTGTCGGCCGTGACGGAGGCGGCGCCGGTCTAGAGGGACTACGGCGCCTTGCGCGTCAGCGCCGCCGCCAGCGGCGACAGCACGCCGTACTTCTCGGGCTCACGCGCCCGCTCCCACTGCACCTCGGCCGCGGGCGGCCGCGACACCACGTGGAGGACCGTCACCGAAGTGAGCTTCTCGAGCCGGTGCGGCAGGTCCAGGCCGAGCCAGCGCGACGAGCCGGTGGGCAGGGTGGAGACCACGATCTCGTCGAACTCCCTCGGGTCCCAGAGCTCCATCGTCGCCACGATCGGGTCGGGGTCGCCGACGCGTCCGTCGACGTGCTCGAGCCCGGCGGCCCGCATCGCATCGAGCGCCGAGGCCAGCCGTTCCTCCGCGCCGCCGCCCTCGCGGGGCATCAGCAGCGTGAAGCGGCAGGCTCCCTTGCTCGCGCGCTCACGCAGGGCGGTGAGCAACTCTTCGGAGGTCGCGGTCACGTTCGCGACGACCAGGACGTGGAACTCCCAGGCCATGGCACCTCCTCGTGCTAGGACGGCTCTCTAATCGAGAGTAGCGCGCCTAGCCGCGGAAACTTGGGAGTCCGCCCTCGCGAGCCTGGATCGGCCCGCGCCGCTCCGAGCCGAGCGCGATCTCGTCGAGCCGCGCGATCTCGCGCTCGCCCTCGACGCGCGCCGGATGCCCGGCCGGGAGGTCCTTGATCAGCGTGTGGATCCGGTTACGCAGCTGGAGCGCGAAATGTGGCGTGGATGCACCCATGAGCTCGCGCACGTCCTCGACCGTCGGCTCTCGCCCCAGGCGGTCGATGCGCTCGTACTCGCTCACGCGGCCGAGATTACCCCGTGCCGGCATCCTGCCGGCACCTCGATGGCAACGGGCACCCTCCGTGCGCCCGTAACCGGCTCGGCTTCGCCGAGCCTCATGGTGCTTGGGACTGCACCGGGATCAGCTCGGTCGTGGCGTCGACGCGCGCCTGCTCGTCGACCGAGATCGCCTTGTCGTCGCCGAGGATCCAGACGCGGTTGTAGACGGCCTGGCCGGGATCGTCCTCGTAGCCGGGCTGGACGCTCAGCAGGTAGTTCTCGAGCGCGCGTGGGAGCTGCGCGGAGTCGTCGGTGAGCAGCAGCGGGGCGAACACGCCGCGAGTCGCCAGCGACGCCGCGGCGGCCGCGTCGAGCGGGCGGTCGAGGTTGGCGAGCGCGAAGTTGTAGCCCGGCACGACGATCCCCCAGCCGAAGTCGCCCTTCTCGTAGCGGGCGAAGGCGATCGCGTTCTCGACCGGCGTCGGCGCCGCGATGCGGTTGACCGAGCCGGCCAGCTTGCGGTCGCGCAGCTCGCTCTCGACCGCGTCCGAGATCACGCTGGGCGGGCCGAGCAGGTACACGTTGGGGCCCTCGTGGCCGTCGAGCGCGCGCCTGATCGGCGCCGGGATCGAGCCGCGTTTGACGGGCAGCGCGGCGTCGCCCGAGCGCGCCGCCCAGGCCGCCGCCGGCAGCGCCCAGCCCGGGCTGTCGGCCGAGTAGAGCACGACGTCGGCGGACGGCTTGCCGCGCGCGGCCGAAACGAAGCGGTCGATCGCGGCGGCGCGCTGGAACGCGTCCTCGCCCTGCACGACAGCGGTCTTGTAGCCCTCCGGCCGGGCCACGTCCTGGCCGATCCGGATCACCTGGGCGTCCTTGGACAGGTCCGAGCCCTTCGGCGACAGCCGGTCGAGCGTGTCGCGCGACACGGCCGGCAGCTGGTCGCCGTCGGACAGCAGCAGCGGAGCGCCGATCGGCGGCCCCGCCAGCACGGACGCGGCGATCGCCGACTGCCAGTCGCCGGAGTCGACCAGCACGACCGCCGTGGGGCGGTCGGCGCTGCCGGTGGCCGGGAACAGCGCGCTGGCCACCCCGGCGGCGTCGGCTGCCGCGTCGGCCCCGCCGACGCGGATCGTGTTGCGCGTGGCGGCGGCCGGGAAGCCGAGCTTGTCGGCGGCCTGGGAGTCGCCCCCTTCCACTCCGAGCGCGGGCGGGCCGCCCTCGTCGTCGCCGAGCGAGCAGCCACCGAGCAGACCCAGGAACAGCAGCGCGATGGCCGGGCGACGCATGGCGGCGCAGATTAGCCACGACTAGAGCGGAACCCGCCTGGGTAGCCTATGATTGACTCGTCAGTCAACGGCAGGCCGGAGGCGCTTTCCCGTGGATTTCAAGCTCAACGACGAACAGCTGGAGTTCCAGGCGCACTGTCGCCGCTTTGCGCGCGAGGTGATCCGCCCCGTCGCGGCGCAGCACGACCGCGAGGAGAGCGTGCCATGGGAGGTCATCAAGGCCGCCCGCGAGTGGGACCTGCACGGGCTCGACACGATCCAGAAGATGGGCATGGACCCCGACGGGCTGTTCAGCTGCATCTACGCCGAGGAGCTCCACTGGGGCTGCGCCGGCATCGCCCTCGCGATCCAGGGCGGCTCGCTGGCCGCCGCGGGCATCGCCAGCTCCGGCACGCCCGAGCAGATCGCCCAGTGGGTGCCCGAGTGCTTCGGCACCGGCGACGAGATCAAGCTCGGCGCGTACGCGGTCACCGAGCCGAGCGCCGGCTCCGACGTCCGCTCGCTGCGCACCACCGCGAAGCGCGACGGCGACGAGTGGGTGCTCAACGGGACCAAGGTCTTCATCACCAACGGCGGGATCGCCAACGTGACCGTCGTCGTCGCGACCGTCGACCCCGAGCTCGGCCACCGCGGCCAGGCCTCGTTCGTCGTCCCCAAGGACACGCCCGGGCTGTCGATGGGCAAGAAGGAGTCCAAGCTCGGCATCCGCGCCTCGCAGACCTCCGAGGTGATCCTCGAGGACTGCCGCGTCCCGGCGGAGTACCTGCTCGGAGGGCAGGACAAGCTCGAGAAGAAGCTGGCCCGCGCCCGCTCCGGCGAGTCCACCGGCCGCTCCTCGAACGCGCTCGCCACCTTCGAGCTGACCCGTCCGCTGGTGGGCGCCTCGGCGCTCGGCATCGCCCAGGCCGCCTACGAGTGGACGCTCGAGTACCTCGAGGGCAAGGAGGAGGACGGCACCCCGCTGCTCGAGCAGCAGCGCATCCAGCAGGTGCTCGCCGAGGTCGCGACCGAGATCGAGGCCGCCCGGCTGCTCGTCTGGCGCGCGGCCTGGATGGGTCGCAACGGCATCCCGCTGACCGGCGGACAGGGCTCGATGTCGAAGCTCAAGGCCGGCGACGTTGCGATGTGGGCGACGACCACCCTGATGGACCTGGTCGGCCCGTTCGCGCAGACGACCGACTGCCCGCTGGAGAAGTTCTTCCGCGACGCCAAGATCTACCAGCTGTTCGAGGGCACGGCCCAGGTGCAGAGGCTGGTCATCTCGCGCATGCAGCGAACCGAGTACCAGCAGCGCCGTGAGGGGACGCCGGACCCGGCCGCGCAGAACGGCGCGAAGCTTGGCGACACGGTCCGCGAGGCCGCCGCTACGCTGCCGACCGGCTGAGCGAGACCCTTTCCCTCAAGCGACTCACGGCCGCGCTGGCGGCGCGGCAATTGCTGCTCGAGCGCGCGCGGCTCGATCCGGCCGAGGCGATCCGCCGGCTGACCCCGCTCCAGGGCCAGGACTCGCCCGCTCCCTACATCGCGCTCGCCGCGCGGCTGGACGGCTTCGCCCCCAGGGAGCTCGAAGCGGCGATCGAGTCGAGCGCTGTCGTCAAGGCGACGATCATGCGGCTGACGCTGCACCTGGTCGCCGGCCAGGATTACCCGGCCTACCACCAGCTGTCGCGTCAGACCCGGATGCGCAAGTGGCGTAAGGACTATGCCCATCTCGACGAGGAACAGGTCGAGGCGGATCTGCGCGCGTTCCTGCGCGAGCCGCGCTCGAACAACGACATCCGCGAGTACGTGCTGGGGCGCTACCAGGGCATCCGCACCGACCACGAGTGGTACTCCGTGATGTTCGCCCGCAGCGTGCTGCCGGTCGTCCACGTGCCGCCGGCCGGCTTCTGGCGCGACCGGCGCCGACCGCGCTTCGTCTTCGATCCGCGCCCGCTGCCCGACCCGGACGACGCCGCGACCCTGGTGCTGGAGCGCTATCTCGGCGCGTTCGGGCCTGCAAGCAAGCGTGACGTTGCGGCGTGGGCGGGTGTGGCCCAGCGTGACTTCGCCGCCGCCTGGGAACGGCTCGACACGGTCACCTACCGCGACGAGCAGGGCGCCGAGCTGTTCGACCTTCCCGGTGCGCCGCTGCCGCCGGCGCGCACCCGGCTGCCGGTTCGCTTCCTGTCGCGCTGGGACCAGGTGCTGCTGGCCTACGCCGACCGCGACCGGATCATCCCGCCCGAGCTGGGCCCGCTGAGGCTGACGCTGAGCGGCGACCAGACCGTCACCGTCGACGGCCGCGTGGCCGCCTCCTGGAAGCTCGAGCGTGCCACGCGGCGGGTCAAGGTCGTGATCGAGCCCCACATCGACATCCGCAAGTCGGCCCAGGCCTCGATCCGCGCTGAGGCGAGGCGCACGGCGCGCTTCGCCGAGCCGGACGCCGAGCGGATCGAGCTCGCCGGGGTCTAAGCTCGACCCGGTGATCGTCCCGCTCGCGCACGTCGGGAGCGGCGTCTTCGAGCCGCTCCAGCTGCTCCCCCCGTTTCTGGCGCTCGCCGCCTACTGGGTGCGGGCCAGGACGCTCGCGCGGCAGGGGCGGCCGGTGGCGCCCTGGCGGATGGCGAGCTTCGGCCTCGGCATCGGGCTGATCCTCGTGGCGCTGGTCTCGCCGGTCGCCCACATCGGCGGCGAGCTGGTGCTGGCCCACATGGCCCAGCACGTGCTGATGGCGGACCTGGCGGCGCTGCTGCTGGTGCTCGGCGTGACCGGGCCGGTGCTCCAGCCCGTGCTCGCCACGCCGGTCGCGCGGCGGCTGCGCGTGCTCGCGCACCCGGTCGTCGCGTTCAGCCTGTGGGCCGTCGACCTCTACGTCTGGCACATCCCGGCCCTCTACCAGGCGGCGCTCGCCCACGAAGGGGTGCACGCGCTCCAGCACACGAGCTTCGTCTTCTTCGGCTTCATGATGTGGTTCGCCCTACTCGGTCCGCTGCCGCAGCCGGCCTGGTTCGGCAACGGGGCCAAGCTCGGCTACATCGTCGCGGTGCGGCTGGCCGGCGGGCTGCTCGGCAACGTCTTCATCTGGTCGGGCAGCGTCTTCTACCCCGACTACCGCCCCGGCGAGGCGAGCTGGGACCTCACGCCGCTCCAGGACCAAGGCGCTGCGGGGACGATCATGATGATCGAAAGCAGCATCGTGACCGTACTTCTCCTCGGGTGGCTGTTCATCAAGACAGCGCGCGAGTCCGAGGAGCGCCAGGAGCTGCTCGAGCTGGCGAACGCGCGCGGGCTCGAGCTGAGCGAGCGCCGAGCGGCGCGCGCCGTCGCCTCCGGCCGCGGCGACGAGCTGCGCCGAAGGCTGGAGCGGGCGTGAGGCGGGCGGCGGTCGCGCTGGTCGCGACCGCCGCGCTCTCGGGCTGCGCCGGCAACGACGACGACCCACCGGGCGGCATCCACTCGCCCGAGGGGGTGATGATCCGCGACTGGCTGATGGCGGTCGAGCACTACGACTTCAGCCACGCCGCCGACTTCTTCGCCCCCGGCGCGATCATCGACCAGAGCGGGCCGCCCTACCGGCTGCGGAACCGGCGCGCCGCGCGAGCCTTCAACGCAACGCTGCCCTGTCACGCCGAGCTGATCGCGCTCCTCGACGAAGGCGCCTCCAAGGTGCTCGCGACGTTCCGGCTCAAGCCGGGGCCGGGCGGCTCGTGCACCGGGACGGCGAGGGTGCGCTACACGATCGAGGACGGCCGCTTCACCGAGTGGCGGCAGCTGACCGAGCCGGCGGTCTAGTCGGAACGCTCGGTGTCGATCCGCTCGCGCTCGGCGAGCCGGTTGTCGCGCCGCACCTGCGCCTCGCGCGCGCGGCGCTCCTCGTCGGGCGTCTCAGGCGCGATCGGCGGCACCGGCGCGGGCCGGCCGTCCTCGTCGAGCGCGACCATCGTCAGGTAGGCCGTGGAGGTGTGCGTGAGCTCGCCCGAGCGGATGTTCTCGGCCTCGACGCGCACGCCCACCTCCATCGACGTGTGCCACGCCGCGTTGACCGTCGCGCGGACCGTGACGAGGTGACCGACGTAGACCGGGCGCACGAACGTCATGCGGTCCATCGCGACCGTCACGACCCGGCCGCCGGAGTGCCGCACGGCCGCGATCCCGGCCACCTCGTCGCAGAGGTACATGATCACGCCGCCGTGCACGTTGCCGGAGTTGTTCGCGTCGCTGACGCGCATCCAGCGGCTCAGCTCCGAGCGCGAGTGGGATGGCGGTCTCGGCTGCACGGCGCCGGGTAGTCTAGGTCTCCAATCCCGAAGACAGTCAAGCTGAAGGAGGCGGGATGCCAGGGCTCGGCGGGCGGATGTCCACCGTCATCAAGGCGAAGATCTCGAGGATGCTCGACCGGGCGGAGGACCCCGGCGAGACGCTCGACTACGGCTACCAGAAGCAGGTCGAGCTGCTTCAGAACGTCAAGAAGGGCATCGCCGACGTGGTCACGTCGAAGAAGCGCCTTCAGATGCAGTCCTCCAAGCTCGAGCAAAACATCGTCAAGCTCGACACGCAGGCGCGTCAGGCGCTCTCGCAGGGCCGCGAGGACCTCGCCCGGCTCGCGCTCGAACGCAAGACGCTCGCGCAGACCGAGCTCCAGTCGCTCGACTCCCAGGTCAAGGAGCTCGAGGCCCAGCAGGAGGCGCTCACCGAAAACGAGCAGAAGCTGCGCCAGAAGATCGAGCAGTTCCGCACCAAGAAGGAGGTCATCAAGGCCCAGTACTCGGCCGCCGAGGCCCAGGTGCGGATCTCCGAGGCCGCCAACGGCGTGGGCGAGCAGATGGCCGACCTCGGCCTCGCGATCCAGCGCGCCGAGGACAAGACCGAGACGATGCGCGCGCGTGCGTCCGCGGTCGAGGAGCTCGAGAAGGCCGGCACCTTCGAGGACCTGAGCCAGCTCGGCGGCGGCCAGGACGACATCGACCGCCAGCTGTCGGAGCTGACCAGCGGCGCCCAGGTCGACGACGAGCTGGCCAAGATGAAGGCCGAGCTCGGCCAGGGCGGCGGCGACGCCCCCGCGCTCGAGCAGGGGGAGGAGAAGGCGTGATCGTCCGCATCGCGGGGGAGGGGCAGTTCCGGCTGCCCGATGAGGACGCCGACCGACTCAACGAGCTCGACAACCGGGCCGTGGCGGCGGTCGAGCAGGGCGACGAGACCGGCTTCCACGAGCTCTGGTCGCAGATGCTCGAGCTGGTGGCGAACGACGGCAACACGCTGGACGACGAGGAACTGGTCGAGTCCGACGTGATCCTGCCCCCGCGCGACATCACATTCGCCGAGGCGCGGGGCGAGTTCACCGGTGACGGTCTGATCCCGGACTAGGAGGAGATCGATGGACGAAGGTCGGCTGAGCCAGATCCCGCTGTTCCAGGGGCTCAACCGCAAGGAGCGACGCGCCCTGGCGCCCCGCACCGACGAGGTCGACCTGGAGCAGGGGCGGGCGATCGTGCGCGAGGGCGAGTGGTCCTACGAGTTCTTCGCCATCGAGGAGGGCACCGTGGAGGTGAGGCGCGGCGAGCAGCTGCTGGCCGAGCTCGGCCCGGGCGACTTCTTCGGCGAGATGGGCCTGGTGGGGGACACCCGCCGCAACGCGACCGTCGTCGCGAGCTCCCCCATCAAGGTCGTCGTGATGACCGCCCAGGCGTTCCGCCAGACGTCACGCGAGCTGCCCGAGGTGGCGAACAAGATCCGCGCCGCGATCGAGGAGCGCTGCCGGCACCTCGAGGCCGTCTAGCCCAACCCCGCGCCGCCGAGGCCAAGCCTGTCGGGCCGCTCCACGATGGCGCGCTCTTCCTCGTCCGGATAGTGCGTCGCGACGGCGACGCCGAGCAGCCGCCGCTCGAGCTCTATCCGGTCGCGGTCGGCACCGTGCGCGACCTCGCCGAGCTTGTCGTAGACCGCACCGAGGCGGCGCACGATCTGGGGCGCGGAGTAGCCGTAGCGACGAATCTCCGTGAGACCGAGCTCGACGTAGGCGGCCCAGCGGGGCGCCGGGACGATGGCGCGCGGGGCCCCGCCGGCGTCCACGACGTACGAAGGTCCGGGCTGCCGTGGCGCGAGCTCGGTGAGCAGCGCTTCGATCCGATCGAGCGCCTGGACCGCGGTAGTCGGGTCGTTGACGGCCGGGGACAGCGCGCGAATGGCGATGTCGGCGAGCATGCGGATCGCGAAGGCCGGGTCCTGATCGATCGTTCGCTGCCGGGCCAGCACGAAGACGCGCCTTGCGAGCGCGGCGCTTGGCTCGGTCCGCCCGCCGCGGATCCGGAGCACGACGTGACCCGGGGCGATGTACTCGCCGACGTTCGGGACAACCTCCACGAACCCGCCCGTCTGATCCGCAAGCCGCAGCAGCGCGGCACGGTCGACGGCGGCGATCACGGCCGGAGCGCCGGCGTGCGCGATCTCGGCTGCGGGGCCGTCGGCGATCGGCGCGAGTGCGGCGTCGCCGGGCGGTACGTCGCGCGGGTGTACGTCGTTGATGACGGCGTAGCCGCGCCGTAGCAGCGCGCGCAGGATGCCGCCGATCTGCGTGCTCTCGAACGCACGCTGCACGAGGGCGACGAAGGCGCCGAGCGTCACCGCCGCCAGAACGAGCCCGCAGACGACCGTGGCGGCGGGGAGCGAGTCGCGCCCGTCTGAAATGGCCTCGTGACCGATCGCGGCGAGCGCGACAAGGGAGTAGGTGGCGGTGGCGGTCGGCAGGGCGAGCCCGGCTATCACCACCGGGTCGCGACGGAGCCTCGCGGCGAGCCTCGGCGAGTAGGAGGAGGTCTGGATCTGCGCCGCGACGAAGACCGCCGAGAACACGATCCCCGTGAACGTGATCATGCCGCCCGCCAGCGCGGTGAAGATCGCCTCTCCGGCCGACAGGGAGATCTGCAGCCCGTGCCCGCGACCGAGCTGGCGGTCGACGAGCGCCAGTCCGATGGCAGCGGCGACCGCGAGTATGTTGGCGGCCAGGACGGGCACCCACATGGCGGAACTCAGCCAGATGCGCAGGCGGAAAGCCCGGCTGGGCGCGCGAACCGTGTGATGCGCGGCGCGGGCGCTCACGTCGCGACCTCGGCGGCACGCTTCTGCGCCGTCGCGGCCAGGTAGGTCACGGGGTGCACCGCCCCACGAGCGCAGCCTCACGATCCGGCGGGTGAGCGCGCCTCCCCCCGGGCGGGTGATCCCGAGGCGAGAGGGCGCTAGGGAGACATGCGAAACGGCGGGTAGCGGTCCGTGACCAGCGTGAACGCGTACGCCACGACGCGGTTGTGCCAGCGGCCGACGCCGACGATGTAGTCGAACAGCCCGCGCGGGTACCGGCCCGTGAACAGGATCGCGAACCACGCCGCGACCACCACGAAGATCGCGCCGATGTAGAGCACGAACAGCACGATGTAGTGCGGGATCGCCAGGAACCACTTGACCAGCGGCAGCCAGCGGTTGAGGTCCCGCTCGGCGTTCGGATAGGGGAAGTCGAGCCGCACGGCCTGGTGGTCGTCGGTCGACGGGTAGCGGTCGTCGAGCAGCGCGAAGTAGATCGCCACCCGGTTGGCGAAGCGCTGCAGCTCGAGGTTCCAGTCGAACCACCAGCGCGGGTACTTCTGGCGGAACAGGATCATCAGCAGCGGCGGGATGAACAGCAGCCCCGTGCCGCCTGCCGCCCAGGTGCCGCTTTCGGCCCCCGTGTCGTAGCTGCCCTGGAAGCCCATGATCGACCCGAGCACGATCGCGATCGGGATGACGGTGAAGATTCGAAACGCGGTGGTCAGGCGGTTGAGGGCCCGGTCCGGATACTCAACCGAGAACGCGACGGGATAGTTGTCCATACGCGCATCTAACCGCTCAGCGCTCGTCGGCGCGCAGCGATTCGCCGATCAGCCACAACATCGGCGGCCACAGGCCCACGAACAGGGCGCGCCGCTCCGCGTTGCCGCGCTCCTCCTGGTCGACGGTCTTTGCGCGAATCCAAAGGACCACGCAGAGCCCGACCGAGCTCAGCGAGGCGACGTGCAGGTACCAGCCGCGCACGTGCGCGGCCCGCAGAAGCTTGGTGACCATTTGGGCCGGGTACCCGAGGCCTTCCCAGCCATGCCTCAGCAGACCCTCACCCGCCGGCTCGCCACGGCCACGCGCTGGCCCCTCGGGATCGCTCTCACGTCCTGGCGCTACATGTGGCGCACCACGCCGCTCTACCGCTCGGAGGAGGAGGGTTCCGAGGAGGACGACTCCGCGCCGCCGCTGCCGGATCGGATCAGCCGCAGCGGTCTGCAGACCCCCGCCGACGGAGCTGGACCGCTCTATCACCGCCGTTACCTGAGCGTGATCAGGGAGAGCCGGCTGGCGCCGGCGGAGCTGATCGCGCGCGTCGCGGGCGACCCCGATCGCGCCGCGCCCTCTGAGTTCGCCACCTTCAAGAAGACGCGCGGCGCGGACGGCCAGATGGCCGTCGGGGATGAATACCTGGTCCGCATGCCCGGGCCGTGGGACGGACCCGTCCGGGTTGTCGAGCGGACCGAGTGCTGCTTCCGGCTGGCCACGTTGGAGGGGCACCTAGAGGCCGGTCAGATCGCCTTCTCCGCAGGCGAGGACGACGGCCGGCTGTTGTTCTCAATCGAGTCGTGGGCACGCGGGGGCGATCGCTTCTCGAACCTGCTCTACGACGGGCTGCGCATCTCGAAGGAGGTCCAGTTCCACATGTGGACGTCGTTCCTCGAGCGCGTCGTTGAGCTGTCCGGCGGCGAGCGTGACGGCGGCCTGCGCATCCACACCCGCCGCGTCGACGAACGGTCGCTGGCGAACCCGCGGGCGCTACGGCGGCTGCGCGCCTTGCACGACGCCGCGCCGAACTACGACACGGCCGCGCTCGCCGGGGCGGACGGCGGCTGGAAGGTGGACGACTACTGTCAGCCGCTCCCCCCCGAGCCACCTGGCCCGCCGGAGCCCGGCGGCACCTGGGAGCGCGCACGGCGGCTGATGGAGGACTACGAGTTCGCCGACCCTCGCATCGTCAAGGCCGTCTATGCGCCGGAGTCCGAGCTCGAGGGCCGCGACATACTGCTCGAGGCGCGCTTCTGGGGGCTGCGCTTTCGCTTCGGTGTGCGGGTCGGCGGAGTCGTCGACGAGCTGCAGCAGCACCGAGGCCGGCCGGTGCAAGTGTGGGGCTGGAGCTACCGCACTCTGCAGGGTCACCTGGAGATGGGGCAGATGGACTATGCCGTCTGGAAATGGCTCGACGATGGATCGGTCGAGTTCCGCATCCACGTCGTGTCGCGCCCAGCACGCATCCCCAACCCTTTCGTCCGGCTCGGCTTCCGCCTGTTCGGACGGGCACAGCAGGTCAGGTTCGCCCGACGCGCCTGCGAGCGGATGGCCGCCGCGCTGGTCTAGCGGCGCAATTCGCGGCCGAGCGTCGCCACGTCGACGTCCAAGCCAGGTGGCGGCACCAGCACCACGGAGTCCGCGCCGGCCTCGGCGAGCTCGCCGATGGTCGCCGCGCAGCGCTCGGGCGGCCCGAGCGCCGCGAGCCTGTCGATCAGGTCGTCGCCGGTCGCGTCGAGCCCGTCGAACTGGGGCCCACCCTCGGCCAGGCGCTCCTCGATCAGCGGCCGCAGCGCGCCGCGAGCGGCGGCGAGGTCGGGGTTCATGCTGATCAGGGTGAAGGCCGTCAGCCGGTGCGGCCGGGTCGCCGCGATCTGCTCGCGCGCCCAGGCGATGTAGGGCAGCGGCGAGGGGTCGGCCAGGATCGTCCCGTCCGCGACCCGTCCCGACAGCGCCAGCGACTTCGCGCGCCGCACACCCGTGAACACCGGCGGCGGCTCGTGGGGCGGATGGTCGAGCGCGACGCCGTCGAGTCGCACGTAGCGGCCCTCGACCGAGACCCGCTCGCCGGCCAGCAGCGCCCGCACGGCCGAGATCGTCTCCTCGAGCAGCGCCAGCTGCGACTCCGGCTTCGCCCCGATCTGGCGCATCCAGTCGGGCACGCCGTGCCCGAAGCCGGGCAGCACTCGGCCCGGGTGCATGCGCGCGAGCGCGGCCAGCTCCATCGCCACGAACGCCGGGTTGCGCACGGGCGCCGGCATGATCCCGAGCCCGACGCGCACCCGCGACGTCGCCGCCAGCGCGGTCGCGGCGCTGGCGATCCCGCCCGCCAGGAAGCAGTCCTCCCACAGCCACAGCTCGTCGAAGCCCGCCTCCTCGACCGCGCGCGCCCGCACCGCCAGCTGCTCGGGCGGGTGCTCGGGCCGAACGACGAAGCCGAGGGCGGGCAAGCCCTAGACGGTGACCGAGGTCGAGTGGGTGTCCGTGAACGCGAGGATGCCGTCCACGCCCATCTCGCGACCCATGCCGCTCTTGTTGAAGCCCCCGAATGGCGCCCGGTCGTCGAGCCAGGGCGCGTTGTGGGCGTTGACGAAGGTGGTCCCGGTGCGCAGCCGCGCGGCGACCGCCTCGACGTGCTCGGGGTCGGACGACCAGACCGAGGAGCACAGGCCCGACCAGGTGTCGTTGGCCTGGCGGATCGCGTCCTCCTCGTCGTCGAAGGGGATGATCGGCAGCGTCGGGCCGAACTGCTCCTCGGTCACCACGCGAGCGTCGGCCGGCGGGTCGAGCACCAGCGACGGCTTGAGGAACTGGCCGCCCTCGGCGCCCTCGCCGAACTCGCGCACCTCGGCGCCCTTGCCGCGCGCCTCCTCGACCAGCTCGGCCACGAAATCGCGCTGGCGGGCGGTGTGCAGCGGGCCCATCGTCGTCTCGGCATCGAGTCCGGGGCCGAGCCGCGTGGACCGGAGCTCGCCCGCGAGGCCCTCGACGACCTCGTCGTACCGGGAGCGGTGCACGTAGAGGCGCTTCATCGCCATGCAGACCTGGCCGGTCGTGAGGAACGCGCCGATGCCGAGCCGGTGGATCGCGTCGGCGTCGAGGTCGGCGTCGGCCAGGACGAGCGCCGGGTCGTTGCCGCCGAGCTCGAGCTGGACGCGGGTCAGGCTCTCGGCCGCCATGCCCATGATCACGCGCCCGGCGCCCACGCTGCCGGTGAACGCGACCTTGGCCACGAGCGGGTCCTGGATCATCACCGGGCCGAGCACCTCGTCGCGGCCGCTCAGTACGTTCAACACACCCGGCGGCAGCGCCGCGCCGATTCGCTCGAGCGTCCGGACGAACGCCAGCGGCGTGGTCGGCGGGGCCTTGACGACGGTGGTGTTGCCGGCGACCAGCGCCTGCGGCAGCGAGGCGCCGAGGATCGCCAGCGGCCAGTTGAACGGCACGATGATCGAGACGACGCCGAGCGGCAGGCGGGCGATCGTCGTGCGCAGCGGGGGCCCCTCGAGCGTTCGCACCGCGTCGACCTCGTCGGCGAGCTCCGCGGCGAGCTTGAAGCGGCCGGCCATCACGTGCAGGTCGATGTCGGCCTCGCCGCGCACCTTGCCGTTCTCGCGCGACAGCAGCGTGGCGCGGTCGTCGTGGTCCTCGGCGAGCCCGTCGAGCGCGGCCAGGACGAGCTCGGCGCGCCGCTTCGCTCCCAGCTGGGCCCACGGCTCGAATGCGTCGTGGGCGGCCCGCACCGCCTGCTGCGCCTGCTCGGTGGTCGCCGCCGCGGCGTGGCCGACGACGGTGTCCGGCGCGGCCGGGTCCTGGACCGGGAAGACGTCGTCCGCGGGGCGGGCCTCGCCCCCGATGAAGAGGCCGGTGCGCGTCTCCGTCATGGACTGCGCCATGGCGCCCATGCTAAACCCCCTGTCATGCGCGAGAGGCCTCCATTCCGAGCAGACCACGTCGGCAGCCTGCTTCGCCCGCCCGAGCTGCTCGCCGCCCGCGACGACCACGCCGCCGGGCGCATCGAGGCCGACGAGCTGCGCGCCGTCGAGGACGAGGCGATCCGCGACGTCGTCGCGATGCAGCGGGAGGTTGGGCTCCAGTCGGCCACCGACGGCGAGTTCCGCCGCACCTCTTGGCATATGGACTTCATCTACCAGCTCGGCGGCGTCGAGCAGGTCGAGGGCGAGAGCCTGCACGTGCACTTCCGCGACGAGCAGGGCGAGTACGACTACGCGCCGCCGGCGATGCACGTGGCCGACAAGGTGACGCTGCCGAAGACGATCTTCGGCGAGGCGTTCGAGTACCTGCGCGACACGGTCGACGGCGCCACGCCGAAGCTGACGATCCCGTCGCCGAGCATGGTCCACTACCGCGGCGGCAACTCGTCGATCGACAGCTCGGTCTACCCCGAGCTCGACGACTTCTGGACCGACCTGACGTCCGCCTACTCACAGGAGGTGCAGCGCGTCTACGACCTCGGCTGCCGCTACCTCCAGCTCGACGACACAAGCCTCGCCTACGTCAACGACCCGGCTCAGCGAGATCACATCGTCGCTATCGGCGGTGATCCCGAGCACCTGCACGAGCAGTACATCGCCAACATCAACCGCGCGCTCGCCGGGCGGCCCGACGACCTCGCGGTCACGACGCACATGTGCCGCGGCAACAACCAGTCGATGTGGGCGGCCGAGGGCGGCTACGACTTCGTGGCCGAGGCGCTCTTCAACGACCTCGAGGTGGACGGCTTCTTCCTCGAGTACGACGACGAGCGGTCGGGCACTTTCGAGCCGCTGCGCTTCGTGCCGAAGGGCAAGATGGTGGTACTGGGCCTGGTGACCACCAAGCGCCCGCGGCTCGAGGACAAGGACCTGCTCAAGCGGCGCATCGATGAGGCATCCCGGTACGTGGACGTCGACCAGCTCTGCCTGTCGCCGCAGTGCGGCTTCTCGTCGACGGTGGAAGGCAACAAGCTGACCCGCGACGACCAGGCGGCCAAGCTGCGCCTGGTGGTGGAGACGGCCCAGGAAGTGTGGGGCTAGCCTCGCCTCCGGGATCGTTGCCCGGATTGTTGACAAAACTGCCGCGAGTGGAAGACTCCGGCACGTGGCTGACACAGACAGAATCCTTGCTACGCACACCGGCAGCCTGATCAGGCCGCCAGAGCTGCTCGAGTTCCTCAAGCTCAAGGACAGCGGGCAGCCCTATGACGAGGACGCCTACCAGCGGACGCTCAAGGAGGCGGTCGCCGACCAGGTGCGCCGCCAGAGCGAGGCCGGCATCGACGTCCCTAACGACGGCGAGATGGGCAAGGCGACCTGGATCACCTACCTGTACGAGCGGGTCACGGGGCTCGAGCCGCGCATGGTGCAGCTCGACAGCGCCAGCATCCTGCCGCCGAGCCGCGACCGCCAGCACTTCCCCGGCTTCTACCAGGAGCTCGACAAGGAGTTCGAGCATGAGAACCGCGAGAGTCAGGGCTCAGGCGACGCCGAGATCGACCCGGACGCTCCGCCCGAGGGCATGAAGTGGTTCTGCACCGGGCCGATCCAGTACGACACGACGCTGCTCCAGCGCGACATCGACAACCTCAAGCAGTCGCTCGAGGGCTACGACTTCACGGACGCGTTCCTGCCGGTCGTCGCCCCCGCGAGCGCGTACTGGCTCGAGAACGAGCACTACGACGACGAGGAGGCGTTCGTATACGGGCTGGCCGACGCCCTCCACGACGAGTACAAGACGATCGTCGACTCGGGCCTGATGGTCCAGGTCGACGACGCCGTGCTGATGCACGAGGCCGACTCGATCATGTCGCTCGGCGGCTCGTGGGAGGACTACCGCAAGTGGGCAGAGCTGCGCGTGGACGCGCTCAACCACGCGCTGAAGGGGCTCCCCGAGGAGCGCGTCCGCTACCACATCTGCTGGGGCAGCTGGCACGGCCCGCACGCGTACGACCCGCCGCTGAAGGACGTGATCGACATGGTCCTGCGGGTCAACGCCGGCTACTACGCGATGGAGCAGTCGAACGCACGCCACGAGCACGAGTGGCGGATCTGGGAGGACGTGAAGCTGCCCGACGGCAAGAAGCTGATCCCGGGGGTGGTCACGCACCACACCAACGTGCTCGAGCACCCGGAGCTGGTCGCGCAGCGGCTGGTCCGGCTGGCGAACGTCGTCGGGCGCGAGAACGTGCTCGCCGGTACCGACTGTGGCTTCGCCCAGGGCGCGTTCGTGCGCCGCGTTCACCCGGAGATCCAGTGGGCCAAGCTGGCCGTGCTGTCGGAGGGCGCGCAGCTCGCGTCGCGCGAGCTCTGGGGCGCGGCGGCCGCGGCGTGAGATCGAACCCTGGGCAGGCGCCGCCTGCTTCGGGCTAGACCGAGCGCTCGAGCGCCTGCGCGACGTTCGTGAGATGCCGGTGCATCGCGCGCTGGGCCTTGGTCGCGTCGCCGCCGGCCACGGCCTCCACGATCGCCCCGTGCTCCTCGAGCGACTGATTGGGACGGCCCGGGATCAGGATCGTGCGGAACTGGAAGCGCACCATCTGCGAGTTGAGCGAGCTGATCAGGCGCTGGGCGGTGGCGTGACCGGACAGCTGGACGATCTTCGCGTGCAGCTGGGCGTTGATGTCCGACGCTCCCATCAGGTCCTGCTCGGCCAGCCTCGCGCGCTGGCGCTCGAGCACGCCACGCAGCTCATCGGCGCCGGCGCGGGTGATGTTCAGCGCGGCCTGGCTGGCGGCGAGGCCCTCCAGCGCCGCGCGCGCCTGGAGGATCTCCACGGCCTCGGCCTCGGACACCATCCGCACGCGCGCGCCGCGATGCGGCTCGCGTTCGATCAGCCCCTCGTGCTCGAGGCGCACCAGCGCGGTCCGTACGGCGGCCCTCGGCAGCTTGAACGCGCTGCTCATGTCGGCCTCCACCAGGCGCTGGTTCGGCACGAGGTCGCCGCGCAGGATGGCGCCTCGCAGCTGGAGGTAGCCGTCGTCGTCGCGCAAGCGTGATCTCGTGCTCATGGGGTTGGCCAGGTTACCCGCGGGGCAAATCGTCTAAAAGATTGTTGCCAAGATAGCGAACGATGCGGTTAAATCCGCGCGAGACGAGGGAGAGGAGACCTTGATGTCGCACGTCCGTAGGGCTGGGCTCCTGGTGGTTGGACTCGTTTGGTTGGTGTTGTTCTTGGCCGCTTGCGGCGACGAAGACGACGAGTCACAGCCCAGCGGGGGCGGTGGCGACAACGCGGCCGACACCGGAGGCGGCGGCGATCAGTCGGGCGGGGCGGGTGAGGAGTCCGTCACCAACTACGTCGACTACGTGGGCGGCACCGCCGGCAAGGCCGACTCGAGCAAGTCGACGGTCTACATCGGCTGGCTCAACCAGGAGGGCGGCCAGCAGGAGATCGGCGCGGACGCCACCGACGGCGCCGACCTGGCGGTCAAGGTCGCCAACGAGCAGCTCGGCGGCATCGACGGCCACCCCGTCGCGCTCAAGAAGTGCTTCATCAAGAACGCCGAGGAGGAAGGCACGACCTGCGGTCAGAAGCTCGGCAACGACAAGGACGTCTCGGCGATCAACGTCGGCGGCGTCGCGATCGGCATCCAGCCGTTCTACTCGACGATCGGCGGCAAGAAGCCCGTCATCGTCGGCGTCGCCGTGACGCCCGTGGACGGCGTGCAGAAGAACGCGACGGTCCTGTTCGGCGACGCGACGCACGTGCTCGGCCCGTTCGGCACCTACGCGAAGGACAAGCTCGGCGCCAAGACCGCCGCGCTCGTGTACCCGAACATCGCCGGCATCACCGACGGCGCGGCGGCGCTGGACAAGGGCCTCAAGGCCGCAGGCATCGAGGTCAAGAAGGTCGGCTACGCCCAGGGCCAGACCGACCTGATCGGCCCGCTGACGGCCGCGGGCGCGCAGACCGCCGACATCGTCATCCCGTACAGCGACGCCTCGGGCTGTGTCAACCAGGCCAAGGCGCTCAAGCAGCTCGGCATCACCGACGCGAAGAAGATCGTCTCGGCACCGCTCTGCCTCAACCCGACGGTCTCGGAGGGGCTCGGCGGCGACTACCCGATCTGGACCTACGCGATCGCCAGCTCGCTGTACGGCGACAAGACGGACCCCGGTATGCCCGCCTACATGAAGGTGACCCAGCAGTACGGCGTGAAGACCGCCCCCGACCCGTGGGTGATCGTCGAGTTCGGCAGCGTGCTGACCACGATCAAGTTCCTCAACGAGGTCGGCGCCGACTCGCTGAGTACGGACGCGATCCTCGAGAAGGCGAGGTCGTTCACAGGTCCGGTCGCCCTGGGAGCGCCGGAGCTCCAGTGCGAGAAGTACAAGGACGCGCCCGCGATCTGCAACGACCGGACGCAGTTCTTCACCTATTCGGGGAAGAATCAGTTCGACAAGGCGGCCGAGTGGCTGCAACCGCCCGGGTGAGCCGGGCCTTCCGCCGACGCGGGAGATAGATGCGCGACATCCTGCTCTTCGCCCTGCTCGGGCTCGGTTCCGGCGCGCTGATCGCCGGGATCGCGCTCGCGATCGTGCTGACCTACCGCGGGTCGGGGATCATCAACCTGGCGACGGGCGGGATCGCGATGCTGGCGGGCTACGCGTTCTGGTCGCTGAAGACGGGCGAGTTCGGCACCGAGTTCGCCACGGCGCCGGCGCTCGTGATCACGTTCCTCGTCACGATCGCGGTGGGCGTCCTGATCGAGTTGGTCGCGTTCAGGCCGCTGCGCAACGCGGCGCCGCTCGCCAAGCTCGTCTCCTCGCTGGGCGTGCTGTTGGTGGCGCAGGCGTCGATGCTGCTCGCCTTCGGCACGACCCAGAAGCCGCAGCCGTCGATCCTGCCGAGCGACACGGTGACGGTGTTCGACGTCAACGTGCCGGTCGACCGCTTCATCCTCGCCGGGACGGTGATCGGCATCGCGGCCGCGCTGTTCGCGCTCTACCGCTTCAGCCGGTTCGGCCTGGCCACGAGGGCCGCCTCCGAGAACGAGCTGTCGGCGCTGCTGGCCGGGCTGTCGGCCAACGAGCTGTCGATGGTCAACACGCTGCTGGCGAGCGTGGTCGCCGGGACGGTCGGGGTGCTGGCCGCCTCGGTCACGCAGCTCGACGCCGTCTCGCTGCCGCTCCAGGTGGTCCCGGCGCTGGCGGCGGCGCTGCTCGCCCGCCTGACCTCGTTCGCGATCGCGTGCGGCGTCGGCCTCGGCATCGGGATCCTCAACTCGCTGATCGACTACTGGTCGAGCAAGTCGTGGTTCCCGACCGACCACGGCGTGCCGTTGCCGGGCGTAAAGGAGCTGGTCGCGTTCCTGATCATCATCACCGCGATGTTCCTGCGCGGGGCTGCGCTGCCCGGCCGCGGGGAGCTGATCGAGCAGCGGCTGCCCGAGGTGCCCCGGCCCGAGCGGCTGGCCGCGCCCGCGATCGGCTTCACCATCGCCTGCGCGCTGGCGCTGGTCGTGCTGCCGTTCGACTTCAGGCAGGCGCTGATCAACTCGCTGATCGGCACCGTGATGGCGCTCTCGCTGGTGGTGATCACCGGTTTCGTGGGGCAGATCTCGGTGGTTCAGCTGAGCCTGGCGGGGGTGGCCGGCTTCACCGTCTCGCACCTGGCGGTGGACGCCGGCTTCGGCTTCCCCCTGGCGCCGGTGCTGGGCGCCGGCGCCGCGGTGCTGCTCGGGCTGCTGACGGCCGTCTCGGCGCTGCGCGTGCGCGGGGTGAGCTTGGCGGTGGTGACGCTTGGTGCGGCTGTGGCGATCTCGCAATTCGGCTTCCTCAACCAGACCTGGGGCGGCGGCGCCAGCGGCTCGCCCGTCCCCGAGCCCCACCTGCTCGGCCTCGACGTGGGGCCGCAGGCGGGCTTCCGCGGCCTCGACGGGTCGCTGCCCAGCCCGGTCTTCGGCTGGCTCGTGCTCGCGGTGACGGTCGGCATGTGCCTGTTGGTCGCGGCGGTCAGGCGCGGCAGCCTGGGGCGGCGCATGCTCGCCGTCCGCTCGAACGAGCGCGCGGCGGCCGCGGCGGCGGTCGACGTGCGCAACGTGAAGCTGGTCGCGTTCGGCATCAGCGCCTTCATCGCGGGCGTGGCCGGGACGCTCTACGCATACAACTTCGGCTCGGTCAGCGCGAGCCGCTTCGACGCGCTGACCGCGCTCGGGCTGATCGCCTTCGCCTACGCCGGCGGCATCACGCTGATCTCGGGTGCGATCTTCGCGGGCGTGATCTCGACCGAGGCGCTGTTCCCGCACGCGCTCGACAAGTGGCTCGGCATCTCGGGCAACTGGATCCTGCTGTTCGGCGGTGTGCTGCTGATCTTCACGCTGATTCAGCACCCCGAGGGCGTGGCGGGCGCGCTCTACAAGCGGTTCCACAAGCGACCGGCGGGGCGGGAGACCGCCACGCCTGAGCGGGTGTTCGTCAAGTCGTGACCAAGTTGCTCGAAGCCCGCGGCGTATCGGTCCGGTTCGGCGGCGTGCACGCGCTGGAGGGGCTCGACCTGGAGGTGGCGGAGGGCCAGCTCGTCGGCCTGATCGGTCCCAACGGCGCCGGCAAGACGACCTTCGTCGACGCGATCACCGGTTTCGTGCGCTACAGCGGCAACGTCGCACTCGATGGCCATGACCTGGCCGGCCTCGCCCCGCACGTGCGCGCGCGGCGCGGGCTGTCGCGCACCTGGCAGAGCACCGAGCTGTTCGACGACCTGAGCATCCGCGAGAACCTCAGCGTGGCCGCCGGCGACGGGTCGGTCGACGAGAGCCTCGACCTGGTCGAGCTCGGCTGGGCCGCCGAGCTGATGCCCACCGACCTGTCGCAGGGGCAGCGCAAGCTCGTCGGGGTGGCACGGGCGATCGCGATGGGCCCGCGGGTGCTCTGCCTCGACGAGCCGGCGGCCGGGCTCGACACGAGCGAGAGCACCGAGCTCGGCCGGCGCCTGCGCCGGCTCGCCGACGGCGGCATGTCGATGCTGCTGATCGACCACGACATGGGGCTCGTGCTCAGCATCTGCGACCGCATCTTCGTGCTCGAGTTCGGCAAGCTGATCGCCGCCGGCCCGCCCGCCGAGGTGCGCCGCGATCCGCGCGTCGTCGAGGCCTACCTGGGCGGCGCGGCGGCCGAGGTGGTGGACGAATGAGCGCGGCCGTGCTCGAGATCGAGGGCCTGACGACCGGCTACGAGGACGCCGCCGTCGTGCGCGAGCTCGACCTGAGCGTGGGCGAGGGCGAGGTGGTCGCGCTGCTGGGCGCCAACGGCGCGGGCAAGACGACCACGCTGCGAGCCGTCTCGGGCGTGGTGCACCCGATGGCGGGCAGCATCGCGTTCGCCGGCCGCGACCTGGCCGGCACCTCGATCAGCGGACGGGCGCGAAAGGGGATCGCCCACGTGCCGGAGAACCGTGGGCTGTTCTTCGGGCTGACCGTCGCCGAGCACTTCCGGCTGGGCCACCGCCGCGAACGGCTCGACGCCGATGCCGCGTACGGTTACTTCCCGGCGCTGGCAGAGCTGCGCGACCGCCGCTGCGGGCTGCTGTCGGGCGGCGAGCAGCAGATGCTCGCGGTCGCCCGCGCGCTGGCCCGCCACCCGAGGCTGCTGCTGCTGGACGAGCTCAGCCTCGGCCTGGCGCCGCTGATCGTGGAGGGGCTGCTGCCGGTCGTGCGCGAGTACGCGACGGACACCGGCTGCGGCGTGCTGCTCGTGGAGCAGCACATCCAGCTCGCCCTCGGCATCGCCGACCGCGGCTACGTCCTCTCGCACGGCGAGGTCGTGCTCCAGGACAACGCCGAGGCGCTGCGGCGCAACCGCGAGCTGCTGATGGCTAGCTACTTCGGGGAGAGCTGAGCCGCGAGCGCGCGGCGCGCGCGAGCCCTCGCTCTCAGACGGGGATCTCCCAGAGGGGGAACCAGCGCGTGATGTCCTCCTCGAAGGGGAGCTCGGGGCCGACCTGGGCCTTCAGGCGCATTTCGCGCTCGGAGTCGCGGGCCTTGTC
>JBQGCL010000136.1:0-9892 GCA_052038485.1 Thermoleophilaceae bacterium | reverse complement strand
CCAGAAGCCGCCGCTGTCTTGGTTCTTCCGCTTCTGGTTCGACAGGGCCGTTCCGGCGCTCGGCCGGCTCGCGGGCGACCCCGACGCCTACACCTACCTGCCCTCGAGCGTGCGCCGCTTCCCCGATCCGAACGAGCTCGCGGGGCGAATGGCCGCCGCCGGCCTGCGCGACGTGGGGTGGGTGCTCACGGCCGGCGGCATCATCGCGATCCACGGGGGCACGCGGTGAACACGACCCAGGCGCAGCTCGGCGCGGTGCTCGCCGCCGGCGGTCCCGAGCTGACGCGCCTGCTCGACCGCACCGAGGGGCGCCTCGCCGAGGTGACCGATGGCCACGGGGCTGAGCTGGCCCGGCACGCCGGCGCCACGCTGTCGGCGGGTGGCAAGCGCCTGCGCCCGATGCTGGTCTTCCTTTGCGCCAACGGCGACGGCGACGACCGCCTCGTCGCCGCCGCCGCGGCAGTCGAGCTGCTGCACATGGCGACGCTCGTGCACGACGACGTGCTCGACGGCGCCGCGCTGCGCCGCGGGCGCCCGACGGTGTTCGCCGAGGGGGGCCGGCTGGCGGCCACCACCACCGGCGACCTGCTCTTCTCGCGCGCCTTCGCCGAGCTGACCTCGACGGGCAGTCCGGACGCCGTGCGCTGGTTGTCCGAGGCCTCGAGCGCCCTCGCGCGCGGGGAGCTGATGCAGCGCGCCGACGCCTGGAGCGCGGAGGTCACGCCCGAGCGCTACCTGGAGCGTTGCCGGCTCAAGACCGCCAGCCTGTTCTGTGCGTCGTGCCAGCTGGGTGCGCTGTTCGGCGGGCGGGCGGAGCTGGCCGATCCGCTGTGCCGCTTCGGCGAGGGCATCGGCCTGGCGTTCCAGGTGCTCGACGACGTGCTCGACGTGTCGGGGCCGCTGGAGCGGACCGGCAAGCCGCGCGGCACGGACCTGCTCGACGGGACGGTGACGCTGCCGCTGATCCTCGCGCGCGCGCACGACCCCTCGCTCTCGCAGCTCGGCCGCGACCTGACACCCCGGCAGGCGGAGGAGATCTGCGACCGCATCGCCGCGACCGGCGCGCTGGCCGAGGCGCGCGCGCAGGCGCTCGAGCACGTGACGCGCGCGAAGGGCTCACTGGGCTCACTCGACCTGCCTCCGCAGCGCCGCGAGGCACTCGAGCTGGTCGCCGACGGCGTGGTGGAGCGGTACGCCTAAGCGGCGAAGTCTTCGGGAAGGATGGCCCCGGCCGTGAGGGCGCCGACGAAGCGCTCGATCTCCTCGGCCATGTTCGCGCGCATCAGCCGCTTGTAGTCGCGGGCGAGCGTGTCGGCGCCGCGGTCGAGCTCCTCGTCGAACAGCTCGACGGTGTCCTGGGTGAAGATGCCCTCGCGGTAGACGTCGCAGTTCGGGCAGTGGAGCAGCACGCTCCAGTTCTCCGTGCCCGACTCCTCCCACTGCACCGGGTAGACCAGGTCCGACGAGCACTCGAGGCAGAGGTGCAGATCCTGGTGCGGCTCGGCCGGCGGATCGTCGGTCGCCGGGACCGCCTCAAGCGCCTCCGGAGCGATGTCGCCCACCGGCAGCGTCTCCCTGAAATAGACGACCTCGATCGTCTTGCCGCTAGGGAGCAGAACGCGCTTCACGTAGTGGGTCTGTTCGTCGTGGCCTTCCATCTTCCTCATCCTCTGGAGGCGGTATCGGCACCCCGGCGGCGAACTTGAATACGTCAATAGACTCGTGGCCCCGTGGTCCTGAGCGACACGACCATCAGGTCGGAAATCGAGGCTGGCCGCATCGTCATAGAGCCCTTTGACGAGGGTCTCGTCCAGCCTTCGAGCATCGACGTGCGGGTGGACTCCCGCTTCCGCGTCTTCCACAACGGGCGCTACCCCTACATCGACGTGCGCCAGCCGATGCCGGACCTGACCGAGCTGGTGGAGGTCGAGAACGGCGAGCCGTTCATCCTGCACCCGGGCGAGTTCGTGCTGGGCCAGACGCTCGAGAAGGTGACGCTGCCCGACGACCTCGTCGCGCGGCTCGAGGGCAAGTCGAGCCTCGGCCGGCTGGGCCTGCTGATCCACTCGACGGCGGGCTTCGTCGACTCGGGTTTCTCGGGCAACCTGACGCTCGAGCTGTCGAACGTCGCCAACCTCCCGATCACGATCTACGAGGGCATGCCGATCGGGCAGATCTCCTTCATGCGCATGGACGGGCCGGTGGAGCGGCCCTACGGCTCGCGCGAGACCGGCTCGAAGTACCAGGGGCAGGCCGAGCCCACACCGAGCCGCTTCTACCTCAACTTCGACAAGTAGCAATCAGCCACTACCATGTGGTGAGCCATGTGGACTCCAGGCCCACTCGAGATCGTGATCATCCTCGTGATCGTGCTCGTCATCTTCGGCCCGAAGCGGCTGCCCGATCTGGGTCGCTCGCTCGGGAAGGGCATGCGCGAGTTCAAGGACTCGGTCACCGGCAAGGACAACGAACTGCCTGAGGGCAACGTCGAGAAGTCCGAGCCGACGACCGCTGCGACGCCCAGCGAGCAGAAGTCCTAGCCGCGGAGGTACCGCGCGGGCGTGCGGCGCATCCGTCCGATATCCCACGAGGACAGACTGTCGGTCGTCGACCACCTCGACGAGCTGCGCAGCCGGCTGATCGTCTGCGCCTTGGCATTCTGCGTCGCCTGGGCACTGACGGCCTGGCAGAACCACCTGGTGCTGGAGATCATCAACGCGCCGCTGCCGAACGACATCGAGCCGATCACGCTGGGCCCGGCCGAGGCGTTCTACTCCACGCTGACCAACGCCGCCTACGTGGCGCTGCTGATCTCGCTGCCGGTGATCCTCTACCAGATCTACGCGTTCCTGCTGCCCGCGTTCAGCCCGACCGAGAAGCGGGTCGCGCTGCCGCTGATGCTGATGATCCCGCTGCTGTTCATCGCGGGCGTGGTGTTCTGCTACTTCGTCGTGCTCACGCCGGCGATGAAGTTCCTGCTCAACTTCAACGCCGACGAGTTCAACACGCAGGTGCGCGCGCGCGACTACTACTCGTTCGTCACGCTGCTGATGCTCGCGATGGGGCTCGGCTTCCAAATCCCGGTCGGGATCCTGGTCGCGTGCAAGCTGCGCATCACGAACCCGGCGCAGCTGCGCCGCGGACGCCGCTTCGCGATCGTCGGGATCGTGGTGCTGGCGTCGTTGCTGCCGACGCTCGATCCGCTCACGCTGATCCTCGAGTCGATCCCGCTCTACCTGCTGTACGAGCTCAGCATCCTGATGGCGGCGGCCTGGGGGCGCCCGCTCGGCGACTTAGCCGAGGAACCCGCCCCCGAGGGCAGCCACTAGCCTTCAGCTGAGATGTTGTTCGACCTGAGAGGGAAGCGCCGCCGCGCGGTGCAGATCACATACGCGACCCTGGCCGTTCTGATGGGCGGCGGCCTGGTGCTGTTCGGGATCGGCGGCTCGGGAACTGGCAGCGTGTTCGACCTGTTCGACAGCAGCAGCGGCACCCCCGGCAACGAGCAGCTCGAGAAGCGAATCGACCGCCAGGAGGCGAGGCTCAAGGCCTCGCCCCAGAACGCCGCGATCCTCGCCGAGCTGGTGCGGATGAACTACCAGGCCGCGGTGTCGCAGACGCCGTCGGGCACCACGACGATCCCCGCCGAGGGCAAGGACGAGCTGCGCAAGGCGGGCCAGTACTGGGAGCGCTATGTCGCCGCGACGGACAACAACCCCGATCCCGGCCTCGCCCAGTACGCGCTGAACATCTACGACTCGGGCGGCCTCAACCAGCCGGACAAGGCCAAGGAAGCCGTGCGCGTGCTGGCCGCCAAGTCCAACGACGCACGCACCTACCTGCTGCTCGTGCAGTACGCGACCGCCGCCGGCGACACCCGAACGGCCAAGCTGGCGGCGCAGAAGGCGGTCGACTTGGC
This sequence comes from Thermoleophilaceae bacterium, assembly GCA_052038485.1. Lineage (GTDB taxonomy): Bacteria > Actinomycetota > Thermoleophilia > Solirubrobacterales > Thermoleophilaceae > JACVRW01. The sequence continues at coordinate 5,973 of JBQGCL010000136.1, read as the reverse complement.
GCCCAAGAACCAGCGCAAGCAGATCGAAAAGGCGGCCAAGCAACTGCAAAACGCCGCCCCCCAGCAGCAGTGAGGGTCCGTCTGGCTTACCCTTCCGTCCTGCAGCCTGAGCTGCGGTGCAACGGACGACACCAGGGAGAAGCGTGAACTTCCACATCGAAGACGAGGCGATCGACGACGCCACCCACGTAATCGAGCTGGGCGGAGAAGTCGATCTCTATACCGCGCCGGAGTTCAAGGAGCGGATGGTCGAGCTGATCGAGTCGGGCAAGAAGCAGATCGTGGTCGATCTGTCGAAGGCCACCTTCATCGACTCGACGACCCTCGGCGTGCTCGTGGGCGGCGTGAAGCGGCTGCGCCCGACCGGCGGATCCCTGGCGCTGGTGTGCACGGACGACAACATCACCAAGATCTTCGAGATCACCGGTCTCGACCGCGTGTTCCCCATCCACTCGTCGCGCGAGGACGCACTCGCGTCGTTGGACGGGAGCTAGACTCGCTTCTTGCGCGGGCCGTTAGCTCAATTGGCAGAGCAGGAGACTCTTAATCTCAAGGTTGAAGGTTCGATTCCTTCACGGCCCATCGGCTAGCCGCTTACGCTTGGGGGCAGCGAAACCGCGCACTTTCTGTGACAAAACTGCGCAGGAAGTGCAGCGCGGTTGCAGCTCGGTTGGCGGTGCGGGAGACTCGCCTGGCAACGGCTCGCGAGGACTCCACCGAAGCGCCCCCGATCGGCGTCGACGAGGCCCGCGCCCAGCTGGAGTGGGTGCGGCGGGCGCTCGAGGCCGACAGCGACGAGGAACGCGAGGCGGCGCTGGTGGAAGGACTGCTCGAGTTTGGTCCCCGTTTTTGTCACTCGCTCGCGTTTCTCGACGACCAGGAGAAGCAGGCGGGAACAGCGCACGGGCGCTCCGCGCCGCTGCTCGATGAGGCAACGGACCTGTTCCTCGCGTGGCTCGCCGGTCGCAAGCTGAGCGAGCGGGTCGACGAACCCGAGCGGAGGGCGAGCGCGGCGCGCCTCACGCTCGCCGAGGGTGGCGCAGGGCTCGAGCGGCTCGCGGCCAAGGCGGTGCTGGAGCTGCCCGAGGGGCACCCGGATCGCGATGTTGACGGCAGTCGCGCCGGGCTGCTGCGAGCCCTGGACAGAGCCAGGGCGGAAGACGACGCGGACGGGCTAGCTCTTACGGCTCAGACGTTGCTCGACGAGGAGCTCCTCCCGGAGGAGGAGTCGGTGGAGCTGCTCGAGGAGGTGTTGGCGCGCCTGACCGAGGTGGAGGACCCGTCCATTCGCAACGACTTCCGCCTCTCCGTGATCGGGTACTACAGCCTCCGCGCAATCGAGGCCCGCGACAGAGAGGACCTCGCGGGACAACGGGCGTGGTCGAAGCGCGCACACCCGATCCTCGATGCCCTGACGTCGGCCGCGGAGGACGATCCGGCGAACTCGACAGGCCCGATGCTCGCTGCCGCGCTCAGCCTTGCCGCCAGCGGCGACGACGCCGCCGCCGCCGATACGTTCGGGCGCGTGGTGGATTCCCCGGATGCCGAAGGGCAATCGGATCTCCTCGCCGCGATGCACGAAACACGTATCCGGCTCAGTCTGGGACAGGACGCGCGGGTGAGCGACGTTCTCGAGCCGCGGCTCCCGGCCTTCGCGGAGCGATACCTCACCGCGCTGACCGACGAGGACGTCGCCGACGAGGGGTCCAACTTCGCCGACGTGGTCGAGAGCGCGGTGGTGGCAAGTGCGCGGCAGGGAAGGTGGGGAGCGGCGGTGCAGGTCCTTGAGCTCGGCAAGAGCCTGCGCTTCCGCCACCGCGCCGAGCTGCGGCGCAGCAGCGCCGGACGGCGTCTGCTCAAGCTCGAGGGCGGTCTCTACACGTTGTCGCGGAAGGGCCAGGCTGACGTGCGCGGAAAGCCACGGGAACGTGACTTCCTCGGGGTAACGACGACGCCGCAGACGCGTCTGCTCGAGGCCTATCGCACGGCGGTGCCCGAGACCTCCAGCGAGTTGCTGGAGGGACCATCGATCGCGGCGATCGCGGCCAGCCTCCGCGACGGCGAGATCGCGGTGCTGCTGGGGGTGGCGCGACAGGGTACGGTGGCGGCAGTCGTGACGCCCGAGGATCGCGACAGCCCCGCCAACGCGATCTTCGAGAGCTCCTGGCCGATGACCCGCTGGCTCGAGCTCTTCGGCAGCGAGGACGAGCCGAGCTGGGCCTTCGCGCTGGCGGATGACGAGGGGCAGATCGACCCCCGAGCGGCGCTCGAGCGCCTGCTCGCCGGCGTCGACGACGCGCTGTCGCCGCTGAGAGAGATCCTCGACGACCACGATCCCCAGCGAGTGATCGTGGTACCCCACGGGCTGCTTCACCTGGTCCCCTTCCAAGCTACCGCGCCGCTGCGCGACAGGGATCTCCTGATGGCGCCGAGCATCGCGCTCCTGATCGATGCCCGGTCCCGCCGCAGGCCGCCGGGCATCCGGCGGGGTCTCGTGGTCGCGAACCCGACCCTCGACCTGCCGGCGGCGGCTGCAGAGGCGGCGGCAGTGAATCGCTGGGTCAGCCCCAAGGGCACCAGTGTGGCCGAGGTGGGCGGGGCGGACGCGACCCGGGCCGCGCTCATGGCCGCCCTGGGCGAGGAGGTTGGGGTGCTCCATTTCTGCGGGCACGGCGACTCGGACCTCACCGAGCCCGCTCGTTCTGGGCTGCGGCTGCAGCCCGGTGACGAGCTCCCCCGCGAAGGGGACGACCCGTTCGCGCGCTGGGCGTCGGACGTGGAGAGCTGGGACGAGGACGAGTTCGGCGAGACACGCTGGGGCGACCTTCCCGGCCTGGGCCGGCTCACCGAGGTGCGCGGGCCCGGCGACGAGCCGGCCCGGCGACTCCTCGAGTACTCGAGCGGCGCGACGCTCGAGGCCGTCTACCGCGATGGCCGGCTCACGGGCGTCGCGGACGTCTTGACGGCCGGCGACGTCATGGTCCAGGCGCCATTCCGGCGCTGCCAGCTCGTGCTGCTCTCGGCCTGCGAGGTGGGGGCGGGCGGCCTCGGGCTCGACATCGACGAGCACGCGGGGCTGCCGGCAGCGCTTCAGCTGGCGGGCGCGAGATCCGTCGTGGCCACGCTATGGCCGATTTCCGATGCTCTCACTGCGCTCCAGGTCGATCTGTTCTACGAGCTGATGGCGGCGAGCGAGGGCGAGGTGATCGATCTTGCCGCGATCATCCGGCAGCTCGGCGAGAGGGTGCGGACGATGGAGGTCGACGACGCGCAGTCGCGGCTCGCACGACTGCGAGCCGGGACGGACGATCCGCTTGCGCGGATCACCCTCGAGGCGTACGCGGCCGGATTGGCGGAGCGGGGCCCGCTTCCGTTCGAACACCCCTTTGACTGGGCGACCTTCCACGTGGTGGGCGCGGGAGAGGCGACTTGGAGGAAGAATGGTGAAGGAGCTCGATCGACTGCGCGCGCTGGCGCGCACTGAGACACCCGAGGCCCCGGCGCCGACGGTCGTGCTGGACGAATCCGACGCCGTCGTCGCGATCCCGGCACTCCTTCGATACTTCGGTGATGACGACGGGCGCGCCGGTGTCGGGCTGGTCATCGAGGGCGAGCCCGCCGGTTACCTCGAACGCGGCGATGCGCTTAGCCTGGTCCACGACACCACGCGCGGAACGGTCGGTGGCTGGGGGAGTTCGGCCGGGAGCGGCCTGCCGGGGCATCCGCAGTACGAGCTGCTGCACGCGCGTTGCCCGGTCCCGGGCTGTCCGATCGCCGACCAGCTCCTGATGACCTACGACGAGGACGACCCTCCGCGCTGCTCCGTGCATCCTGACGCGGTTCTCGAGCTCACCTGATGCTGGACGCATTGCTCGGCGTCGGCGAAGCGCTCGGAACGCGCTTCCGCGTGCTCGGCCTGCTGCCGGGAATTGTGCTGGTGGGTCTCGTGGTCGCCCTGCTCGAGAGCGGCGCGCCCGAAGACAGCCCCGATCTCGACGCCGTCGCCGACGCGATTCAAGGCCTCGACGGGTGGGAGGGCGTCCTCCTTCTCTTCGGCATCGTCGTGGCTGCCCTACTCGCCGAGCCGCTCCAGCTCTCACTGGTCCGCCTGCTCGAGGGCTACTGGGGTGGGTCTGCCATCTCAGCGCTCGCCGCGCGCCCCCTTCTGGCGCTCCAGGCGCGCGGACGGGCGCGAGAGGAGGCGCTCCAGCGCCAGCCCGAGGGGAAGGTCGATCCCGCGCGGCGCGCGCTCGCCGCGTGGCGGCTTCGCACGCTCTACCCGACTTCGAAGACGCCGCTCATGCCGACGCGACTCGGCAACGTCCTGCGCGCCGCCGAGGTCCGCGCCGGCCGGCGCTACGGGCTCGACTCGGTCGTCGTCTGGCCGCGGCTATACCCGCTGCTGCCCGACCGCGTAGCCGCGATACTCGAGGACCAGCGCGGCCAGATGGACGTGGCGGCACGGTTCTGCGCGGTCTTTGGCGTATCGGCGGTGGTCTCGCTCGTGCTGCTCTGGCAGCACGGCTGGTGGCTGGCCGTTCCGGTCGGGGCCTTGGTCCTCGCGCTCTTCGCATACCGCGCGGCCGTCGCCGCTGCCATCGCCTACGGGGTGACCGTCGAGTCGGCGTTCGACCTGCACCGCTTCGACCTGCTGACGGCACTCCACCTGCCGCTTCCCCCCGACCGCGACTCCGAGCGGGCGGCCGGAGAGCAGCTGTCGAAGTTCCTCCGCCAGGGCGTTCCCGTGAACTTCGAGTACTCGCACCCCGGAGCGGCGGAGCCCTAGCCTTCAGTGCCCATCGCCTGAGGCGGCAGCCTCCACCGTCTCCGGTACCTCGGCCGCCTCGGCCGGCTCGCTCGGCGTGAGCACCCGCAGGGCATCCGCCGGCAGGTGCAGGCTGACAGCCGCGCCCGGCTCCAGCGCGGCGGTCGCCGTACCGCCGTCGTTAGGGACCATCGCCCTGAGCAGCTCGCCGCCCAGTACGCGGACGTGCACCTCGTAGGCGCCCCCGAGGAAGACCGACCGCTCGACCATCCCGGGCATGCGCTCCTCGCCCGTGTTGGAGTGGGGCTCGACGCCGATCCGCTCGGGCCGGATCATCACCTTGACCTCGCCGCGCGCGTCGGTCGCTCCCTGCTGCGCACGTAAGGTCCGGTCGCCGACCTTCACGGTGCAGGCCGCGCCGTCCTGCCCGACCGCGGTCGCGCCCAGCAGGTTCGAGACGCCGAGGAAGTCGGCTACGAAGACGGTCTCGGGCTCCTCGTAGATCGCCTTCGGCGACGCCGCCTGCTCGACCCGGCCGCGGTTCATCACCGCGATCCGGTCGCTCATCGTGAGCGCCTCGCCCTGGTCGTGCGTGACGAAGATGAACGTGATCCCCAGCTCGGCCTGCAACGTCTTCAGCTCGACCTGGAGGTTCTTGCGCAGCTGCGCGTCGAGCGCGCCCAGGGGCTCGTCGAGCAGCAGCACGCGTGGCCGCAACACCAGGGCGCGTGCCAGCGCGATGCGCTGCTGCTGCCCGCCCGACAGCTGGTCGGCCTTGCGGCGAGAGAACTCGGTCATGCTGACCAGCTCGAGCGCCTCTCCGACTCGCTTGGCGCGTTCCTCCTTGCTGAGCTTGTGGTACTTCAGCCCGAAGGCGACGTTCTTGGCGACGTCCAGGTGCGGGAAGAGCGCGTAGCTCTGGAAGACCGTGTTGACGTTGCGCTGGTGCGGGGGCACGCGCGCGACGTCCTTGCCGTCGAGCAGGATGCGGCCGCTCGTCGGCCGCTCGAAGCCGGCGATCATGCGCAGCGTGGTGGTCTTCCCGCAGCCCGACGGGCCGAGCAGGGTGAAGAACTCGCCCGGCGGCATGTCGATGTCGATGCCGTCGACCGCTACGAAGTCCTCGAACTTCTTGCACAGCTCCTCGAGGTGGATCTCCCCCTCCATCAGACCTCCATTGTGGCGAGCGACGTTGCCTCGTCGCGGCT
>JBQGCL010000135.1:0-3814 GCA_052038485.1 Thermoleophilaceae bacterium | reverse complement strand
CTCTGCCGCGAGGCCGGCTTCGAGCCGCGCGTGGCATTCGAGGTCGACGAGACGACCGCGGTGCAGGCGCTCGTGGCGGCCAAGGTCGGCGTAACGCTGCTGCCGCGGCTGGCGCTGTCGGCCGTCCACCCCGGCGTTGTGGTGCGCAAGGTGAGCGAGTCGCCGATGCGCCGCGTGTGGGCGGCCCGGCTCGAGGGCGCCTACCCCTCCCCCGCAGCCGACGCGATGCTCCAGACGCTGGAGGACGTCGCGGAGGAATTCCGCGAGGCGAAGCTGGAGCTCGCGGGCTAGAGGCCCGGGGCGCTCTGGGCCCGCTGCTCGCCCGCCTTGAGCAGCCGCTCGCGCAGCTCGCCCTCCTCCTCCGGCGACGGGTCGAAGGCGGCGGGGTCGGGCAGGGCGTCGAGGCCGGACAGGCCGAACAGCTTCTCGAACAGGTCGGTGGTTCGGTAGAGCGCCGCGCCGAAGCGCGAGCGGCCCGACTCCTCGATCAGGCCGCGCTCGAGCAGCGTGCCGACGGCGGACTCCGAGGCGACGCCGCGGATGCGCGCGATCTCCGGCCGCGAGACCGGTCGCAGGTAGGCGACGATCGCCAGGCACTCGGCCTGCGCCTGGGTCAGCGGCGGGGTACGCGGCTTGGCGAGCAGGCGGCGTGCGGCGCGCTCGGCGATCGGGTCGGTCGCCAGCGTGAAGCCGCCGGCGACCTCGCGCAGCACGACGCCGCGGAAGCCCTCCGCGTAGTGCTCGCGCAGCCGTGCCAGCGCCTCGACGATCTCGCCCTCAGAGACCTCGCAGGCCTCGGCCAGGCGGTCGACCGAAACGGGCTCGGCGGACAGGAACAGCAGCGCCTCGACGGTGCGGGCGAGGTCGTTCACGGGCGGGCCTCCGACGCTCGGGACTGGGCGGGGACGACGGTGATCGGGCCGAACGGCACCTCCTGCTCCCACTTGGCCTCGCCGGCCTTGTAGAGCTCGAGCAGCGCGAACAGCGTGACCGCCTCGGTCAAGCGATCGCTCCCCTTGACCGCCTCGTCGAACGAGAAGCTGCTGCCGCGCCTGAGCAGGTCGCGCAGGTGCGCCAGGCGCTGCTCGACCGACACGGCCGGGCGCCGCACGTGGCGCAGGTCGAGCGGAGGCGGGATCTCGAGCAGGCCGCCGATCGCCTCGGCCAGCCGCAGCGGGTCGTAGGCCTGCTCGGCGGCCTCGAGCGAGACGCGCCGCAGCTCCGGCGGCAGCGGCGCCGAGCGGTAGCGGAAGCCGTGCTCGGCCTCGAGCCGGTCGCGCAGGTGCTGGGCGGCGCCGCGATAGCGGTGGTACTCGAGCATGCGCGCCAGCAGCTCCTCGGCGGCCTCCTGCGGCTCGAGGTCGAGCCCCTCCTCGTCCTCCTGGGGCAGCATCAGCCGCGACTTCAGCTCCAGCAGCGCGGCGATCAGCACGAGGAACTCGGTGGCCGCCTCGAGGTCCAGCTCGCCCGAGCGCTCGAGGTACTCGACGTAGGCGAGCACGACCTCGGCGAGATCGACCTCGAGCAGGTCGATCTCCTCCCGCAGCACCAGCGTCAGGAGCAGGTCGAACGGGCCGTGGAAGACCTCGAGGTCGAGGTCGAGCGTCGCCAGCGACATCGCGCGAAAGGCTAGCCCGCCCGGTGGACAGGCCCGATGCCCATCGCGGCGCGCACCTCGGCGATCACGGGCTGCGCGAGCTCGCGGGCGCGGTCGGCGCCCTCGGCGAGCGTGCGCTCGAGGCCCTCCTCGTCGGCGCGCAGCTCCGCGTAGCGCTCGCGCACCGGCGAGAGCAGCTCGACGACATCCTCGGCGACCGCCTTCTTGAAGTCGCCGTAGCCCTTGCCGTCGAACTCCCGCTCGACCTGCTCCGGCCCGACGCCGCGCGCCACGGCAGCGATCTCGATCAGGTTGGAGATCCCCGGCTTGTCGGGGGCGCGCACCACCTCGCGGCCGGAGTCGGTCTCGGCGCGGCCGAGCTTGCGGCGGATCGCGTCGGGCTCCTCGTCGATGTAGATCAGCCCGGCGTCGGTGCCGTAGGTCGTCGACATCTTCGAGGTCGGGTCCTGGAGGTCCATGATGCGAGCGCCGACCTCGGGGATCACGTGCTCCGGCTCGACCAGCACATCGGCGTAGGTCGAGTTGAAGCGGCGCGCGATCTCGCGGGCCAGCTCGACGTGCTGGCGCTGGTCGTCGCCGACGGGCACCTCGCTGGCGCCGTAGAGCAGGATGTCGGCCGCCATCAGAACCGGGTAGAGGAACAGGCTCGTGCGCACCAGCTCCTGCTCGCGGGCGGACTTGTCCTTGAACTGCGTCATGCGCAGCAGGTCGCCGTAGGGCGTGACCGAGCAGAGCAGCCAGGTGAGCTCGGTGTGCTCGTGCACGTCGGACTGGCGGAACAGGATGCAGCGCTCCGGAGCCAGCCCGGCGGCGCTCAGCATCGCCGTCGTGTCGAGCACGAAGACGGGCAGGGTCTGGGGGTCGTAGGAGACGCCGGTCGAGTGCAGGTCGACGATGCAGTAGATCGCCGGGTCGGCGCGTTCCTGACCCTCCACGTAGCCGCGGATAGCGCCGATGTAGTTGCCCAGGTGCTTGCGGCCGGTGGGCTGGATGCCGGAGAAGATGCGCACGGGCGCAGCAGTCTAGGCAGGGCCAACGGTCACGGCGAGCCGCTCGACCTCGTTGTTGGCGTAGCCCTTGAGGTTCCAGGGCGTCTCCAGCGGCTGCCGGTTGCCTGCCGCGTCCGTCGCCCTCGAGCAGAGCACGTGCTCGCCAGGGGTGGCGTCCCACTCGTAGCGCCAGCGCCGCCAGGCGGCCTCGCCGAGCGGATCGTCGAGCGTGGCCGCCTCGAAGGTCGCGCCGCCGTCGGTCGAGACCTCGACGCGCTCGATCTCGCCGTAGCCCGACCACGCACGCCCGCTGATCAGCGTCGGCCCGCTGAACAGGTGGCGCCGGCGGGTCATGAAGTCGGGCACGCCGGGCGGCACCATCAGCGCGCGCGGCAGCATGCGGGTGAGCGGCTCGCCGGGCTCGCCGTCGGGGCTGTACATGCGGTAGGCGACCGCGTTCTGGAAGCCCTCGAACGGCTCGGTCAAGAGCGTGATCCGCGCCAACCACTTGACGTTGGTCATGCCGTACCAGCCGGGCACGACCAGCCGCAGCGGGAAGCCGTGCTGAGGCGGCAGCGGCTCGCCGTTCATCTCGTAGGCGAGCAGGGCGTGCTCGGCGTCGGCGAGCGGGAGCGAGCGCTCGTACACCTGAGGCTCGCCGCCCTCGACCCCGTGGTCGAGCCCCGTGAACAGGACCTCGACCGCGTCCGTCTCCACGCCCGCCTCGGCGAGCAGCGGCGACAGCGGCGTCCCGCCCCACTCCGCCGTGCCGACCGCCTCGGTCAGCCAGGGCTGGCTGAGCGGCCGCGGCTCCATCAGCGCGCGGCCGTTGCCCGCGCATTCGAAGGTGACCGGCAGACGCTCCTTGGCCCGCTCGCGCAGATCGGCGAGCCCCACGCTGAACGGCCTCTCGACGGCGCCGCCGATCTCCAACTCGTAGACGGCGGCATCCACGGCAGGGATGTCGTAGTGGATCAGTGTGTAGTGCAGGCCGGCTGGGGTGATGTCGTAGCGCAGGGCCTCCAGCGGCAAGCCGTGGTTGCGTGCGGCGAGCCGCAGTTCAGCAGGTGTGATCCCTTCGTCGGCGACCGTGCCTTCCGGAACCTTGTCGAGTTTCCGGCTCATAGGGGGGATAACTCGACAAACCTCGCGGGCTCAGCCCTTATTGCCCGTCGTTCGCGGGATGCCACCGCACCACCGGCCGCTT
>JBQGCL010000134.1:0-8687 GCA_052038485.1 Thermoleophilaceae bacterium | reverse complement strand
CCGTGTCGCGCACCGAGCGCGACACGACCAGCTCGGTCACGAGCCCGCCCACGTAGTCGCCCAGCGGTGCCATCGACACTCGCGCCCGCGTGGCCTTCAGCCCGACGAGCCCGCAGCACGATGCCGGGATGCGAATCGAGCCGCCGCCGTCGTTGGCGTGCCCGATCGGGACCATCCCAGCCGCCACCGCCGAGCCCGAGCCGCCGCTCGACCCGCCGGGCGAGTGAGCGGTGTTCCACGGGTTGCGCGACGGTCCGTAGGCGTCCGGCTCGGTCGTCGGCAGGATGCCGAGCTCGGGCGTGTTGGTCTTGCCGACGAAGACGAACCCGGCCGCGCGGAAGCGCGAAGTCAGCCAGGAATCGGCGTCGGCGCGGAAGCCGAGGTCGCGCAGGAAGCGCATCCCCTCGTGGTGCGGCGTGTTCTCGACCGCGCAGGTGAGGTCCTTGACGACGAACGGCACGCCCTTGAAGGGACCGTCGTCCGGCTCGGTCGCGAGCGCCTCCTCGAAGAGCGGGTGGATGACCGCGTTGAGGTCGCCGTTGAGCCTCTCGACGCGCTCGATCGCGCCCTCCACGAGCTCTCGGGCGCTCACCTCTCCCGAACGGACGAGGTCGGCCTGTGCGGTCGCGTCTAGCAGCGGATCCATGAGGCGTTGGACACTAACTGGCTGCCCGGCCAAGTTCTATCAACCGAATCCCGACCGGGTTTTGGTACTTTGCCTGGATGGAACCCGTCTCGGCAGCGCCGAAGAGCAAGGGCAGGAAGGGCTCGCTCGAGAACCCCGAGGTGATCGAGGACGTCCCGGGGCACATCATCCCGATCCTCGAGCGCGAGTTCGACGACTTCGACAACGAGGCCGAGAAGTTCCTCGCCGGCGACACGCCCGAGGACCAGTTCATCGGCTTCCGGCTCAAGCAGGGCGTCTACGGCCAGCGCCAGGCCGACGTCCAGATGATCCGCGTGAAGCTGCCCTTCGGCGGGATCACGCCGGAGCAGATGGAGGCGTTCGCCGACGTCGTGGAGAAGTACGCGCCGCTCAACAAGGGCCACATCACCACGCGCCAGAACATCCAGCTGCACCACATCCCGCTGCGCGACGCCGCGGCGGCGATCCGCGAGCTGTCCGACTCCGGCCTGTCGAGCCGCGAGGGCTGCGGCAACACGATGCGCAACGTGACCGGCGACCCGTGGGCGGGCATCTGCGAGGGCGAGCTGTTCGACCCCACGCCGTACGCGGGCGCGTACGTGCGCTACTTCGTGCGCCACCCGACCACGCAGCTCATGCCGCGCAAGGTGAAGACCGCCTTCACGGCCACCGACGAGGACCGCGCGATCACCGGCATCCACGACGTCGCCTTCCTGCCGCGCATCCGCGACGGGGTGAGGGGCTTCGAGATGCGCGTCGGGGGCGGCACGTCGATCATGCCGCGCGTCGCGCCCACGCTGCGCGAGTTCGTCTCGGCCGACGACGGCGAGTACCTCAAGGTGACCGAGGCGGTCATGCGGATCTTCGACCGCCAGGAGTGGCTGCGGGCCAACCGGGCGCGAGCCCGCATCAAGGTGTTCGTCGACAAGTACGGCATCGAGGAGCTGCAGCGCCAGGTCGACGAGGAGCTCGAGGGCGACTGGGTCGCCGAGCGCGACTTCGACCCGGGGCCGCTGCTGTTCATCCACGACGAGGAGGCGGGCGCGCCGGAGGCGCCCGCGAGCTACGCCAGCCCCAACGGCGACGGCAGCGAGTTCGAGCGCTGGAGCGCCTCGAGCGTCGTTCCACAGCGCCAGGAGGGCTTCTCCGCCGTCCAGATCAAGGTGGTCCGCGGCGACCTCACGCCCGAGCAGTTCCGCGGCCTGGCGGACATCATGCGCCGCTACTCGGGCGGCTATTGCCGCACCACCGTCCACCAGAACCTCGTGCTCCGCTGGGTGCGCGACGAGACCGTCTACGAGGTCTGGCAGGCGCTCGCCGAGCTCGGGCTCGGCGACGCCGGCGCCGACGAGGTCAACGACGTGATCAGCTGCCCGGGGACCGACTCCTGCAAGCTCGGCATCACCAGCTCGATGGGCCTCAACCACGCCGTGCGCGAGCGGGTCGAGTCGATGGGCATCGAGGACCCGCTCACGCGGCAGGTCCACATCAAGATGTCCGGCTGCCCGAACGGCTGCAGCCAGCACCACATCGCGAACATCGGGTTCTACGGCGCGTCGATCAAGGTCGGCGAGCACACGATCCCGGCCTACGTCGCGCACATCGGCGGCAACTACGAGGGCGGCGAGGTCCTCTACGGCACCCGCCTCAAGGTGCGCCTGGCCGCCAAGCGCGTGCCCGACGCCGTCGAGAAGTGGCTGCGCATGTACGAGGCCGAGCGTACCGACGGCGAGGAGTTCAACGCCTACGCCGAGCGCGTCGGCGCGGTCCGCTTCGAAGAGGAGGTCCTCGAGCTCGGCGTCCCGATCGAGTTCTCGCTCGCGAACATGAGCCACTTCATCGACTGGCAGCGCGCCGAGCCGTTCCAGGTGATCAGGGGCGAGGGCGAATGCGCGGTCTAGCGGACGCAACCGCCGAGGAGATCCTGGCTGTCGCGATCGAGCGCCACCACCCCAGCCTGGTGCTCGCGTGCTCCTTTCAGAAGGAGGAGTCCGTGCTGATCGACATGCTGATGGGCATCGAACCCTCCGCTCGCGTGTTCACGATCGACACAGGCGTGCTCTTTCCCGAGACCTACGAGATCTGGCGGCAGATCGAGGACCGTTACGGCCTGCATGTCGAGGTGCTCGACGCGACTCCGCCAAACGGCACTCCCTGGGGCGCCTCGAACTGCTGCGGGCGGCGCAAGGTCGACTCGCTCGCCGAGGCGCTGGCGGGCAAGGAGGCCTGGATCACGGGCATCCGGCGCGAGCAGTCGGTCACGCGCGCGGACGCCGAGAAGGTCGAGTTTCAGGCCGAACGCGGGGTTTGGAAGTTCAACCCGCTCGTCGACTGGAGCGAAGCGGACGTATGGCGCTATCTGCACGAGCACGACCTTCCCTACCATCCGCTCCACGACCAGGGGTACGCTTCCATCGGCTGCGCCCCCTGCACATTGCCTGGAGACGGCCGTGAAGGGCGTTGGGCCGGCCAGGAGAAAACGGAGTGCGGACTGCACGTATGAGCGTGCTGGACAGCCCGCGCGAGTCGCGTGGGGACCACATGAGCTATGAGATCTCACACCTGCGGGCGCTCGAGTCCGAGGCGATTCACGTCATCCGTGAGGTCGCCGCCGAGCTCGAGCGCGGCGTGCTGCTGTTCTCGGGCGGCAAGGACTCGGCCGTGCTGCTGCACCTGGCCCGCAAGGCGTTCCACCCCGCCGGCCTGCCGTTCCCGGTCATGCACGTGGATACGGGTCACAACTTCCCTGAGGTCCTGGAGTACCGCGACCGGATGGTGGCCGAGGTCGGCGCCGACCTGATCGTCGCGAGCGTCCAGGAATCGATCGACAACGGCCGTGTGACCGAGGAGACCGGGCCGCGCGCCTCGCGCAACCGGCTCCAGTCGGTCACCCTGCTCGACGCGATCGAGGAGCACGGCTTCAAGGCCGCCTTCGGCGGCGCCCGCCGCGACGAGGAGCGCGCCCGCGCCAAGGAGCGCATCCTGTCCTTCCGCGACGACTTCGGCCAGTGGGATCCCAAGGCCCAGCGGCCCGAGCTTTGGAACCTCTACAACGGCTACGTCAAGCCCGGCGAGCACGTACGCGTGTTCCCGCTGTCCAACTGGACCGAGCTGGACGTGTGGCAGTACATCTCCGAGGAGGAGATCCCGCTGCCGTCGATCTACTTCGCCCACGAGCGGCTCGTCTTCAAGCGCGACGGCATGCTCTACGCGACCTCCGAGTTCGTCGAGCTGCTGCCCGACGAGAAGCCGTTCGCCGAGATGGTCCGCTTCCGCACGGTGGGCGACATGAGCTGCACCGGCGCCGTGGCGTCGGAGGCGGGCACGCTGGAGACCGTGGTGGCCGAGATCGCCGCGACGCGCATCACCGAGCGCGGCGAGACGCGCGCCGACGACCGCGTCTCCGAGGCTGCGATGGAGGACCGCAAGAAGGAGGGCTACTTCTGAGCGGCGCCGCCACCAACGGCAGCCCGCCGACGGCGGTTGCAACGTCAGAGCTGGTCCGTTTCGCCACCGCGGGATCGGTCGACGACGGCAAGTCGACGCTGATCGGCCGACTGCTGTACGACACGAAGTCGATCTTCGAGGACCAGCTCGAGCACGTCGAGGAGACCTCCAAGCGGCGCGGCGACGGCTACACCAACCTCGCGCTGCTGACCGACGGCCTGCGCGCGGAGCGCGAGCAGGGCATCACGATCGACGTCGCCTACCGCTACTTCCACACGCCTCGGCGCAAGTTCATCATCGCCGACACCCCCGGTCACGAGCAGTACACGCGCAACATGGTCACGGGCGCCTCGACCGCCGACCTCGCGCTCGTGCTCGTGGACGCGCGCAAGGGCGTGCTCGAGCAGTCGCGCCGCCACGCGTTCATCGCCTCGCTGCTGCGCATCCCGCACCTCGTCGTGTGCGTGAACAAGATGGACCTGGTCGACTTCGACCAGTCCGTGTTCGACAAGATCACGGCCGAGTTCTCGGGCTGGCTGGCCAAGCTCGACATCCACGACGTGACGTTCATCCCGATCTCGGCCCTCCACGGGGACAACGTCGTCGAGCGCTCGCAGCACATGCCCTGGTATGCGGGGACGTCGCTGCTCTACCACCTCGAGCACGTGCACGTGGCCTCCGACCGCAACCTGCGGGACGCGCGCTTCCCGGTCCAGTGGGTGGTGCGGCCGATGAGCGACGAGCACCACGACTACCGCGGCTACGCCGGCGAGGTCGCCTCGGGCGTGCTGCGCACCGGCGACGAGGTCGTCGTGCTGCCGTCGGGCCGGGCGACGCGGATCGCCGCGATCGACACTTTCGAGGGCGAGCTCGACGAGGCCTACCCGCCGCTCTCCGTGACGGTGCGCCTCGAGGACGACATCGACGTGTCGCGCGGCGACATGATCTGCCGCCCCGAGAACCGGCCCACCGAGGCGCGCGAGATCGACGCGATGGTCTGCTGGATGTCCGAGCGGCCGCTGTCCCCGTCGGCGCGCTACCGCATCAAGCACACCTCCCGGGCCGCCCTCGCGAAGGTGGACGAGGTCCGCTACCGCATCGACGTGAACACCCTCCACCGCGACCAGGAGGCGACCGGCCTCGCCCTCAACGAGATCGGCCGCCTGCGGCTGCGGCTGTCGACCCCGCTGTTCGTCGACGAATACCGGCGCAACCGCGCGACCGGCAGCTTCATCCTCATCGACGAGTCGACGAACGACACCGTCGGTGCGGGAATGGTGCTTTAGCCCCCCTGCCAGCTAGCCTCCCGGAGTTGTGGACTTTGCCCTGATCGGGTTCGGTCTCGGCGTTGGTGTGCTGGTCGGCATGACCGGCATCGGCGGCGGCTCCCTGATGACGCCGATGCTGATCCTCGTGTTCGGCGTCACGCCGGTGACCGCGATCGGCTCTGACCTCGCCTACGCCGCCGTCACGAAGACGGTCGGCGGCTACAAGCACTGGCGCCAGCGAACCGTGGACATGCGCCTGTCCAGCTGGATGGCGATCGGCTCGGTGCCGGCGGCGGTCTTCGGCGTGTGGGTGCTGGAGGCCGTCGAGGACGCCGCCGGCCAGGACTTCGACGACCTGCTGCTCACCGTGCTCGCCGTCGCCCTCCTGCTGACCGGCGCGGCCACGCTGGTACGCGCCTTCCTGAAGAGCATGCACGAGCGCGAGCGCGACACGATCCCGATGGAGCGCCGCCACAAGATCGCCGCGGTCACGCTCGGCGCCTGCGTCGGGTTCGTGCTCGGCGTGACCTCGGCCGGCAGCGGCGCCCTGATCGCGGTCGGGCTGATCCTGCTGTTCAGGCTCTCGCCGACGCGCGTGGTCGGCACCGATGTCTTCCACGCCGCGATCCTGCTCTGGGCGGCCGGGCTCGCCCACGTGAGCGCCGGCAACGTCGACTTCGGGCTGGTCGGGAACATCCTGATCGGCTCGGTGCCGGGCGTCTGGGTCGGCAGCCACTACTCGGTTCGCGTGCCGGCCGCCGTGCTGCGCACCACGCTCGCCGTCGTCCTGATCGGCGCCGGGATCGCGCTTCTGATCAAGGCCGGGCTGGATCTGCCGCTCGAAATCCTGATCCCGTTCCCGGTCGCGGTGTTCGTCCTGCTCGTGGTCACGATCGTGCGCGGCCGCCGCTCTGGCAAGACGAGCGAAGTTCAGATACCATCCGGTATGTGAACACTTCGCTGCCGCCCGGACCGACCGCCTCGAGACTGCGCCAGACGGTGCGCTGGATGTACCGCCCGGGGCCGATGATGGAGGACTGCCGGCGCCGCTACGGCAGCATGTTCACGCTCCGGATCGCGCACGAGGGCAACTGGGTCTTCCTCGCCGACCCCGACGCCATCAAGCAGGTCTTCACCGGCGACCCGCGCGTGCTGCACGCCGGCGAGGCCAACGTGGTCGTGCTGCCGCTCCTGGGCCACCACTCGCTGCTGCTGCTCGACGAGGCGACCCACATGTCCCAGCGCAAGCTGATGCTCCCGCCCTTCCACGGCGAGCGCATGCGGAGCTACGAGCAGACGATGGCCGAGGTCGCCGCCGAGGAGATCGAGAGCTGGCCGGCCGGCGAGCCGTACGCGGTCCGGCCGGCGATGCAGCGGATCACGCTCGAGGTGATCATCCGGACCGTCTTCGGCGTGCAGGACGAGCAGCGCCGCGCCGCGCTGCGGGCGACGCTCGGCGACGCGCTCGAGTGGGGCTCCAACCCGCGCCGGATGGCCCTGCTGGCGATGCTGGGCCCGCAGCGGGTGGCGAGCTCGACGATGTTCCAGCGGGTGCGCCAGCCCGCCGACGACCTGATCTACGAGGAGATCCGCGCGCGCCGCGGCGCGATCGACCTCGAGGAGCGCGACGACGTCCTCTCGATGCTGCTGCTCGCCCGTCACGAGGACGGCAGCCCGATGACCGACGACGAGCTGCGCGACCAGCTGATGACGCTGCTG
The DNA here is from genome assembly GCA_052038485.1 of Thermoleophilaceae bacterium. Classification (GTDB taxonomy): domain Bacteria; phylum Actinomycetota; class Thermoleophilia; order Solirubrobacterales; family Thermoleophilaceae; genus JACVRW01. Next base: position 1,607 of record JBQGCL010000134.1, on the reverse strand, counting down.
GTCGCGGGACACGAGACGACGGCGTCCTCGCTCGCCTGGGCGGTCGAGCGACTCGTGCGCAACCCGCGCGTGCTGGAGCGCGCGCGCGAGGACGGCGACGAGTACCTGGACGCGGTCTGCAAGGAGACGCTGCGGCTGCGGCCGATCCTCGCCCTGGTTCTGCGCCGCCTCACGGAGCCGATGGAGATCGGTGGCCACCTCCTGCCCGCCGGCACGAACGTTGCGCCGTGCATCTACCTCGTCCACAAGAGCGCGGACATCTATCCCGATCCCTACGCCTTCAAGCCCGAGCGCTTCATCGAGCGGCCGGCCGGCACCTACACCTGGATCCCCTTCGGGGGCGGCGTGCGGCGCTGCCTGGGCGCGAGCTTCGCCCAGTTCGAGATGAAGGTCGTGCTCCGGGAGCTGCTCGAGAGGGTCGAGCTGCGACTCTCCGATTCGCGCCCGGAGCGGCCCACCCGCCGCGCGATCACGCTGGTGCCCGAGCGGGGCGGCGAGGTCGTGGTGGAGCGGGCCCGCGTGCCCGTCGCGGCGTGACCACCCGCAAGGAGCGCCAGGCCCACACCCGAGCGCGCCTGATGGACTCGGCCGCCGCGCTCGCGGCGGAGCGCGGACTCGAGGGCGCCTCGCTCGACGCGGTCGCGCAGGCGGCCGGCTTCACCAAGGGCGCCGTCTACGCGAACTTCCGTAGCAAGGAGGAGCTCTTCCTGGCGATGCTCGACGCCCACTTCGACGCCCGGCTGGCGGAGCTCGACCGCATCCTGTCGACCGAGGCCGATCCCGACGACCAGGCGCGCGAGGCGGCGGCCGGGCTGATGCGAGTGCTCTCCGAGGAGCCGGAGCAGCACCGGCTCTTCTTCGAGTTCGCCGTGCACGCGGCGCGCAACGAGGACTTCCGCGAACAGCTGGTGGCGCGCTATCGCGGTCTTCGCGAGCGGCTCGCCGAGCTGCTCGCGCACCGCGCCGAGCGGCTCGGAATCGAGCCGGTCCTGCCGGCGGATGAGATCGCCGCCATGGCGTTCGCGATGGCAAACGGCATGGCGCTCGAACGGCTGCTGGAGCCGGAGGCCGTGCCCGACCGCCTGTTCGGCGAGATGATGGCCACGTTCTTCACCGGGCTGCGGGCGCGAGCCGGCGCCCGCGCAGCGACAGCGTCAGCTCGACCTCCCCGCTGACCCTCAGCCGGCCGTTCTGGCGGCGGCCCCCGAAGCGCTTCACAAGCCCGCTCACCCGCACCCGCGGCACGAACACGACGTCGTCGAGGTGCAGCTGGCTCTTGTCGTCGAAGCGGTAGCGCCCGCCGCGCAGGCCGCCCCCGCGCAGGTGGGTTTGGGAGTCCTCCTCGACGTCGCGCAGCGTCAGCTCCACCGCCGTCAGCACCCGGCCGCGCGGCCCGCGCGTGCCGCTCGCCGGCTCGACCCCGCCCAGCGACCGTGGGGGTGGCGGCGACACCGGGAACTCGCGCCGGTGCGGTGGGCAGCGGTCGGGCACGGACTGGTCGCGGAAGAAGCGTGCAAAGGCGCGCTCGGCGCAGCCGGACGTGTCGGAGCCGAGCGCGGAGTGGCCGGTGGCCGGCGCGACGACCAGCTTCGCCCGCGGAAAGCCCG
>JBQGCL010000133.1:0-9525 GCA_052038485.1 Thermoleophilaceae bacterium | reverse complement strand
TCGGCCTCGATCCGCTCGGCCTCGTCGATCGAGATCACGTCCTCACCCGCCAGCCGCTCGGCGTACAGCCGCCGCACCGGCGCGTGGTTCTTGATCCGCTCGTACATGACCGGCTGGGTGTAGGCCGGCTCGTCGGTCTCGTTGTGGCCGAAGCGGCGGTAGCCGATCAGGTCGATCAGCGCGTCGCGGTTGAAGGTCTGTCGGAACGCGTGCGCGAGCCGTACGGCCGAGATGCAGGCCTCCACGTCGTCGGCGTTGACGCGGATGATCGGGATGTCGAAGCCCTTGGCGAGGTCGGACGCGTAGCGCGTCGAGCGCGCGTCGTGCGGGTCGGTCGTGAAGCCGAGCTGGTTGTTGGCGATGATGTGCAGCGTGCCGCCGGTCGTGTAGCCCTCGAGCGCCTGGAGGTTGAGCGTCTCGGCCACCACGCCCTGACCGGGGAAGGCGGCGTCGCCGTGGATCAGCACCGGCAGCACGGCGTTGGGGTCGTGGGTCAGCTCGCGTGCCTTGCGGGTCGTCTGATCAGCGCGGGAGCGGCCCTCGATGACCGGGTTGACGTACTCGAGGTGGCTCGGGTTGGGCGACAGCGTCACGGTCACGCCGCGGCCCGACTGCGTGCGGTATGTCCCCGAGGCGCCGTAGTGGTACTTGACGTCGCCGGTGCCGCCCTCGGGGCGGGCGGTGTCGTCCGAGAGCGTCTGCTCGCCCTCGAACTCGACCAGGATCGACTCGTAGGGCCGGCAGACGTTGTGGGCGAGCACGTTCAGGCGCCCGCGGTGGGCCATGCCGAGCACGACCTCGCGTGCCCCGGCCCGTGACGCCAGCTCGATCGACTCGTCGAGCATCGGCACGAGCGAGTCGAGACCCTCGATCGAGAACTGCTTCTTGCCCAGGAAGGCCTTGTGCAGGTAGGTCTCGAGCGCCTCGACGGCCGACAGGCGCTCCAGCAGCACGCGCTTCTCCTCGACGCTGAACGGCTTGCGGTAGGCGCCGCACTCGATCGCCTGGCGCAGCCAGACGCGCTGCTCGTGGTCGCCGATGTGCTCGATCTCGTAGGCGATCGTGCCCGTGTAGACCTCGCGCAGGCGCGGGAGGGCGTCGGCGAACGTCTCGCCGGGCACGGCCACGCGCAGCACCGACGCCGGGATGCGCCGCATGAGCGCCTCGGTCAGGTGAACGGTGGCGGGGTCGAGGGCCGGGTCGCCGACCGGCTGCGAGCCGAGCGGGTCGAGCTGGGCGGCCAGGTGGCCGTGCATGCGGTGAGCCTTGACGAGGCTGGTGGCCGCCTGGACGGCCTGGAGCAGCGCCTCGTCGGCCACCGCGGCGGCGGCCGGCGTGGCGGCGGCCGGGACGGGCTCGTCGGCGGTGACCGGAGTCGGGCCGTCGGCGCCGGTGACGACGCCGTCGAGGCCGAGCGCCTCGAGCACGCCCTCGTAGAAGCCGTCCTCGCCCTGGAGCAGCTGGTCGACCCGGCGCAGGAACGCGCCCGACTCCGCGCCCTGGATCACGCGGTGGTCGTAGGTCGAGGTCATCGTCATGACCTTCTGGACGCCGAGCTCCTTGAGCGCCTGCGGCGTCACGGCGGTGAGGCCGGGCGGGTAGCCGATCGCGCCGGTGGCGACGATCGTGCCCTGTCCCGGCATCAGGCGCGGCACGCTCGCCACCGTGCCGATCCCACCGGGGTTGGTGAGCGTGACGTTGGCGCCGGCGTAGTCGTCCGGCGGCAGCGTGTTGTCGCGCGCGCCGGCGACGAGCTCGTCGTAGCGCGCGACGAAGTCGGCGAAGCCAAGCTCGCTGGCGCCCTTGAGCACCGGAACGACGAGCGAGCGCGTGCCGTCCTTGCGCTCGACGTCGACGGCGAGGCCGAGGCTGGTCGCGGCCGGGACGACCCGCTGCGGCTTGCCGTCCTGCTCGACGTAGGAGTGACCCATCACCGGCATGTCGCGGGTGGCCTGGACGATCGCCCAGGCGATCAGGTGGGTGAAGCTGAGCTTGCGGCCGGCGTCCTTGAGCTCGCGGCGGCGGGCGTCGAGCACGTCGACCGGGAGCGTCCGGAAGCTGGTGGCGGTCGGGATCGAGCGGCTCTCGTCCATGAAGCGGGCGAGCGTCGCGGCGGGGCCGCGGATCGGCTTGAGCTCGGCGGCGGAGGAGGCCGGCGCGCCGCCCTTGCCGTCCAGCGCGCCCTGGACGTCCTCCTTGGTGACGCGGCCGCGCGGACCGGTGCCCTCGATCGAGTCGACGTCGAGCCCGTGGGCGCTGGCCATGCGAATGGCCACCGGCGTCGCGTTGGCGGCGCCGTTGCCGACGGGGGCCGCGGCCGGCTCGGCGGCCGGGGCCGGCTCAGCCGGCGCGGGGGCGGGGGCGCCCGCTCCCGCGGCGATGCGGCACAGCACCGTGCCGACCGCCACCGTGGAGTCGGCCTCGACCAGGATCTCGGCGATCGTGCCCGCGACGGGGCTGGGCAGATCGGCGTCGACCTTGTCGGTGGAGATCTCGACCAGCGGATCGTCGACGGCAACCGCGTCGCCGACCTTCACGCGCCACTCGAGGAGCGTGCCCTCGGCGACGGAGTCCCCCATCTCGGGGAATGCGACGTCGACGAGCTCGGTGGGAGCCGCCTCCGCCGGAGCCTCCTCGGCCGGCGGCGCGCCGTTCTCGGCGGCGGGCGCCTCCGCCTCGGCGGGCGCTTCCGCGGCGGGCGGCTCCGCCTCCGCGGCGGGTGGCTGCGTCTCGGCGACGGGCGGCTCCGCCTCCGCGGCGGGGCCTGCCCCGTTCCCGCCCGTCTCGATCTCGCCGAGCGCTTCGCCCACGGCCACGACCGTGTCCGGCTCGGCCAGGATCTTCACGAGCGTGCCGGCCACGGGGGCGGGCACCTCGGCGTCGACCTTGTCGGTCGACACCTCGACAAGGGGCTCGTCCGCCTCCACGCGATCGCCGACCTGCTTCAGCCACCCGAGGACGGTGCCCTCGGTGACCGATTCGCCCATCTGGGGCATGCTGATCTGCACGGTCGTCGCGCGAGTGGCCATCCGAAGGTCAAGGGTAACGCCGACGTGCGAGGGTTCGCGACGATGTTGCAACGCCGGCGCAAGCTCTGGGGCTGGGGGTACGAGGACCGGGCGGTCCCGCCCGCCGAGGTCGAGCAGATCGCCCGCGGCGCGCGCGAGCAGCTCGGCTTCGGGCCCGCCGACGTGGAGCACCCGCCGACGCTCGCCGACATCCGGCTGCCGGCGCCGCGGCTCGAGCCGCCCGCCGCGCTCGCCGCGATCTGCACAAGCGAGCCCTACGAGCGCGTCACGCACGCGTACGGCAAGGCCTACCGCGACCTCGTGCGTGCCCTGCGCGGGCGCTTCGACCACCCGCCCGACGTGGTCGCCTACCCGCGCGACGAGACGGAGCTCGAGCAGCTGCTCGATTGGTGCGCCTCCGCGGGCGCCGCCGCGATCCCCTACGGCGGCGGCACCAGCGTGGTCGGCGGCGTCGAGCCGCGCGTGCCGCAGGGGGCGGCGGTCACGGTCGACCTGGGTCGCCTCGACCGGGTGCTCGAAGTCGACCCGGTCTCGCGCGCCGCGCGCATCCAGGCGGGCGCCACGGGCCCCGGGCTCGAGCAGCAGCTCAAAGAGCACGGGCTGACCCTGCGCCACTACCCGCAGTCGTTCGAGTACTCGACGCTGGGCGGCTGGATCGCCACTCGCGCCGGCGGCCACTTCGCAACGCTCCAGACGCACATCGACGACTTCGTCGAGTCGGTCCGCGCGCTCACGCCGAGCGGGGTGTGGGAGAGCCGCCGCCTGCCGGGCTCGGGCGCCGGCCCCAGCCCGGACCGGATGCTGATCGGCTCCGAGGGCATCCTCGGCGTGATCACCGAGGCTTGGGTGCGCGTGCAGGAGGCGCCCCGGGCCAAGGAGTCGGCCGCCGTGCTCGTCGCTGACTTCGGCGGCGGCGCGCGGGCCGTGCGGGCGCTGACCCAGACGCGCCTCTACCCGACCAACTGCCGGCTGCTCGACCCCGGCGAGGCCGCGCTCACGGGAGCGGCGCCCGACGGCAAGGCGCTGCTCGTGCTCGGTTTCGAAGGGCACGACGACGTCGCGACGCAGATGCGGCAGGCGATCGCGCTCGTCGAGCAGGCGGGCGGACGCGCGCGCGAGAAGCGGGGCGAGTCGGAGGGCGCCTGGCGCGACGCCTTCCTCCAGGCGCCCTATCTGCGCGACCACCTGATCGCCGCGGGCATCCTGGCCGAGACGTTCGAGACGGCCATCACCTGGGATCGCTTCGACGCCTTCGTGGCCGAGGTGCGCGAGCGCGCCGCCGCGGCGCTCGGCCCCGGGGCGCGGCTCACCTGTCGCCTCACGCACGCCTACCCCGACGGCGCCGCGCCCTACTTCACGGTGCTCGCGCCGGCGCAACGCGGGTCCGAGCTGGAGCAATGGGACGAGATCAAGGCCGCCGCGTCGGAGGCGATCGAGTCGGCCGGCGGGACGATCACCCACCACCACGCGGTCGGCCGCGACCACCGGCCCTGGTACGACCGCCAGCGTCCCGAGCCGTTCGCCGAGGCGCTGCGGGCGGCCAAGGCGGCCGTCGACCCCCACGGCATCCTCAACCCGGGCGTGCTGGTGGATCCATGACCGCGCGCAAGCGGGAGCTGTCGCGGGCCGACCGCGTCCTGCCCGGCCTGTGGCGGCTGCGGCTGCCGCTGCCGTGGCCGGGCGTCCCGCACGTGAACGCGTTCGCCATCGCCGCGTTCGACGGGGTCGTGCTGGTCGACACGGGGCTGCACGAGCCCGGCGCGATGCGCCAGCTCGAGCGGGCGCTCGACCAGGCCGGCCTGAGCATCGAGCACGTGCGGCTGCTCGTCTGCACGCATGCCCACTCCGACCACTACGGGCTCGCCGCGCCGATCATGGAGCGCTCGGGCTGCGAGCTGTGGATGCACCCCAACCACGCCCACATGACGAAGGCGGCGCAGGACCCCGAGCGCGCCTTCGAGCGCCGCTTCGAGGTGGCACGCCAGAGCGGCGTCCCCGCCGAGCTGGTGGCGCAGGCGCGCGAGGCGCGCCGCGGCCAGGGCTTCGGCATCGCCGAGATCGTCATGCCCGACCGCGATCTGCTGCCGGGCGTGGAGGTCGACACCGACCTCGGCGTCTGGCAGGTCTACGAGACGCCGGGGCACGCGCCCTCGCACGTGGTCCTGCACCAGCCCGAGCGCGGGCTGCTGCTGTCGGGCGACCATCTGCTCGGCCGCGTCTCGCTCTACTACGACTACGGCTACTCGCCCGACCCGGCCGGCGAGTTCCTGTCGAGCCTCGACACCGTCGACGAGCTCGACGTGCAGCTCGTGCTCGCCGGCCACGGCCGCCCGGTGCGCGACGCCCACGGGCTGGTCGAGGCCAACCGGCGCGCGGTGCACGAGCGCGTCGAACGCGTGCGGCGGGCGCTCGCCGACGGTCCGCTGACGCCCTACGAGATCGTGCCCGCGATGCTCGACTCGGAGATGCCGACCGGCATGATGCTCAACTGGGGTCTGACGGAGACGCTCTGCTACCTACGCCACCTGGAGTGCCTCGGCGAGGCGGCCGAGACGGACGGCAGCGAGCCCAGCCTCTGGGCAGCGGCCTAGACGGCTGCGCCGGCGCGGGTCCAGGGATGAGCGGCGCGCAGCGCCGCCAGGATCGAGCGTGTTGCGGGCGACCGGTTGAGCGTGTAGAAGTGGATCCCGGGCGCGCCTCGCGCCAGGAGATCGGAGCACTGGAGCGTCGCGTAAGCGACGCCGAGCTCTGCAACCGCTTCCGGGTGGTCGGCGCGCCCATTCAACTCGCGCTCGAGCGCGTCCGGAATCGAGGCGCCGCACATCTCGGTGAAGCGCTTGATCTGCCCGTAGTTGGTGATCGGCATGATCCCCGGCACGATCGGCACGGTGATGCCCGCGGCGCGAGCCTCCTCGACGAAGTCGAAGTAGAGCTCGTTGTCGAAGAACAGCTGGGTGATCAGGAACGCCGCGCCGGCGTCCTGCTTCTCGCGCGCGTAGCGCAGGTCGCTCTCGCGGTCGGGCGCGTCCGGGTGGATCTCGGGGAAGCAGGCGGCCCCGACGCAGAAGTCGAAGCGCTCGGCGATCAGCCGGATCAGCTCGACCGAGTAGCTCAGCCCGCCGGGGTGCGGGGTCCACTCGGTCTCGCCGCGGGGCGGGTCGCCGCGCAGCGCCAGCACGTTCTCGACGCCCGACTCCTGGATCTCGGTGAGGATCTCGATCAGCCGCTCGGTCGGCTCGCCGACGCAGGACAGGTGCGCCATCGACTCGATGCCGAGGTCCTGCTTGATCCACTTGGTCAGCTCGACCGTGGCGTTGCGGGTCGTCCCGCCGGCGCCGTACGTCATCGAGACGAAATCGGGCCTGTCGGCCTCGAGCTGGCCGAGCGTCACGCCGAGCGTGCGCTGACCCTCCTCGGTTCGCGGCGGAAAGAATTCGAAGGAGAAGACGGGTCGCCTCTGCTCGAGGATGTCGGCGATGCGCATGCGAGCAGGCTAGAACCTTGACACGATTATGTCAAGGTTGATGGAACTCGCCCAACGTTCAGCGGTCGTCCGGTGGCACGATCTCCAGCCCGGTGGCGGACACGTCGCGCCCGGCTAGGCGGTACTGCACGTCGACCTGGTCGTTCTTGCCGTACGACCCGAACAGGCCCAGGAACATCGCGGTCCAGCGGCCCACCCCGAGGCGCTCCTTCTCGAGCGGCTTCGAGAAGTGCAGCTCGCCGCCGACCACGTCGTAGTCGGTGCCCTCCGTCTGCGGCACGCCGTTGACGAACACTCGGTAGGGCGGCTCGGCCCCGCGCGGCAGCGGCACGCGCCACCGAGGAGCGCTCATGCGAGCACCCGCCGCAGCGCGTCGAACGGCGTCTCGTCGCCCCGTTGCTCGACAAGCGTGCGCCGCACCCGTCCGGTGAACGCCTCGCTCGAGCCGTCGCCGCGCACGTCGACGCCGGCGCGCAGCCGGCCCGGGCCGGCCAGCTCGATTCGCCCGACGACCTGCTGGACCGGCTCCAGCCGCCGGACCAGGAACCCGCCGGCCGGTCGCGCCGATGCGCCGTTCGCCAGCTCGCCGGCGACGCGCTCGACGTCGGCGAGCGCGTCGTCGAGCTGCTGGTGGCGACGCTTGCGCACCTTCGCCCCGCTGCGGACGGTGACCGTGTACCTACCCACCGATCGCGGACATCGTCCGCGGCGGCTGCCGGAAGCCCGGCTCACCGACCCGGTGCTTCAGCTCCTTGCGCCAGACGGCCGCGCGGATGATCTCCTCGAGCTCGGCGTCGGAGGCGCCCGACCGCAGCGGCTCGCGCAGGTCGGTCTCGTGCAGCGAGAACAGGCAGGTGCGCAGCTTGCCGTCGGCGGTCAGCCTGATCCGGTTGCAGTCGGCGCAGAACGGCTCCGAGACGGGGTTGATGAACCCGATCTCGCCGCTCCCGTCGGCGAAGCGGAACACGCGCGCCGTGGAGTGCGGCTCGCGCGGCGCCTCCTCGAGCGGGTAGACGCTGCCGATGATCTCGCGCAGCTCGTCGCCGGTGAGCACCTGGTCGGCGCTCCAGGCGTGGTCGCCGTCGAGCGGCATGAACTCGATGAAGCGCACCTGGAAGCTGGTCGAGCGGGCGAACTCGGCGAAGGGGATCGCCTCCTCCTCGGTGAACCCGCGCATCGCTACGGCGTTGACCTTGACCGGCCAGACGCTCTCGTGGCGGGCGATCGCCTCGAGGCCGCGCAGGACCTGCGGCAGCGAGTCGCGCCGGGTGATCTGGAAGAAGCGATCCTTCTGGAGCGAGTCGATCGACACGTTCACGCGCGTGATGCCGGCCTCGACCAGCGCGTCGGCGTCGCGCTCGAGCAGGTAGCCGTTGGTCGTCAGCGACAGGTCCTCGATCCCCGGGACGCGCGCGAGCATCGAGACCAGTCGCGGGAACTCGCGCCGCACCAGCGGCTCACCGCCGGTCAGCCGCAGGTCCGTTACGCCCATCGGCGCCAGCACGCCGACCACGCGCTCGATCTCCTCGAAGGTCAGCACCTCCGCCCGCTCCAGCCAGGGCAGCCCCTCCGCGGGCATGCAGTACTGGCAGCGGAAGTTGCAGCGGTCGGTGACCGACACCCTGAGGTCGGAGATACGCCTGCCGTGACCGTCGTAGAGCGGCTCCACACTCATCACACGTAGGGTACCCGGGGTGGAGGTGCCCGAGCTCGAGATCCGCGCACCCACCCGGGGCAACCGCCGCCTGGAGGCCCTGCTCGAGGGGGCCAACGGCGACCGGCGCCTGCACGCCTGGTGGTACATGCAGCAGGTCAACGCCGACCGGCGCGACATGTCGGACCACTCCTGGGTCCACATCCAGATCGTCGCCAACATCGCGCTGCGGCTGTTCCGGCTGCTCAACCGCGCCGGGGTCGATCCGGCGATGGTCGCCGACCACGGCATGAAGCCGCGCGACGCCGAGGTCGTGATCGTCGCGGCCTGCCTGTTCCACGACACCGGCATGTCGATCCACCGCACCGACCACGAGCAGTACTCGCTCTTCCTCGCGGCCGACCGGCTGCCCTCGCTGCTCGAGCGCGTCTACGACGAGCCCGAGCTGACCGTCGTCATCTCCGAGGCGCTGCACGCCGTGATCGGCCACCGCCGCCGCGGCGATCCGATCACCGTCGAGGCGGGCATCGTGCGCGTGGCCGACGCGCTCGACATGGCCAGCGGCCGCTCGCGCGTCCCGTTCGAGACGCGCCGCCCGAACATCCACTCGATCTCCGCCGCCGCCATCGACACCGTCAAGATCGAGCCGGGCGACGAGCGCGCGGTGCGCATCGAGATCGCCATGAACAACTCGTCGGGCCTGTTCCAGGTCGACGAGCTGCTGGCGACCAAGCTGAGCGGCTCCGGCATCGAGGAGCACATCGAGGTCGTCGCCGAGATCGACGCCGAGCACGAGAAGCGCCTCGTGCCCGTCTTCCGGATCTGACCGGCGACGAACGCTAGCCGGCGGCCGGGTTGATCAGGTTCGTCTGGGCGCGCGGCTTCTGCGTCAGCTGCTCGCGCTGGGCGATCGGCACGTAGTCCTTCTCGCGCGAGCCGGTGTAGATCTGGCGCGGCCGCGCGATCTTGGTCTCCTCGTCCTCCTGCATCTCCCGCCACTGGGCGATCCAGCCCGAGGTGCGCGGGATGGCGAACATCACCGTGAACATGTCCGGCGGCAGGTTGAGCGCCTCGTAGATCAGCCCCGAGTAGAAGTCGACGTTGGGGTAGAGCTTGCGCTCGGTGAAGTAGCCGTCGTCGAGCGCGCGCTTCTCCAGCTCGACCGCGATGTCGAGCTTGGGGTTGCGGCCGGTCACCTCGAAGACGGCGTCCACGTGCTCCTTGATCACCCGCGCGCGCGGGTCGTAGTTCTTGTAGACGCGGTGGCCGAAGCCCATCAGGCGCTCCTCGCGCTTCTTCACGCCCTCGAGGAAGTCCGGGATGTTGTCGGTCGAGCCGATCCGATCGAGCATCCGCAG
>JBQGCL010000132.1:0-41435 GCA_052038485.1 Thermoleophilaceae bacterium | reverse complement strand
GTCGGGGCGGCCGGCCGCGCCCTCGCCGAGAGCGACTACTCGATCGACGCGCTGGCACGGCGGCTCGCCGAATGAAGATCGTCTCGGTGATGACCTCCGCCACCCGCGGCGGAGCGGAATACGCCGCCGTGCGGCTGCTCGACGCGCTGGCCGCGCGCGGGCACGAGGCGGTGCTGCTGACCAGCCACCCGGACACGGCCGCGGGCACGCGCGTGAAGGCCCGTGAGATCGGTCTCGGGCCCAAGCTCGGCTCGCGCACCTGGCCGCGGGTGACCGCGGCCTCGCCGCTGGTGTTGCGCCGCCTGCGGCGCGAGCTGGAGCGCGAGGCGCCCTACGACGTGCTGCTGCTGCACTTCAAGAAGGAGCAGCTGCTCGCGCCGCGGCTTCCGGCGGAACTGCGGCCGCGCGTGGCGTGGGCCGAGTGGGGCCCGGTGCCGCCGCCGCTGCGCAGCGGCCTGCCGCAGCGGCTCTACCGGCGTGCCGCGCGCGACGTGGCCGCGGTGCTGGCCATCTCGGAGGGGACCCGGCAGTCGCTGGTCGCGGCGGGCGTCCCGGCGGACCGGATCGGCGTGGTCTCCAACGCGATCGACCCTGAGCGCTTCCGGCCGCTGCCCGAGCAGGGCGCCGCGCACCGGCACGCGCTCGGCGTGCCCGACGACGCCTTCCTGATCGGCTGCCTGACCCGCTTCAACGCCAGGAAGCGAAACGACGTCGCGATCGAGGCGGCCGTGCGCCTCGCGAGCGAGCCGGGACCGCCCGTGCACCTGCTGATGATCGGCGAGGGCGAGACCGAAGGCGAGCTGCGCGAACAGGCCGCCCCGCTCGGCGACGCCGCCCACTTCGTGCCCAGCACCGGCGCCGAGCCGGCCGAGCTGCTGTCGGCCTCCCAGGCGGTGGTGTTCTGCCCGTCGCCGACCGAGGGCGAGCCGCTCGCGATCTCGCTCGGCATGCTGACCGAGCGGCCCGTGGTGGCGACCGCCGCCGAGGGCGCGACCGGGCTGCTGCAGCCCGGCAGCGGCGCGATCGCCGAGCCCGATCACGACCCGGCCTCCGTCTGCGCGCTGCTGGCGCGCTACCGCAACGACCCCGCGCGGGCGCGCGCCGAGGGCCGCGCGGCGCGCGAGCTGGCCGCGGCGCGGCACGACCCGGCTCGGGTCGGCGAGCAGGCCGAGGCGCTGTTGCGCGGAGACCGCTAGGCGGGCCGCAGCGCCAGCCGGCGCATCGTGACCAGCAGGCCGGCGACCGCGCCGAAGAGCGCCGTGAAGCGCGGGTCGACCCCCGTGAAGGACCCGACCGTCTCGACGACGGCCAGCGCCAGGATGCCGCACAGGAACGCCAAGCCGGCCGCCGACAGGATCGGGTCGGCGCTGCGCCGCCAGACCTGCCAGCTCATCGCCAGCGTCGACGCCACCACCGCCAGGTAGGCGAGCAGGCCGAGGATGCCGAGCTTCAGCCACCACCAGAGGGCGACCACGTGCGTGTAGCTGCGACCGTTCTCGTGCTCGACGCCGAGCGGGTGGGTTGCGGTCCACTGGCCTCCCAGCCCCAGCCCCGTGATCGGGTGCTCGCGCAGCTCGGCTGTGACGTTGCGCAGCTCGTCGAGGCGGTAGCGGTCCTGGGCGTTCTGCTCGACCTTGGTCGGCTCGAGCGACTGCGCGCGCTTGACGATCGGGGCCTCGGCCTGGAGCGGCTGCAGCGTGAGGAACCAGACCGCCCCGGCCAGCAACAGCCCGGTCACGATCACGATCTGGCGGCCCGCCGGGCGCGAGCCGAGCACGATCACGAGCAGGATGCCGAGCGCCGCGCCGATCCAGAACGACCGCCGCAAGGAGAGCGTCAGCGAGAGGACCAGCAGGGGCGTGGCGGCGACCAGCCAGGCCGGCGGACGGGCGCGCAGGACCAGGGCCGCCAGCACGCCCAGGATCGCGAGCAGCACGAGCCAGTTGGCGGTCGGCTCGTAGTAGGTGATCGTCGAGCCCTCGACCACGACGCCGACCCCGGCGGCCACGCCGATCACACCCAGCGCCGCCTTCAGCAGCGCGATCCCGGCGCCGAAGGCGAGCGCGCCGCGCACCTGGCGCTCGGTCTCGACCACGTTGACGACCAGCAGCGGCACGATCACCAGCCAGGCGAGCTGGCGGGCGGCGAAGATCATCTGCTCGGTGCCGATGCCCTCGAAGTGCCCGGTCACGGCGCCCGCGGCGGTGGCCAGCACGACCAGCAGCAGCGGCACGGTCAGCGGCCCGGCCAGGCGGACCGGCCGGTGAGTCGCGAGCCGGTCGACCAGCACCGCCAGCACGGTCACGGCCAGCAGGCACTCCGCCGGGGTCGGCCCGAACGGGAGCGGGTCGTAGATGGACTTGGCAAAGCCGAGGAAGTCGTCGCTGCGGCCCTCGCAGACGACCATCAGGCCCACGGTCAGCCCGACCGCCACGCGCGGGCGCTGGACCAGCGCCAGCGTGCCCAAGGCCGCCACCGGCAGGGCCAGCGCGGCCGGGCCGTAGCGCAGCGCGGCCGCCGCTACGAGCGCCAGCGCGGCCGCGGTGGCCGCGACCGCAGCCCGGGGGACACCGGGCGTTCGCAAGCTGATTGCGGACATCTGAGCCGAGTGTAAGTCGACTCTCGCGCCGAACCTGCAAAAACCTTTCCCACAATGGCCGAAGTCATGAGAAGCTGGGCCCTGAACTCGCATGAGTGCGGTAAGCCAGATCGATCCGCACGCCTCCGCCCCGCCGCCGATATTGCACCCGGCGCCGTCCCGTGGAACGGCGTGGAACTACGCCCTTGAAAGAGAGGGCTGGACGTCCCTGCTCGTCCTCGCGGACGCGCTGGCCACGCTCGCGGCCGTTCTGATCGCGATCGCGATCACCGACACGCCCGGTGTCTCGAGTTCCGAGTACCTGTCTCTGTTCGCGCTGCCGCTGGCGGTTCCGGCCATGCTGCACGTGCGCGGGGTCTACCGGCGGCGCGTCCGGATCGCGCTGCGCGCCCTGTCGCCGATGCTCGGGGCCATCTCGGTCGCGGCGATGGCCGTGCTGACCTTCGACGTGATCGTCTTCGACGGCTCCGAGCAGGCCCCGCTGATCGGCTGGATCTGGGTGCTGACCGTGGTGCTGCTGGCCGGGGCCCGCTGCGGGCTCGCCCTGGCGCGCCGCCAGGCCCGCATCAAGGGCCTGGCCGGCAAGCCGACGCTGATCGTCGGCGCCGGGGTGGTCGGAGCGACGATCGCCCAGCGGCTCGCCCAGCAGCCCGAGTACGGACTGCACCCGGTTGGCTTCCTGGACGGCAACCCGCCGGTGAACGGGAACGGCAACGGAAACGGAAACGGAGGGCCGCACCGCTCGCTGCCGGTGCTCGGCTCGCCGGACGAGCTCGCCGAAGTCGCCGCGACGTACGGCGTCCAGCACGTGATCTTCGCCTTCACCTCCGGGTCCGATCAGCAGCTGCTGAACCTCACGCGCCGCTGCGAGCAGCTCGAGCTGGAGGTGTCGCTGGTGCCGCGCCTGTTCGAGTCGATGAACGACCGCGTGGCGCTCGACTGGGTCGGCAGCCTGCCGGTGCTCGGCATCCGGCCGCTCGACCCCAAGGGCTGGCAGTTCCGCATCAAGTACGCGCTCGACAAGCCGGTCGCGCTGCTTGGGCTGATCGTCCTCTCGCCGCTGATGCTGCTGCTCGCCATCGCGGTGAAGCTGAGCTCCCCCGGTCCGGTCCTGTTCCGCCAGCGCCGCATCGGTCAGGACGGCCAGGTCTTCGAGATGCTCAAGTTCCGCTCGATGCAGATCCCGTCCGAGGACGTGGACTACGTGCCGCCCCCGGGCTTCGCCCCCGGCGGCGTCGAGGGCCCGGACCGGCGCACCCCGATCGGGCGCTTCCTGCGCCGCAGCGGGCTCGACGAGCTGCCCCAGCTGATCAACGTCCTGCGCGGGCAGATGAGCCTGGTCGGCCCGCGCCCGGAGCGACCGGAGTTCGCGATCGCCTTCGGCAACGAGCTGGCCCGCTACACCGACAGGCACCGCGTCAAGTCAGGGATCACCGGCTGGGCTCAGGTGTCCGGTCTGCGCGGCCAGACCTCGCTGGTCGAGCGCGTGGACATGGACAACTACTACATCCGGAACTGGTCGCTCTCGCTTGACCTGAAGATCGCGCTATTGACGGTCCCGGCTGTGCTGCGGACCGGCGATGACGCCTGACGCGGCTCTGCGCGGCACCTTCCGCCGGTCGGCCATAGCGCACGACTGGCTGACGATCCCTGGCGGATCGGAGAAGGTCGTGTTCGAGCTGCTCGGGCTGCTGCCGGACGCCGAACTGTTCACCTCGGTCTACGACCCCGAGCGCTGGCCGGCCCTGCGCGGCCGCGAGGTCCACACCTCGTTCCTGGACCGCCTGCCGGGCGCGCGGACGCACTACCCCAAGCTGCTGCCGCTGATGAACCAGGCGTTCGAGTCGTTCGACCTGACGGGGTTCGACCTGGTCGTCTCCTCGAGCCACTCGTGCGCGAAGAACGTGCTCACCGGCAGCGACACGCTGCACGTCTGCTACTGCCACACGCCGATGCGCCACGCCTGGGAGCCGCGCCACCTGAACGGCGAGCTGGGGCCCGCAACGTCGCTGGCGGCGCGCCTGCTGCTCGGCCGGCTGCGGCGCGACGACCTGGCCGGGGCGAGCCGGCCGGACGTGTTCGTGGCCAACTCGAACCACGTGGCGGCCCGCATCCGCAAGCACTACCGCCGCGACGCGGTGGTCGTACATCCGCCTGTTGACGTGGAGCGCCACCTTTACCGCCCCCGGCGAGAGGACGACTACTACCTGGTGCTGGGACGGGTGGTTCCCTACAAGAGGGTCGAGCTGGCAGTGGGCGCGTGCGCCACGCTGGGACGGCGGGTCAAGGTCGTGGGCGAGGGCCGCGGCCTGGAGGCCGCGCGCGCCGCGGCGGGCCCGGGCGTGGAGTTCCTCGGCTTCGTCGAGGACGCCCAGGTGGACGAGCTGCTGTCGGGCGCGCGCGGGCTGCTGTTCCCGGGCGAGGAGGACTTCGGGATCGTGCCGGTCGAGGCCCAGGCCGCCGGCGTGCCGGTGATCGCCTATGGCGCCGGCGGCGTGCGCGACACCGTGATCGAGAACGAAACCGGTGTCTTTCATGCAGAGCAGACCGTGACCTCGGTCGCTTCCGCCATCCTTCAGGCTGAGAGCATGCGGTTCGACGAGTACCGATTGAGGGCCAACGCACGGCGCTTCGGTCAGGCGCGCTTCCGGGCGGAGATGACCGAGGTCCTGCTGGAGCACGCCCCGGAGGCGGCGGCGAGGTGAGCGCGACGCCCGACCTGCGCTTCGAGCCCGATCGCGAGCGTGACTCGGTCGCCTACGCCCTCGGCGTGCTGCGGCGGCGCTGGTTGGTCGTGGTGGCGACGGTGGCGATCTGCCTGGCTGCGGGCATTGCGATCGCCGGGCTGAACTCGAACGACAAGTACGAGAGCAGCACGCGCGTGCTGTTCGGCACCTCCACGCCGGCGGAGGCGATCCTCCAGGTGCCGCGCCCCGACGACGACCCCGAGCGCGAGGCGGCGACCAACGTGCTGCTGGCCCGGTCCGAGGCGGTGGCCGCCAACGTGCGCCGGGACCTCCGCCTGGACACCTCGGTCGACGACCTGCTCGACAAGGTGGAGGTCGAGGCCGAGCAGAACGCGAACGTGCTGCGCATCACCGCGACCGACGAGGACCCGGAGCAGGCGGCGCGGGTCGCCAACGCGTTCGGCAAGGAGTTCGTCGCCTTCAAGGCGCGCGGCGACCAGGAGAGCATCGAGCAGGCGCAGGCGGACCTCCAGCAGCAGCTGGCGGACCTGCCGGCGGACGATCCCGCGCGCGGCGACATCCAGGACTCGATCCAGCGGCTCAGCTCGGCTCGCGCCGTGGCCAACGGCGACGCACGGGTGATCGCGCGCGCCGAGGCGCCCAGCGACCCGTCGAGCCTGGGGCTGGCGCAGGTGCTGGCGCTGGCGGGAATCCTCGGGCTGGCGCTGGGCGTGATCGCCGCGGTCGTCGTCGAGTCGATGGACAAGCGGATCACCGACGTGGCGAGCTTCGAGCGCGAGTACCGGCTGCGCGCGCTGGCGGTCATCCCGCAGAAGACGTTCCGGCGCCAGGGGCTGCGCTCCAGCTCTGGCGACCTCGAGCCGTTCCGGATCCTGAGGACGGCGGTGGACTTCGCGCGCGTGACGCGCCCGGTGCGCACCGTGATGGTCACGAGCGCGGTGCGCGGCGAGGGCAAGACGAGCGTGGCGATCGGGCTGGCGCAGGCTATCGCGCTCAGCGGCCGGCCGGTGATCCTCGTGGAGCTGGACCTGCGCAATCCGAGCCTGGCGCGCACGTTCTCGATGGGGAACCAGGGCGGCGTGACGAACGCGCTGCTCGGCAGCGAGCCGCACGACCTGCTTCAGCGGCCGATCAGGGAGCTGCCCGACCTCGAGGTGCTGGCGGCCGGCGTGCTGCCGCCCAACCCGGCCGAGCTGCTGGAGGCGCCGGCGCTCGACGTGATGCTGCGCAGCCTGCTCCAGGACGGCACCAAGACGCTCGTGATCGACGCGGCGCCGCTGCTGCCGGTTGCGGACGCGCAGATCCTGCTGAACAAGCCGGCCGTGGACGCGAGTGTCGTCGTCGCCCGCCAGGGCGTGACGACGCGCGACCATGCCCGCCGCGCCCGGCTGGTGCTGGACGGGCACGCGGCCGCCCCGATCGGGCTGGTCGTGACGGGTCACACGTCGCGCGACGCGTACGGCTACGGATACGGCGAGATCTGGCAGCCGAGCAGCGGGCCGCGCCAGGCCGAGACGATGGCCGAAGAGACGCCCGCGGCACCGCGCCCCGCGCCGATCGCACAGCACACGCCGCCGCCGCGCGGACGGCAGCGCACGCGGTTGTCCTGGCTGCGCTAGCGCCGCTTCGTCGCGGCCGCTTCGGCCAGCACGCCGCGCACGGCCTCGGCCACCCGCGGCCACCGGTGCTGCGCGGCTCGCTCCAGGCCCGCCACGGTTAGCTCTGCTCGACGCTCGCGCGCGCTCGCGATCGCGGCGGCCCACGCCTCGCCGGTGCGCTCCCCCACCTGGATCGCCGCGGCTCCGGCCACCTCGCCCAGCGCCCCCGCATCGGCAGCGACCACCACCGGCGTCCCGCTCGCCATCCCCTCCAGGGCCACGATCCCGAACCCCTCGTACAGCGACGGCACCGCGACGACCTCGGCGGCGCGGTAGAGGCGCGCCAGCGCGTCGTCGTCCACGTCCGCCAGCCACGCCGCCCCCGCCCCTCGCGCCGCCTCGAGGATCCGCTCTCCCTCGTGCCCGGGCTGCCCGGCCAGCACCAGCTGCCACCCGGGATCGCGACCCGACGCCTCGATCAGCACGTCGAGCCCCTTGCGCGGCTCGAGCGAGCCGACGTGCAGCACAAACGGGCGCTCGAGCCCGAGCTCGGCCGCCGCCCAGGCGCGCTCGGCCTCCCGATCACCGGGCCCAAACCGCTCGTCGACGCCGTTGCCGACCACGTCCACCCCGCCCACCCCCCAGCGGCGCTCGACCTCGTCCGCGGTCGCCCGCGATACGCAGATCACGCGCGTGGCCGTCCGCACCGTGCGCCGCACGGCCGTGTTGAACTGCCGCTCGACCTGCGGCGGCTTGCTGCCCGGGAAGAGCAGTGGCGCGAGGTCGTGAACCGTGACCACGGACGGCACGCCCGGCCGGCGCGGCAGGACCGTCTCGGGCGCCCAGAGCACGTCCGGGCGGTTGCGGCGCGCCCACAGCGGGACCGCAAGGTCACGCCACAGGCCGCGTCCGCGCAGGCGCAGCGGCACCGCCTGCGCACCCGGCACCGGCGACTCCCAGCCGCGCAGGTTCACGAGCAGGTCGACGCGGTCGCCCGCCTCCACCAGCTCCGTCGCGACCCGGTGCAGGTGCTTGGGGATGCCGCCCCAGGCCGCCTCGAGCACGTTGGCGTCGATGGCGACGTGCATCTCAGTCGCCGCCCCGGCTCACGAGCGCGCGCAGCTCGGCGGGCTTGACCGCGCCTAGCGCGATCACGAGCCCGCCGTAGGCGGCGCTGGCGAGAGCGAGCCAGACGACCGTCGGCACGCCGGCCTCGCTCATTCCCCAGGCCAGCAGCCCGGCGGCGGCCGCGGCGATCGCGATCCGCCCGAGGTGGTCCCCGACCGGCGCGATGCCCATGCGCGCGCAGACGATCCACATCGACAGCGACATCACGAGCACCTCGGTGGCGAGCGTCAGCCAGGCGGCCGCCATGAAGCCGTAGGTCGGCACGAGCGCCAGGTTGGTGGCGACGTTGAAGACCAGCGCGCCGATCGCGATCGCGAGGAAGCGGCGCTGGAGGTTGTAGGCGACGATCAGGTAGCCGGTCAGGTAGCCGAGCGAGACGACGACGAAGGTCGCCATCAGCAGGGGCAGCGCCGGGGCGGCGTCGGCGAAGTCCTCGCCGAACAGCAGCCGCGTGATCGGCTCGTACCCCGCGAGCGTGATCGTGAAGGCGGGCAGCGAGGTCAGCACGAGGTAGTCGATCGCGGAGCGGAACAGGCGCTTGACGCGGGCGGGATCGCGGTCGCGCGCGCTGACGAACACCGGGTACAGCGTGGTCATGATCGCCGCCGGCAGGAACTGGACGCGCTCGTAGATGCGGTAGACGGCGCCGTAGAGACCCGCGTCGCGGACGCCCGCGACCTCGAAGACGATCACCTGGTCCACGTAGCCGTAGCCGAGCGTGAGCAGGCCGCCGATCCCCACCGGGAGGCCCTGGCGCAGCAGGTCGCCCCACAGCTTGCGAGCACCGCGGAGGTGGACGGGCGAGGCGCGCAGGGCGAGCACGATGTAGGCGGTGTTGGTGAGGGTCGCCACGCCGAGAAAGGCGGCGGCGAAGGCGACCAGGCCGCCGTCGAGCAGCGCCCCGACGCCGACGGCGGCCGCCCCGACGATGCCGTTGCCGACCGCGATCGCGGTGACGACGACGTTGCGGACCTGCAGCTGGAACACGACGCTGAGCGCGCTCAGCACCGCGATCGGCATGGTCGCGCAGACGAGCACCGCGGCGATCCGCATCGCGCTGTCGTCGGCGAGCACGAGGCACACGCCGAGCGACAGCAGCGTGACCGGGCCGATCAGGGCGAGCCGTAGCGTGAGCAGCGCCCCGAACCAGTCGGGCGCGCGCTCGGGGTCGGCGGCGGCGCGCTCGACGGTCACCTGGGCGAGGCCGAGGCTGCCGAAGTAGGAGACGAAGCCGATCACGGCCAGCAGCACCGACCAGCGGCCGAAGCCGTCGGTGCCGAGCGCGCGGACGAGCAGCAGCGTGACGCCGACGCCGAGCGCGAGATTGAGCGCGCGCAGGACGATCTGGCCGGCGATGTCGCGGCCGGCGGTGGCTCGGCTGGCCGTCGCCGCGCCGCTTGGCGCGCCCCCGCTCCCGGGGGCTCCATCCGTCATGACTGCCTCCACGGAGCCCGCACGGGGCTCCATTATCGACCCGCGGGTAGCGTTTCCGGACGTGGAGCACGGGATCGTGTACCTGGTCGGCGCGGGACCCGGCGACCCCGGGCTGATGACGCGGCGCGCGCTGGAGCTGATCGCGGCGGCCGACGTCGTCCTCTACGACCGCTTGATCCCGCCCGGCGCGCTGGACGGCGCGCGGCCCGACGCCGAGCTGCGCTACGTCGGCAAGGAGCCGGGCAAGCCGGCCCTGCCGCAGGAGGAGATCAACAAGCTGCTGGTGTCGCTGGGGCAGTCGGGCCGGACCGTCGTGCGACTCAAGGGCGGCGATCCGTTCGTGTTTGGCCGCGGCGGCGAGGAGGCCGAGTCGCTCGCCGCGGCGGGCGTGCCGTTCGAGGTGGGGCCGGGTGTGACCGCGGGCGTGGCCGCGCCCGCCTACGCGGGCATCCCGGTGACCCACCGCGACGCCGCCTCGGCCGTCGCGTTCGTGACCGGGCACGAGGACCCGTCGAAGGACGGGTCCGCGCTCGACTGGGAGGCACTGGCGCGCTTTCCGGGGACGCTCGTCTTCTACATGGGAATCAAGAACCTGCCGCTGATCGCGGAGCGGCTGGCGGCCGCCGGGCGGGCAGCCTCGCAGCCCGTGGCGGTGGTCGAGCGCGGCACGCTGACAGGACAGCGGACCGTCACCGGGACGCTGGAGACGATCGCCGCCGCCGTAACCGAGGCGGGGCTGCGGCCACCGGCGGTGACGGTGGTCGGGCCGGTGGCGGAGCTGCGTGAGACGATCGCCTGGCTGGAGCGCCGCCCGCTGTATGGCGAGACCGTGGCGGTCACGCGTGCGCGGGCCCAGGCGAGCGAGCTGACGGCGCGGCTGCGGGCGCTGGGGGCGGAGGTGGTCGAGACACCGGCGATCCGGATCGAGCCGCTCCCGGTCGAGCTTCCGCCGCCCGCGGACCTGCTCTGCTTCACGAGCCCGAACGGCGTGCGGCTCTACTTCGAGGCGCTCAGCGGCGACGCCAGGACACTCGCCGGAACGCGAATCGCGGCGATCGGCCCCGGTACCGCCGCCGCGCTGCGCGAGTACGGGATCGAGGCGGACGTGGTGCCGGAGCGGTTCGTGGCCGAGGGCCTGCTGGAGGCGCTCGGGCCCGACCTGGCCGGCGTCCACGCAGTGGTCGCCCGCGCTGCCGAGGCCCGCGACACGCTTCCCGACGGCCTGCGCGAGCGCGGTGCTCTCGTCGAGGTGCTCGCTCTCTACGAGACCGTCGCCGAATCGCTGACGGCGGCGCAAAGACAAGCACTCGAGAGCGCCACGTACGTGACGTTCACGTCATCGTCGACGGTGCGTTTCTTCCTGTCCGGGGCCGGCGCGCCTCCCGAGGGCGCCCGCCTCGTGTCGATCGGGCCGGTCACCAGCGCGACGCTTCGCGAGCACGGCCTGGAGCCGGACGTGGAGGCCGAGCGCCACGACATCGACGGCCTGGTGGCGGCCTTGACTGCCGACGCCGCCGCCCGCAGAGTGGGCACGCCTTGATCGTCACGCTGCTGACCGACTACGGCCGCGACGACGACTTCGTCGGCGTCTGCCACGGCGTGATCCGCGGCATCCACCCGGAGGCGCAGATCGTCGACATCACGCACGGGGTCGAGCGCTACGCGGTGCGTCAGGGCGCGCTCGTTCTGCGCAACACGCTGCCCTACATGCCGCTGGGCGTGCACGTGGGGGTGATCGACCCGCAGGTGGGTACCGAGCGACGGGCGCTCGCGCTGCGCACGGTCGACGGACGCGTCCTGGTCGGCCCCGACAACGGCCTGCTCAGCCTCGCGTGGGAGCGCTGCGGCGGCATCGACCTCGCCATGGACGTGACCCGCTCGCCGCACCGGCTCGAGCCGGTCTCGGCGACCTTCCACGGGCGCGACATCTTCGCCCCGGTCGCCGCCCACCTGGCGCGCGGGGCGGAGCTGGCCGACGCGGGCGACCAGCTCGACCCGGACGAGCTCCAGGTCGTCGGGCTGCCCGAGCCGCGCGTCGAGGACGGCACGCTGATCGGCCACGCGCTCGTGGTGGACCGGTTCGGCAACGTCGCGCTCAACGTCGACCACGAGGACATGGCCGGCACGGGCATCACGCTCGGCGGCATCGTGGAGATCGAGGCGGCGGGCGAGCTCTACCTGGCGACCTACGCGCAGACGTTCGCGGACGTCCGCCCCGGCGAGCTGCTGATCTACGAGGACGCGTATCGCACGCTCGCCGTGGCGATCAACCGCGGTGATGCCGCCGGCACGCTCGCCCTGCGTGCGGACGCGGAGCTGCGGCTGCGGCCGCGATGATCGGCACCCCGCGCGTCCACTACCGAGCGACGGACTCGACCAACGAGCGGGCCCGAGTGCTCGCCGCCGCCGGGGCGCCGCACGGCACGCTGGTCACGGCCGACGAGCAGAGCGCCGGCCGCGGCCGCCAGGGACGGGCCTGGACGGCGCCGGCCCGGTCGGCGGTGCTGATGTCGGTGCTGCTCCGGGAGCTGACGGAGACGCTGCCCCTGACCGCCGCCGTCGCGGTCTGCGAATCGCTGCCGGTCGAGGCGAAGATCAAGTGGCCCAACGACGTCTGGATCGAGGAGCGCAAGGTCGCCGGCATCCTCGTCGAGGCACGGCCCCAGGAGGGCTGGGCGGTGCTTGGCATCGGGCTGAACGTCACGACCGAGTCGTTCCCGGCGGAGCTCAACGCCACCTCTCTGCGGCTGCAGGGTGCCGCCCTGTCGCCCGAAGAGGCCCTGGCGTCGCTCCTCTCCGCGCTGAGCGACTGGCTGTCCCGGCCGGCGGCCGACACCCTGGCCGCGTGGCGCTCGCGCGACGCACTCCAAGGTCGCCCCGTGCGCTGGTCGAACGGCGGCAACGAGGGCACCGCCGCGGGAATCGACGACTCGGGCGCCCTGATCGTCGAGACCGTAGACGGTCGCGTCACACTCGACGCGGGCGAAGTGCACCTGGAGCGCTGAGCCGCGGCTAGGCGGCGTCGCGCTCGTCGTCTGCGTCGCGGGGCTCGCCGGGCTGGTCCTGCTCCTCGCCCGGAGCGTCCTGGTCGTCGTCGTCCTTGTCGGGCGCGTCGCCTTCCTCGGGGACGTCATCTTCCTCCGGCCCCTCATCCGGCGGCGACTCCGGCGACTCCGCCCCCTCCAGCGCCTCCGCGCCCGTCGTCGCGACCTCGGCGCCCTCCGCCGCCTCCGCGTCCCCGCCGCCCTTCCTACGCCGGCGGCGGCCGCCTCGGCGGCGCTTGCCCTTCGGGAAGTTCTTCAGCAGCTCGCGCGCCAGCGCGCTTGGCTTGCGCGCCATCCGCATCCGCGCCCCGTCGAGCACCTGCTGCGCCTCGGGCGTGTGCGCCAGCGCCGCCGCGAGCAGTGCCGCCGACAGCCGCCGGTCCTGCTTGCGCGCCGCCTGCACCAGCCGGCGAGCGTTGCGCGCGTGGGCCGCTCCGGCGGAGTTGACCAGCAGCCCGAGCAGCCGCTTCGTCTCCGGCCAGCGCTGCACCGCGTACTCCTCGTGCACCTCGCGCGAGTACTCGGCAAGGTGCCACAGCCAGCGCGCCGCCTGGTCGCGCCGCCCGATCTGCTTCTCGGTCAGCGCCTGGAGCAGCACCTTGACGCCCTCGCGGCGCTCGTCGCGCGACCAGGTGCCGACGATCTCGACGGCGTCGTCGAACGCCTCCGGGTCGCGCAGCCCGCCGATCTCGCCCAGCGCCCGCACCCGCAGCTGCGTGTTGCGGTTGCGCCGCAGGCACGTGACCAGGAACAGCCGGCGCAGCTCGCCGGTCGAGTCGAAATGCAGCATCGCCTTCGCGCGCCGCCAGTTGTTCGACGCCACGCGCGCGCCCGCGAGCATCGCCCACGCCTGCTGCTCGCCCCAGGACAGGTGCTCCACGGCGATCCGCCAGAGCTCGCGCTCGAACACCTGCGCGCGCCGCTGCGGGTCCGCCGTCACCGGCACCACTCGCCGCTCCACCCGCAGCCGCCGCCCGCGGCCACGCCGAACCGGCCCCACGACGATCGCCCCGCCGCGGTAGACGTCGCGGTCGAGCAGCGAGTGCAGCGTCACGACCGGGTCGTCGTTGGGCGTCGCCGGGTGGACGAAGTCGACGACGATGCCGGCCTCCTTGCCGGGCGTCCGGCGCGTCACGCGGCCCACCCGCTGCTGGTAGATCCGCTTGGAGGCGGTCGGCGCCAGGTGCATGCACACCGTCGCCCGCGGCGAGTTCCACCCCTCGGCGAGCAACTGCGCGTTGACCAGCACGTCGATCTCGCCGCGCTCGTAGGCGGCCAGGATGCGCGTCAGCTCGCGCTTGGGCGTCTCGCCCGACACGGCCTTGGCCTTCATGCCCGCCTCGACGAACGCCTTCGCCACGTTGTGGGCGTGCTTGACGCCCGCCGAGTAGACAACGCCCGGCACGTCCTTGAAGCGCGTCTTGTAGAGATCGGCGACGGCCAGGTTGAAGGGCGTCTGATCCAGCAACGCGGCCAGCTCTTCCTGGTCGAAGTCCTGGTCAACCTCGCCGCGCCGCAGCGGCACCTTGGCGATCGAGCGCACGCCCACGCCCGGCGGTATGCGCACGCACCGCAGCGGCGCGATCACGCCGCGCCGAGCCGCCTGGGCGAGGTCGAAGCGCGACGTCTGGGTGGGGAAGAGGTCGGTGACGTGCCGGGCGATCAGCGCGCCGGTCGCCGTCATGCCGATGAACACCGGCCCGAGCCACTGGCGGATCGCGCCGCTCGTCTTCTCGCCGAGGGCCGTGTGCGCCTCGTCGCAGATGACGATCGTGTAGGCGTCCGAGACCTTGCCTGCGTTGCGTACGAACCACTGGTAGGTCTCGACGGTCACCGGGCCGCCCGCCGGTGGCTCGGCCTGCCCGTTCTTCAGCAGCGGGGCCGAGATGCGGTCGCGGTAACCGCGCGAGCGCAGCTCGCCCATGAACTGGTCGACCAGGTTGCGCCGGTGGGTGAGGATCAGGATGCCGCCGGTGCGCGAGGCCTCGACGAAGCCGAGCGCCGCGACCGTCTTGCCCGCACCCGTGGCGTGCTCGAACCAGAAGCGCCGCGCCGCGCCGGGGTCCTCGACGAGCCCGTCGGTGGCGGCCTCCTCCTCGGCCTCCTCGGCGGGGTCCCAGTCGAGCGGCTCCTCGTCGGTCAGGTCGTCGCCCTCGATTTCGAGCTCGCCGCTGGGCAGCTCCTCGGGCGTGACCTTGCCGTTGGTGCTCTTGGCGATCTGGAGCTCGGAGGTGAGCGCGATCAGCGTGCCCGACAGCGCGTCCACCTGGTGCGCGTTCAGGACGGTCCCGTCGGCCAGGTGGGGCTCCTCGTCGGAGAGCAGGCGCTCCAGGCCCAGCATCAGCGAATAGGCGCGTCGCCACTCGACCGAGGGCTCCTCGCGACCGGCCTCGAGCTCGGCTATGGCGTCGTCGAGGGCCGCGCGTCGGGCGGTGCCGCCGGCGAGCGCCTGGGCCGCCTCCTCGCCGGGCAGCACGAAGCCCTCGCGGGCGAATTCCTCGGCGCGCGATAGGACATCGCCCGAAACGGGCGCGTCAGCAAGGGCAGAGCTTGTCTCAGCCAAACGTTCGGCGTACTCGTGATGGAAAGAGGCCGGAACCGAGCTGGCCGTCAGGGAGTCAGCGGGGCCCCGCCCGTCGTGTCCGGCGCTCAAAGGAGTCCCGCGAGCGCCGGGCGCGCCCGTCCGATGGGGACGGTCGGCGTTCCCTAATTACAGCACACGGGAGCCAAAATGGGTCTGCCAAGCTTCGGCTCGTGCGCCGCTACGCGTTCCTCGCCGTCTGCCTGCTGCTCGCAGCGTGCGGCTCCGGCGAGTCCTCGGACCCGCCGAAGGGGCCCGACCCGCTGCTGGACGGCGGCCGACCCGCGTTCGAGGCGTTCGTGAAGAAACAGCGCGGCAAGCCGGTGGTGGTGAACAAGTGGGC
Organism: Thermoleophilaceae bacterium; assembly: GCA_052038485.1. Lineage (GTDB taxonomy): Bacteria > Actinomycetota > Thermoleophilia > Solirubrobacterales > Thermoleophilaceae > JACVRW01. The sequence continues at coordinate 26,000 of JBQGCL010000132.1, read as the reverse complement.
GTCGTGGTGCGGGCCCTGCCGCGCCGAGTTCCCCTACTTCCGCAATCAGGCACGCAAACGCACCGACGTCGTCTTCGTCGGCGTCAACTCGAACGACAACAACGGCGACGCGCGCGACTTCCTCGCCGACAACCCCGTCCCGTACAAGAGCTTCAGCGACCCGAAGCTCGAGATCGCGGCGGCGTTCAACGGCGTCCAGGCGTTCCCGACGACGGCCTTCTACGACGCGAGCGGCGAGCTCGCCTACACGCATCCGGGCGGATACCAGTCCGAGGACCAGCTCGCGGAGGACATCGACCGGTACGCTCGCTGACCTCTGGACGTACGGCCTGCACAGACCGACTCGGAGATCGCCGCCGCGCTCGAGCTGCGCGAGCGTGTGTTCAGCGGCGAGCAGGGCGTCTCGATCGCCGCCGACCGGGACGGTCGCGACGCGGAGTCCACGCACCTCGTGGCGATCGAGGACGGTCGGGTGATCGGCACCTGCCGTCTGCTCTTCCGCGGTCACGTGGCGCGGCTGGGCCGGCTCGCGGTCGACCCCGACCACCGCGGCCGGGGCATCGCCGGCGAGCTGCTCACGCTCGCCGATCGCGTGGCGCAGGAGGAGGGCGCGCGCTCGATCTCGCTGCACGCGCAGACCTACGCGCGGCGGCTCTACCTCGACGCCGGTTACGAGGAGCGCGGCCCCGAGTTCGTCGAGGAGGGCATCGAGCACGTGGCGATGGGCAAGCGGATCGAGCGGTGAGCCCCGAGCTGCGCATCGACCCGCTTTCCGGGCTCCGCGTGATCGTGGCCGGCGAGCGCGGCTCGCGCCCGGGCGCCTTCCTGGACGTGCCCGAGCGCGCCCCGATCGACCCCGAGGGCGACCCGTTCGCCCCCGGTCACGAGGACCGCACCCCACCGGAGATCCACCGTTTGGCGGACGCGAACGGCGGCTGGCGGGTGCGCGTGGTCCCCAACCTGTATCCCGCGCTGGCGCCCGGCGACGGTGGCCCCGGCGACGACCCGCTGGCCGGCGGGCGCGGCGAGCCAAACCTGTTCGCCGCCCAGCCCGCCACCGGCGACCACGAGGTGGTCGTCAACGCGCCCGAGCCGGTTCACTCGCTCGCCGAGGTGTCGTCCGAGCAGGTCGAGGCGGCGATGTCGGTCTGGCGCGAGCGCATGCGCGCGCACGTCGACTCGGCCTACGTGCACGTGATCGTCAACGAGGGCAAGGAGGCGGGCGCGTCGCTGCCCCACACGCACGCGCAGCTGTACGCGCTGCCGTTCGTGCCGGCCGCCGTGGCGCGCGAGCGCGAGCGCTTCACGGCCTACTCGGACCGCACCCAGGGCCGCAACCTGCTCGAGGACGTGGTCCAGGAGGAGGTGCGCCGCCGCGACCGGGTCTTCGCGATCGACGACGAGGCCGTCGCGCTGTGCCCGTTCGGCGCGCGCGTGCCCTTCCACTTCCAGATCGTGCCGCGCCGGCCGGCCGCTCGCTTCTCCGACGACGGCCCGCTCGGGGCGCGGCTGCTGCACGAGTCGCTGCGGCGGCTGGGGGCCACGCTGGAGCGGCTGCCGCCGCTCAACATGTGGGTGCGCACGGCGCCGCGCGACGCGGAGCGCTTCTGCTGGCGCATCGAGGTGATGCCGCGCCTGGCACAGCTGGCCGGGCTCGAGATCGGCACCGGCGTGCACCTCAACGTGCTCGCGCCCGAGGACGCGGCGGAGCGCCTTCGCGCCGCCGAGCTGTAGCTTTCCGCCGCGCGATGCCGCCCGCCCCCCGCCAGGTCCCCATGTTCGCGGCCGAGCCCTCCCAGGAGCCGCTGCCCTACGGGCGCTGGGCCGAAGCGCTCGGCGAGCACTTCGCCGCGGCCGCGCCCGAGGGGATCGAGGTCGGCGACATCGCCTGGTTCCCCGAGCGCAGCTGGAACGGACGCACCTACGTGCCGGCCACGGCGCCGGCCGGAGAGGGCGAGGTGTTCGGCTACGTCTCCTACACGCGCGAGCACGAGGGCGCCCAGGCGACCGACTTCGTCGCGACGGCCGACTTCACCGAGGAGACAGCCGAGCAGAACCCCGACTGGTCGCTCGACCTCTCCGACGAGGAGATCGGCCAGTGGCGCGGCACCGAGGGCCGCCGGGGCGTGGTGACGCTCGTGTGGGGAGTTTCGCTGGTGCCAAACGGCGTGGTCGCCACCACCGAGCTCGGGCCCACGACCACGGACCAGTGCGAGCTGGTGGACAACCGGTTCACGCTCGTGTCGGTCGACGCCTACACGGGCGACTACATCGAGGTTCGCCTCTACGGCGCGCGCGGAGCCGAGCTGGCCCGCGAGTCCCTGTACGAGGACGAGTAGCCCGCGCGATAATTTCACCTGCCATGGAACCGCGGCGCTGCGTGCTGCTCAAGTTCGGTGAGCTCGCCCTGAAGGGGCGCAACCGGCCGCGCTTCGTCAAGGCGCTCGAGCGCAACCTGCGCCGCGTGACCGCGGACCTCGGGCCGATCGAGGTGCGCCACCGGGGCGGTGTCTTCATCGTGAGCGGCGACGTGCCGCAGGACGAGCTCGTCGAGCGCTGCCTGGGGCTGCCCGGCGTGAGCGTGGTCCAGCCCGCGCTGCGCTGCGAGCGCGACGCCACCGCGGCGGCCGACGCGGCCGTCGAGCTGCTCGGCGAGCACTCGGGGCGCACGTTCGCAGTGCGTGCCACGCGGCGCGACAAGAGCTTCCCGCTGCGCTCGATCGAGCTCGCCCGGCTGCTCGGCGACGCGGTGCGCGTGCGGCTCGGCCTCGCGGTCGACCTGTCCGAGCCGGACCTCGAGCTGTTCGTCGAGGTCGACCACAAGGAGCTGCTGGTGTCGGTCGAGCGGCTGCGAGGCGCCGGCGGGCTGCCGGTCGGGACGAGTGGGCGCGCGCTGGTGCTGCTGTCCGGCGGGCTCGACTCGCCGGTGGCGGCCTACCGGATGATGAAGCGCGGGCTGCGCTGCGACTTCCTGCATTTCTCGGGGCGCCCGTTCACGAGCCCCGAGTCGATCTACAAGGCGTACGCGCTGGTGGGACGGCTGGACCGCTTCCAGGGCGGGTCTCGCCTGTACGTGGTCACGTTCGGACAGGCGCAGCGGCGGCTGGCGACGGCCGGCGCGGGACGCCTTCAGGTGCTGTCCCAGCGGCGGCTGATGGTGCGGGTGGCGTCGGCGCTGGGCGAGCGGCTGGGCGCGGACGCGCTCGTCACCGGAGACTCGCTCGGCCAGGTCGCCTCGCAGACGCTGCCGAACCTGGCCGTGGTCGAGGACGCGGCGGAGCTTCCGCTGCTGCGACCGCTGATCGACCGCGACAAGTCCGAGATCGTCGACATCGCCCGCGAGCTGGGCACCTACGACATCTCGATCCTGCCCGACGAGGACTGCTGCCAGCTGTTCTCGTCGAAGCTCGCCTCGACCCGCGGCCACCCGGACGACCTGCGCCGCATCGAGCGCACGGCCGACGTCGAGGAGCTGGTCGAGCAGCTGGCCACCTCGGCCGAGCTGTTCCACCCGACGCTCGAGGAGAAGGCCGTTCTGTCGAAGTGATCAGGTTCTGGCGGGCCGCTCCTCCTCGCCGTACACGAGGATCCCCCAGACCACGTAGATGCAGAGCACGAAGATGCCGAGCGACCACCACGGGTAGGCGCCGCCGATCGACAGCAGCGCCCCGACGGCACCTAGTGTCCCGGCGATCACGCCGATCACCCGGCCGTAGACGTTCCCGGCCATCAGGGAGAAGCCGCCCGTGAGCTGGATCAGCCCGAGCACGATCAGCACCCAGCCGAGCGTATTGAGGTTGGTGAAGATGAACCGCTTGTCGTTGACGAAGATGTTCGCGTCGTCAAGCGACCCGATCCCGTAGATGATGTTGAGCGTGCCGGCGATCAGCAGCAGCACGGCGGCGAAGAGCGCCCGACCTGCACCACGCATCTCGACCTCCTTTGTCGATTGGGCCGATTAGAGATCAACGGCGCACGCTGTGCATCACCCCTCACGGGTGAATCGGGACAGGGCTATCGTCTGCACCGAGCCCCGATAGCTCAGCCGGATAGAGCGACTCCCTCCTAAGGAGTAGGCCGCAGGTTCGAATCCTGCTCGGGGCGCTGGTATTCTGGCGCGGTCCGACGTGATCCGACCTCCGGGTCCGCGAAGGGCAGGTGAGCGACATATGACGATTGCCGCCACGGGACACCGCACCTCTCACTCCCGCCAGGGCTGACCTCGGCCCTCGCGGGGTGCCCGGCCCCGTCCTGCCTGACGTTCACCGGAGGTCCTTTGCTTGTCGCGCCACACGCGCACGCCTGACCATCGCCGTACCCATGCCCCGCGCCGCGGCCCGGACAGCTTCCGCTGCCGCAATTGCCGCCTCGACGTCCCGATGGCGGCCCCCGGAACGGAGCACCGCAACCACTGCCCGAACTGCCTCTGGAGCCGGCACGTCGACGACGACGTCCCCGGCGACCGGGCGGCGGACTGCTCCGGGTCGATGGAGCCGATCGGCATCTCCGTCCGCGACGACGGCGAATGGGCGCTCGTGCACCGCTGCACCGCGTGCTCGACCGTTCACGTGAACCGCATCGCCGGTGACGACAACCCGCTCGTGCTCATGCGCCTCGCCGTCAAGCCGCTGGCGCAGCCGCCGTTCCCGCTCGAGTGGCTGACGCGCGTCTAGCTCAGGCGGCCGCGGCGCACAGCCGCTCGTAGTCGTGCCGGGCCCGCCGGCAGTCCAGGTGGGCCCGGAACTCGCGCACGCGGCCGCCGCTGCAGCGCAGCACGTGGCAGATGCGCGTGGTCAGGCTCAGGCCGCTGCTCGCCCCCTGGGCGCTGAACTCGCACACCGCGAGCACGTACTCACCGCAGCCCTCCAGCGTCCGCACGCGCATCTGGAAGTGGCCGGCCGCCTCGACCAGCTCGCGCATCCGGCCCGCCACCGCCTCCACACCGCGGTAGACGCCGGCGTCGGGCAGCTCCAGGGTCTCGTGGAACACGACGTCCGGCGGCCAGATCCGCTCGACCAGCGGGTCCGGACCGCCGCTGTTCCACAGCTCGTAGGTGTGCCGCACGAGGGCCAGGTTCGCGTCGACTGCTTGGGGCACGGAGTGGGATATACGCGCGCCGCTGGGGTCCTGTTCAGGTGAACGGCGATTGACGTAAAGTCGCCGGATGACCTCTGTGACGATCGCCGAACGCGATGGGATCACGGTGCTCGGCGCCGACCGTCCCCCGGCGAACGCCATGGACGTCGGCCTGCTCGACGAGCTGGTGGGCGCGGTCGGGCAGCTGGCCAAGCAGCCGCCGCCGGCGCTGGTGCTGACCGGCCGCCCCGGCTTCTTCTCCGCCGGCCTCGACCTCAAGGCCGTCCCGGGCTACGGCCCCCCCGAGCAGCGGCGCATGGTCGACGGCATCAACCAGATGGCGATCGGCGTGTACGGGCTGCCCTGCCCGGTCGTGTGCGCGATCACGGGGCACGCGATCGCCGGGGGCTTCGTGCTCGCCGTCTGCGGCGACCACCGCGTCGCCTCCACCGAGGGCAAGTACGGGCTGACCGAGGTGAAGGTCGGGGTGCCCTATCCGCAGGGCGCAATCGGCGTGGTGCGGGCCGAGCTGAGCGCCGCGGCAGCGCGCGTGCTCGTGCTGGGCAACCGCCTCGTGGACGCGGCCGAGTGCGTGCGCCTGGGCGCGTTCGACGAGGCCGTCGCCCCCGCCGCAGTGGTCGACCGCGCGCTCGAGGTGGCCCACGAGCTGGCCGCCCTGCCGGCCGAGATCTACGCGCGCACGAAGGCCGAGTTGCGCGCCGCCACCCTCGCCGACCTTCGTGCCGCGGCGCAGGCCGACCCGCTGCTCGCCAGCTGGGTCTAGCGCGCCGCCGTCGGCGCCGCGAGCATCTCGCGCAGGCCCTGCGCCTCGAGCGGCCGGGCGAACAGGAACCCCTGCCCGAGCGGGCAGTCGAACGCGCGCAGGATCGCCTGCTGCTCGGGGTACTCGATCCCCTCCGCGATCAGCCGCAGGCCAAGGCTGCGGGCGAGCTCGATGATGCCGCGCACGAGCGCCGGATCGTGCTGGTCGTCGGTCAGCTCGCGTACGAACGGGCGCGCGATCTTGAGGATGTCGATCGGCAGCTCGCGCAGCTGGCCGAGCGACGAGTAACCCTCGCCGAAGTCGTCGAGCGCGATCCGGACGCCGGTCTCGGAGAGGCGGTCGAGCTTCGCGATCGTCACGTCTGCGTTCTGCATCACCGAGGACTCGGTCACCTCCAGGACCAGCCTGGCCGGGTCCAGCCCGGTCGTCGCCAGCGCCTTGGCGACGAGCGACTCGAAGCGCGGGTCGAGCAGCTGCCGTGCCGAGACGTTCACGGTCACCGGCACCGCCGGCAGACCCTCGTCGGCCCAGTGCTGCGCCTCGGCGCAGGCCTGGTGCAGCACCCATTCGCCGATCGACACGATCACGCCGGTCTCCTCCGCGAGCGGGATGAACTCGACCGGCGAGACAAGCCCGCCCGGTCGCCGCCAGCGCAGCAGGGCCTCGGCCGCGCTCACGTCGCCGGTGTCGAGGTCCATGATCGGCTGATAGTGGACGACCAGCTCGTCGCGCTCGACCGCCCGGCGGAGCGCGTTGACCATCTCCAGCCGGTCGGCCGCCTGATCGTCCATCGCCGGGTCGAAGAACTCGCAGCCGTTGCGGCCGTGCGCCTTGACCCGGTACATGGCCAGATCGGCGCGGCGGAGCAGCTCGGACGCATCGCCCGTGTCCTCGGTCGACATCGCGATTCCGACGCTCGCGGTCACGAGCACCTCCGAGCCCTTGAGCACGAACGGGTCCACGAACGCCTGACGCAGCCGCTCCGCGGCGCCGAGGGCGTCGTCGAGGCCGCGCACGCTCTCGAGCAGCACCGCGAACTCGTCGGAGCCGAGCCGCGCCAGCGTGTCCGACGGCCGCAGCGAGCCGTTCATGCGCTCGCCGGCGTGCCTGAGCAGCTCGTCGCCGCTGGCGTGGCCGAGCGCGTCGTTGATCAGCTTGAAGCCGTCGACGTCGAGCACGAGCACGGCCACCCGCTCGCCCTTCCCGGCGACGAGATCGAGCGCGTGCGCGGCGCGGTCCTCGAACAGCGCCCGGTTGGCCAGGCCGGTTAGCGAGTCGGAGAACGCGTGCCGCTCGAGCTCGCGGCGCTGCCTCTGGAGCGCCTCGGCCATCGCGTTGAAGGTGTTGCCGAGCTCGTTCAGCTCGTCGGTCGAGTCGATCTCGACGCGGTGGTCGAGGTGGCCCTCGCCGAGCGAGCGCGCCGCGTGGGTGAGCTGCTTGAGCGGGCGGAGCAGGCTCTTGCTGAGCCGCTGGGCGAGCAACGCCGCCAGCAGCAGCGCCGCGACGATGCCGGACAGCCCGAGCACCCAGTTCAGCCGTGCCGCCCGCTCGGTACCGGTCAGCTCCCCGATGTTCTCGTCCTGCGAGCCGGCCATCAGCCGCTCGAGGCCGTCGGCGGCGGCGCGCATGTGGCCCGCGAACGTATCCTGAGGCTCCACGTGGCCTCCGTCGCTGGAGATGTGCTCCTTGGCGAGCCGCCAGGGACGCCTGATCGACCCGAAGGCGATCACCTCGGCGGGCTCGTCGAAGCGCTCCGTATCGGCGAGCTCGCGGTCGATCTCGCGCGCGATCCGGTTGAACTCGACCGGCGATATGGCCCCCCCGGCCGCCATGTAGTCGATGCCCGACTCCTCGGCCTCGTTGAGGCGCTGCAGCAGCCCGACGCTCGCGGCGGTCTCCTCCGCGGCTTCGGTCGCGAGCTGCCGGTAGTCGCTCGACGAGTTGGCCAGCAGCGCCACCCACAGACCGGCGCCGATCAACAGCGGCGCGGTGACCGCGAGCACCACCAGCAGCAGCCTGCCGCGCAGGGAACCCGCAAAGCGGGCACGCGCATCCGTGCGCCCCTCTCGCTGCATAAGTCACGTATCGACAGCCGGCCGGATGTCTGAAGTCCCCGACGGGCACAACTCGACGCTCGCGTTTGCCGGTGCGGGCCTGGAGCGGGCGCCAACCGAGCGCCGCGACCCGGCCTGGCTCGAGCACCAGCGCGCGCGACCCGAGGCCAGGGCCCTCGCGCTGTCGGAGCGCGGTATCTGGGTCGAGGACGGCCGGCTGGCGTTGCTCGAGCCGGACGAGGACTCGGTCTTCCTCGGCCTCGACGGACAGCGGCCCTTGTTCGCGAGCTACACCGAGCCCGCGACGGGCCATCCCGCCGGGCTGCGCGAGGCCGCCACGGAGCTGCCCGCCGCCGAAGCCGCGCTGGCCGCCTACGCGGCCTCGCTGCTGTCCTGGCACCGCCGCCACCGCTTCTGCGCCAACTGCGGCGCCGCCACCGAGAGCGCCGACGGCGGCCACGAGCGCGTCTGCCCCAGCTGCGACGCCCACCACTTCCCGCGCACCGACCCCGTCGTGATCGTCCGGGTCGTCGACGGCCACGACCGCCTGCTGCTCGGCCGTCAGGCGAGCTGGCCGGAGGGCCGCTTCTCGGTCCTGGCCGGCTTCGTCGAGCCGGGCGAGACACTCGAGGAGGCCGTTCGGCGCGAGGTGCGCGAGGAGTCTGGCGTGACCGTCGAGACGACCGAGTACGTGGCCTCGCAGCCATGGCCGTTCCCGAGCTCGCTGATGATCGGCTTCCACGCGCGCGCGACCGGCGGCGATCCGCGCCCCGGAGACGGCGAGCTCGAGCAGGTGCGCTGGTTCGAGCGGGCCGAGGTGAAGGCCGCGGCGGCCGGGCGAGGCGACGTGTTCCTGTCGCCGCCCTACTCGATCTCACGCCGGCTGATCGACGGCTGGCTGTCGGACAGCTAGCCCCGGTCGGGCCGGTCCGGGTAGACGTCGTCGATCGTCGCCAGCGGCCGGTAAGGGGCGTCCGCGGCCGCCTCGATCGCTTCGGCACCGCCGGCCAGGCGGTCCAGCACGCTCGTGACCGCGGCGATCTCGAAGCCCTCCTCGCGCACCCGCTCGATCGCCTGCACGGTCGACCCCCCGGTCGTAACCACGTCCTCGACGATCAGGCAGCGCTCCCCAGGCTCGAGCAGCGGACCCTCGACCCAGCGCTGGAGGCCGTGCTGCTTGCGCTCCTTGCGCACGAAGAAGGCCTTTACGTCGGCGCCCGCGGCCAGCGCTGCACACGCAACCGGGTCGGCGCCCATCGTCATCCCGCCGACGGCGGAGGCCCCGGCGCGCTCGGCCTCGGCGCGCACAAGCTCCCCGAGCGCGCGGAAGCCGGCCGGCAGCAGGATCGCGCGCTTGGCGTCCACGTAGTACTGCGCCGTCTGGCCGCTCGTGAGCGTCACCTCGCCGATCACGAGCGCGTGCTCCCGCAGCTCCGCGACCAAGGTGTCTCGGGGGTCAGGGTTTGGCACGCGGATGCCGATAGTAGAGCCGATGGGTACGGCAATCCGCTTTGTGGCGATAGCGATCTCGGTCGTAGTGGTGCTCGGCTTCGCGATGTTCGCGATCGACGAGACCGACAAGGGCTCGAAGACGCAGCAGGCCAAGCTCGAGCGCGAGCTCGGCACGACCAGCGCCCCCGTCGCCCCCAACGAGCGCGAAGAGGCCCTCCGCGAGGCCGACCACGGCGCGGTGCGCGAGGCGATCGACGACGCCAACGACATCCTGCTGAAGCCGTTCGCCGAGCTGATCGACTCGGGCAGCGCCTGGGTCAACCACGGGATCCCGGCGCTGCTGGCGCTGCTGATCTACGGCTTCGGCCTGGGGATGCTCGCCAACATGCTGCCCAAGCAGCGCCACCACGCGGCCGACTGGCGAACCGCCGGCTCCTAGCTACTCGTACAGGAAGATCGGGTCGCCGATGTCGACCCAGTCGTAGATCTGGCGTGCGTTCGGGATCGGCACCCGCAGGCAGCCGTGGCTGGCCGGGTAGGCGGGGACGTCCGCGTAGCCGTGGATCGCATAGCCGCCGATGAAGTAGTTCGAGTCCACCATGCCCTTGGCGTTCGTGCCGGGGGACTTGAGGTAGAAGCGGTAGGTCCCGAACACGGTCGGCGTGGACGCCTTGCCCGACGAGGTGTGGTAGGTCCGGAACGGCTTGCCGTTCTGGGCCAGGGTCAGCACCTGCCGCGACCAGTCGAACTCCACGTGCTTGCCGGCCTTCGGATAGCGCAGCTTGAAGGCGCCCTGGTGGCGCATCAGCTTGGCGTACACCTCGTGCGTGGCGTAGCCGTCGCGGCTCATGTCGTTGGTCTTGCGGAACGCCAGCACGGCCCGGGCCGTGCCATCGTCGTAGTAGCCGGTGACGGGCACGGCGAAGTGCTGCTCGGCCAGCGCGCGCTGTAGCAGCAGCACCTTCGACCCGCGCTCGCCCGCGCCGGCCTGCCAGTCGACCACCGTCAGCCCGCGGTCGCGCGAGCGGAAGGCCTCCTGGAGCGGCGACGCCGCGTGCTTGACGACGATCCGCAGCCGTCCCGGGTTGCCCACCTGGAACCGGAACTCGAACCGGCCGCGGGACTTGACCTTGCGCCGGATCGTCTTGCTCGCCTTCTTGCCGCGGATCGCGTAGAGCGTGAGCACCTCGCCCTTGACCGCCGGCTTGACCCGCCCGCGGACGACGACGAGCTGCTGCGGCGCGACGTAGCGCATTTTCGAGGTGGCGAGCCCGGAGTGGATGTTGTAGGTGACCGCGCCCGGGACGGGAGCGGGCGGAGGCGGCGGGACCGGCGTGGTGGGGGTCTGCGCGAGGGCGGGCGCTGCCGTAAAGGCGCCGCACAGGACGACAATCGGGACCAGGAAGCGAGCTTTCACGGCGATCACTATGCCATGGAGCTCAGACCGGCGAGGGCGCTTGGCGCTGGAAGCGCGGCCCGAGCGCGCAGGCGAGCAGCATCAACGGACCGAACACGGCGGCGACCGCGCCGCCGTCCACCTGCGACGCGTAGGCGATCGAGTTGTTCAGCGAGTGCAGGGCGATCACGGGGTAGAGCGAGCGCGTGCGCTCGTAGACGAGGCAGAAGGTGAAGCCGAGGAACGCCAGCGGCGGGACGATCAGCCAGGCGTCGTTGCCGCCCTCGAAGTGGATCACGCCGAACACGAGCCCGTCGATCAGCGCGGCCACGATCACCGGGAACTTCGAGCGCAGCGCACCGTAGAAGAAGCCGCGAAAGAAGAACTCCTCGCAGAACGGCGCGATGCAGATGATCATGAAGCCCGCCGCGATCAGGCCGAACGAGCCGTCGTCGGCGCCGAGATCCTCGGCCACCGTCTGCTCGACATCGGGGTTGAGCAGCGCCGTGTAGACCACCGCGAACACGAAGAACGAGGTGATGCCGAGCGCCGCCCAGCCGACCGCCGGCCAGAACTTCGTGGGGCGCAGGCCGAAGTGCCAGGCGCGCGGCTTGCGCACGAACGACCCGAACAGGAGCGCGGCCGCGACCAGCGAGCCGTCGAGGATGAAGGTCCCGACCACGATCGCCCAGGGGGAGTCGCCCGGGTCGTCCACGCCGGCCGCGACCCACACGATCCCGGCGACGATGAAGCCGACCAGGCCGCCCGCCATGAAGGCGAGCGGGCCGTACCACCACGGCCAGCGCGGCCGGGCGCCCTCGGGCAGCTCGGGCGGCATCGGGGGTGGCGGCACGGTGGTCTGCATTCGCTCCTCAGAGTAGGGCGGGCAGCTCGGCCAGCGACCGGATCGCCTCCACGCCGCCGGGCGCCGTGCCGTCGCGCGCGAGCAGCAGCGGCCGGATGCCCGCCGCGCGGGCGCCGGCGACGTCGTTCTCCAGGGAGTCGCCCACGTGGACCGCCTCGCCGGGCTCGACTCCGGCCAGCTCGAGGGCGTGCTCGAAGATCGCGCGACCGGGCTTGGCGGACCCCACCTCCGCCGACGTGACCACGGCGTCGACGTGCTCGAGCAGCCCGGCCGGGCCGAGCCAGTCCGCCAGTGAGCAGTCCCAGTTGCTCACGACCACGAGCCGCCGGTCGCGCATCGCCGTGAGCGCGGGCCGCACGTCCGGGAAGGGCACGAACTCCAGCGAGGCGAGCATCAGCTCGCGCGCGGCGGCGTGGTCGAGACCGGGCAGCTCGAGCGCCGCGCGCATCGTCTCGGCGCAGCGGTCGCGCAGGTCGTCGAGCCGCTCGCGGTCCGAGCCCTCGAGGTTGTGCTCGAGGTAGTAGGCGATCTCGGCGCCGAAGCCCGCCGCGGCGCGCTCCTCGCTCACCTCGAAGCCGCGCTCGGCGAGCAGCGCGCGCAGGCGCGGGGCCGGCGGCTGGAGCTCGACCAGCGTGCCGAGCGCGTCGAGGAAGACCGCCGTCATCAAGCGAGCCAGTGCCAGCTGGCGAACCACGCCGTGAACAGCCCCAGGCCGAGCGCCGAGGTCGCCGCGACGCGGTCGGTCGCGTCGCGCTCCTCGGACCACAGCGCCAGCCACATGAAGATCGGGAACAGCACGGCAAGGAAGCGTGGCAGGGACATCAGCGGCTGAGGCTCGACCGGCTCGCTCAGCGGCAGTACGAGCGCGACGGCCACCCACGCGCCGTAGGCGAGCGGGAGTCGCCGGAAGACGCCGACACAGGCCACCGCGGCGAACACGAGCGACCCGAACAGGATCAGGTTGAGCGCCGCGACCCGGGAGGGGTCGCCGGGCGCGTCGAGCGCCGCTTGGAAGCCCTCCCACGCACCCGCGAGCGGCCACGACAGCTCCCGGTGCCAGGCCTCGTGCGCGTGGACGAAGCGCAGCGCGTCGCCCTCCGCGAGCCCGAGGAAGAGCGCGTACGCCGCCAGCCCGAGCGGAGCGAGCAGCAGCCACGCGGCGTCGCGCAGACTTGGGGTGCTCGAGCTCCACCAGATCAGCAGCAGCGGCACGATCAGCAGCACGCCGGAGTTGCGCGTCGCGGCGGCGGCCCCGGCCGCGGCGCCTGCCCAGGCCCAGCGGCCCGTCCGCGCCGCGTAGAAGGCGCCGATCGACAGCAGCAGGAACAGGCTCTCGGCGTAGGGCGCGCCGAAGTAGAGCGCCGCCGGGAAGACCGCAAGCAACAGCAGCACCGGGCCGGCCAACGGCCTCCCGAGCTCGAGCGCGACCAGCCGGTGCAGCAGCGTCAGCGCGCCGAGGAAGGCGGCCAGCGCGACCGCGTAGGCCGCGATCAGCAGCGCTGCCGGCGAGGCCCCGAACGGCGTGGCGAGCGCGCGCACCGCGAGCGGGTAGAGCGGGAAGAATGCGGCCCGCGCCTCGCTCTCGCCGTAGCCCGACTCGGCCACGCGCAGGTACCAGACGGCGTCCCAGCGGGCGAGCGGGGCGAGCAGCGGGTCGGCGACGGAGTGCGTGAGGTGCGGCGTGTCGAACCTGAGCGCGTTCTCGGCGGCCAGCCCGCCGGCCGCAGGACCGAAGGAGAGCGCGGCGAACACGGCAACGAGGAGCACTGCCGTCCGGGTCGGCCAGAACACCTGCCAAGCCGCCCTGAGCGCTGGGGTAGCTTCATAGGCCATGCCGGGAGTCGAGTTCTACACAGCAGCGGTCGAGACGAGCGACTGGATCGAGGCGGGCGCCTACATCCTCGGCGCCATCGTGATCGCCGAGATCGTCGACCGTGCGCTGTCCCGCCGCGGCCGCAAGCTGAGCCAGGCCGTCGGGGTCGGCGACCTCTCCCCCGTGACGACGACGCGCCTGCGGCTCGTGCGCCGGCTGATCTTCGCGACGATCGTCCTGATCGGCATCGCGCTGGCGGCCGCCCAGATCCCGGCGGTGAGCGATCTGGCGACCGGCATCCTCGCCTCCTCGGCCGTGCTCGGCCTGGTCGTCGGCTTCGCGGCGCGCCAGACGCTCGCCAACGGCATCGCGGGGATCCTGCTGGCGATCACCCAGCCGATCCGGATCGGCGACCTGGTCACGTTCGAGGACCACACCGGCACGGTGGAGGACGTGAAGCTGACCTACACCTACATCCGCCAGGACGACGGCCGCCGCCTGATCGTGCCCAACGAGCGGCTCGCGCAGAGCTCGATCACCAACCACACGATCATCGACCCGCGCGTCCAGGTGGAGGCGTCCGTGTGGCTGCCGCCGGAGGCCGACCTCGAACGGGCGATCGAGCTGATCGAGGATGCCGACGCCGGCATCAGCGCAAGCGTCGCCGAGACCGACAAGGAGGGCGTGCGCCTGTCCGCCACGGCGTGGGCCGAGACCCCCGACGCGCGTGGCTCGGCGGCCGCCGAGCTGCGCCGCCGCTGGCTCCGGCTGCTCCGCGAGCACGGTCTATCCTCAGTCGAGGCCTCCTAGTCGCCTCGGCCACCCGCGAATGACCTACCGGCAGCGAAAGTTCAGGAGGCGTAACCGCCACGGCGTCCGCAGCAAGCTGCTGCTGGGGCTCGGCGTCGTCGCCACCGTCTGCGTGATCGCCGTGCTGTCGCTGGCCGGCTACGTGCTGGCGATCGCCTCGACGGCGCCCGACCTGAGCGAGCTCAAGCCGGTCGACAAGGGTGAGATCTCGGTCGTGTACGCCGCCGACGGGTCGCGGCTCGGCTTCGTGCAGTCGGACATCCTGCGGCGCGTCATCCCGTGGAGCGAGATGCCGGTCAACCTGCGCCGCGCGACCGTCGCCATCGAGGACGAGCGCTTCTACAAGCACAAGGGCGTCGACGTCAGCGCGATCGTCCGCGCCGGGATCAAGAACCTCGAGTCCGGCGAGACCGTGCAGGGAGGCTCGACGCTCACCCAGCAGCTCGTCCGCGCGCTCTACATCAAGGACCCCAAGCGCAACTTCGCCCGCAAGATCCGCGAGGCCAAGCTCGCCTCCGAGCTCGAGGAGGAGCACTCGAAGACCTGGATCCTGCACAACTACCTCAACTCGGTCCCGTACGGCACGGTCGAGGGGCGCACCGCGATCGGCGCCGAGGCGGCGGCGGTGACGTTCTTCGACAAGCACGCCAAGAACCTCGACCTCGACGAGGCCGCGCTGCTGGCCGGCCTGACCCAGGCGCCCTCGCAGTACAACCCGTTCCGCAACCAGCAGGCGGCGGTCGAGCGGCGCAACGAGGTGCTCAAGAAGATGCGCGACCTCGACTACATCAGCCAGGCCGAGTACGTGGACGCTGCCAGCCAGGACGTCCACCTCAAGCAGGGACGGCGCTACGTGCAGCGCCGCGAGCCCTACTTCTTCGACTACGTGCAGGAGCAGCTGATCGAGCGCTACGGCGTAGGCGTGGTGCGCCGGGGCGGGCTGCGCATCCACACGACGATCAACCCGAAGATGCAGGACCTCGCCCGCGAGGCGATCAACTCCTACTACGGCGACCCGGCCGGCCCCAGCTCCGCGATCGTCGCGATCGACCCGGCCAACGGCAAGATCAGGGCGATGGCGTCGAGCGGCACCTACGGCGAGCGCCGCTTCAACCTCGCCGCCCAGGGCCACCGCCAGCCCGGCTCCGCCTTCAAGACGTTCGTGCTGACGGCCGCGATCCGCAAGGGCATCGACCCCGACTCGACCTACTACACGTCCAAGCCGCTGAACATCGACGACGACACCTACGGCAAGTGGGAGGTCAAGACGTTCGGCGACTCCTACATCGGCAACGTCAGTCTCACGCGCGCGACCCTGTCGTCGGACAACACCGTCTACGCGCAGCTGATCCTCGACCTCGGCCCCAAGTCGGTCTGCGAGACGGCCAAGCTGCTCGGCATCCAGACCAAGCTCGACTGCTACCCGGCCGAGGGCCTGGGCGGCCTGACGCGCGGCGTGACGCCGCTCGAGATGGCCGGCGCCTACGCGACGCTGGCGAGCGGCGGCGTGCGCCACAAGCCGACCGGGATCGAGCGGGTCGTGTTCCCGGACGGGAAGAGCGAGGACCTGGCCAGCGGCGAGGGCACGCGCGTGCTCACCGACGGTCAGGCGGCCGAGGTGACGCGCGTGCTCGAGATGAACGTCCAGTCCGGCACCGGCACCGCGGCTGGCTACGGCTGCCCGGCGGCGGGCAAGACCGGTACGACGGACGAGGCCAAGGACGCCTGGTTCGTCGGCTACACGCCGCACCTGTCGGCGGCGGTCTGGGTGGGCTACCCCGATGCCGGCATCGCGATGCCCGGAGCGCAGGGCGGCACCTATGCGGCGCCCGTCTGGCACGCGTTCATGCTGCCCGCGCACGGCGAGGACTGCGACGACTTCCCCGAGCCTCAGCAGCCCGCCGAGTTCCATCCGTTCTTCGGCAAGTACGCGACCACTGGCAAGCCGGTCGTCCCGCTCTACGACGGCGAGGCGGGGACCGACACCACCGGCAACGAGAACGGCGGGACCGGCACCGGGGAGAACTTCGACCCGCGCTACTACGAGGAGGCCCCTCAGAACCCGCCGGACGTCCAGGCGCCGCCCGAGGCCCCGCCTGGCGCGGACCCGCAGGGCGGCGGGGGCCCCGGCCCGCAGTAGCGCGTCGCGGCGAGTGGCCGAGCTCGACCTGATCCGCGCGATCCAGGCGGCGCTCACCGACCGCGGCGGTCGCACCGTGCGCTGGAGCGGCGACGATGCCGCCGTGGTGCACGCCCGGCCGCTGGCCGTGACCTCGATCGACACGGTCGTGGAGGGCGTGCACTTCTCGCTCGCCACGCATTCCGCCGCGGACGTCGGCTGGAAGGCGCTCGCCACCGCCCTGTCGGACATCGCGGCTATGGGCGCCGAGCCGGGCGAGGCGTACGTGTCGCTGATCCTCCCGGCTGGGTTCGACGATGCGGTCGAGCTGATCGGCGGGATGGAGGAGCTCGCCGAGCGCTGCGGCACGACGGTCGCCGGCGGGGACGTCGTCGGCGGACCGGTGCTGGCGGTCACGGTGGCGGTCACCGGCTGGGCCGACTCCGAGCACGAGCTGGCCGGCCGCGACGGCGCAAGCCCCGGCGAGCTCGTCGGGGTGACCGGCGAGCTGGGCGGGTCGGAAGCGGGACGGCGGCTGCTGGACGAAGCAGTGCTCCGGGAGGAGCCGCTTCACGAGAATCCGCTCTCGCTCCGCCACCTGCGGCCGGAGCCGCGCCTCACCGAGGGACGGGCACTCGCGGCGGCGGGGGTTGGCGCGATGATCGACCTCAGCGACGGGCTCGCCACCGACGCCGGCCACCTGGCCGAGGCGAGCGGAGTGGAGCTGCGCCTGCGGCTCGACGACCTGCCGCGCGCCGAGGGGGTCGACTCGCTCGCGGCCGCGACCGGCGGCGACGACTACGAGCTGCTCTTCACGATCGCCCCCGAGCGGCGCGCCGCGGCCGAGGCGGCGGCGCCGGTGACCTGGCTAGGCGACGTCCGCGCCGGGCAGGGGCTCGTCCTGCTCGACTCCGGCGGCCGGCCGGTCGAGGGGCTGCGCGGGTACGAGCACGGCCAAGGGTGAGCCCCGCCTGAGCATCGCCTCCGCGACCGCGTGCGGATCGACCACGTACTCGCCCTGGGCGATCGCCCGCGCGAGCGCGTCCTTGCTCATGGAGCTCATCGACGCGAAACGTACCTACCTGCGCAGCGCGAAGCCGGGACCAAGCGGCGCCGCCCCCGGCGTTTCGTCGGGCGGCGGGGTCTCGACAGGCGAGCGGTAGACCAGCTCGATCGAGGCGCACAGCGCCCCGAGCATCACGCAGCCGACCAGCGCCGTCAGCAGCCCGACGGTGTGCCCGGTCACGAGCATCAGCAGGTACCAGGCGGCGCTGAGCGGGTCGAGCGACAGCGCCGCCATGTAGTAGAGCGCCACCAACACGGCGGGCAGCGCTCCGAGCGCCAGCAGGACGCCGCGCACGCGCCGGCTCGGCTGCACGCCGGCGAGCAGCACGATCAGCAGCAGGTGGGCCGCCGGCACGACCAGCAGGCCGGCGTAGGAGTTGGCGAGCCAGAGCACGAGCGCGGCCACGGTCGCCACCAGCGCGAGCGCGACCGCCGCACCGGGCGGCTCCGGCCTGCTCAGGTCGGGGTCGGGCCGGGCCGAGAGGAAGCGCGCCAGCAGCAGCGCGAGCGCCATCGCGACGCCGACACCCGCGAGCACCCCCAAGGCCGGGCCGTCGAGCGGAAGCAGGTCGGGCGGGACCGGCGACGGCGGGGGTGGCGGCGTGGCCCCGACGAGGGCCAGCAGCTCGGCGATAGCGAGCCCGGCCAGGAACGGGGCGACCCAGGCGGCCACCCAGCGCAGCCAGGGAAGGGTCTGGACCTGCTGGCGGCGAGCGCGGGCGAAGGCGTCGACTGCCGCGATGAACGCCGGCAGCAGCAGGGTGCCGGCCAGCAGCGAGAGCACCCAGCGCGGCATGACCTGGCTGACGGCCGTGACGTAGCTGGCCGGGCCGTGCTCGGGCCGCGGGCCGCGGTCGAGCGCCGTGATCGTCCTCAGCGTGGCGCGGCCGAGCGCGCCCAGGTTGTCCTCGTCGATCGACTCGACAGGCCCGTCGCCGTCCGGCGGCAGCTCGCCCGACCCGGCGATGCGGACGGCGTCGTAGCCCTGGTCGAGCAGCACCGCCTGCGCGCCGATCCCGACCGGGAACGACAGCCGCGCGAGCTGGCCGAGGCTGCCCGGACCGGCCGGGGTGGAGTCCAGCTCGCGGCGGATCGACTCCGCCACCGTGCGCTGGAGGCCGATGCCGGCGCGCCGCTCGCTGGTGGACCAGGCCTGGACCAGCGACCCGCGCCGCGTCGGCGAGGCGAGGTCCGACATCACCAGCACGCCGTCGACGAGGTCCGGGTCGGGCAGCTCCGACAACAGCTTGCTGGCGCCGACCTCGCCGAGCGTCGACCCGTCGAGCGAGGCGAGCACGAGCGTCTTGGTGGTCGCGCGTCCCTCGAGCGCCCGCGCGAGCTCGATCAGCGCGGCGGTGTCGGCGGCGCTGCCGGTGGCCTCGGGGACGGTGGCGGAGTCGCGGTTCGCCACGATCACGATCTGACGGCGCGAGCGCCCGGCGCGGCGCCCGATCACGTTGACCAGGTCGTGGCCGTCGCGGGTGAAGCGCTGCGCCTCGACGACCGGGAAGCCGCTGCCGCGAAGCGCTCGGGCCACCCGCCCGGCGATGAGCGCGTCGCCGCTCGTGCCCGGTCGCCGGTCCGGCGCCGCGGCGGCGATGCGCACGGTCTCCGCGGCGGCCACGCGCCCGTCGAACAGCACGTCGGCGGCGAGCCCCTGCGGCAGCGGCGCCGGGCGGCTCTGGAGCGAGAACATCGTCAACACCAGCGCCAGCAGCGCCGGTATGAACGCCGCCCTGTAGACACGCGGCTCGAACACCGCCCTCAACCTACAATTCTGAAGGTGACGGCTTCGGCACCCCGGATCCTGCTTGTCGACGACGAGCTGTCGGTCCAGAAGCTGCTGACCTACCCGCTGCGCAAGGAGGGCTACGAGGTCGTGCCCGCCCTCGACGGGCGCGAGGCGCTGGACCGGCTGCGCGAGGACAGCTTCGACCTCGTGGTGCTCGACGTGATGCTGCCCAAGCAGGACGGCTTCGACGTCTGCCGCCAGATCCGCGCGCGCAGCACGGTGCCGATCATCATGCTGACCGCGAAGACCGAGGAGATCGACAAGGTCCTCGGCCTCGAGCTGGGCGCCGACGACTACATCACCAAGCCCTTCTCGGTGCGCGAGTTCCGCAGCCGCGTGAAGGCCGTGCTGCGGCGCGCCGCGCTCGCCCAGCCCGACGACCAGTTCGAGGAGGCGATCCGCGAGGGCGACCTGGTGATCGACTTCGAGCGCCGCCAGGTGACCGCGCGCGACGAGCCTGTGCGGCTGACCTACGTCGAGTTCGAGGTGCTGGCCGCGCTGGCGCGCAACCCCGGCCGGGTGTTCAGCCGCACGATGCTGCTCGAGCGCGTCTGGGGCGACTCCTCCTACCGCGACCCGCGCACTATCGACGTGCACATCAGACACCTCCGCGAGAAGCTCGAGGCCGAGCCCAAGCACCCCGAGCTGATCCTCACGGTGCGCGGGGTGGGATACCGCTTCCAGGACCAATGACGCGGCGCCCGCGACTGCGGTCGGTGCGCACCAAGCTGGCGCTGGTCTTCTTCGCGATCATCGCGGCCGCCTTCGGGCTCCTCTACTTCATCGCGACGCCGCAGCTCCAGACCAAGCTCGAGCAGCGCCAGCTCGACGACATCCGCTCCTCGGCCTCGGACCAGCGCGACCACATGCAGACGCTGATCGACGCGGACTTCAAGGAGAAGGAGCTCAACGACAAGGTGCGCGGCGTCGGGGAGGCCACCGACGCTCGCGTGACGCTGCTCGGCATCGACGAGCACGACCTGTTCTACACGCAGTCGGACTCGCGCCTGGACAAGGACGCGCCGTTCAACAGCAGCCTGGCCCGCGACGCGATCCGGAAGAAGCACTCGGTCACCGAGATCGGCCCGCTCGCCGGCGAGGAGCTGGCGCAGGTGGCCCAGCCGTACTTCAAGGAGGGCAAGCGCAGGCGCAACCGGCGCCCAGTGGCGGTCGTGTTCTACGCGCGCGACCTCAACGACGTGGCCGAGGCCGTCGACCTGGTGCGCAACCGCGTGCTGCTCGCGAGCGGCGTGGCGCTGACGCTGGCACTGGTCGGCGCGTTCCTGGTCGCGCAGGCGCTGGCGCGCCGGATGGGCCGGCTCGAAGAGGCCGCCGACGAGGTCGCGTACGGGCGCTTCATCGACCCGCTGCCGGTCGACTCCAACGACGAGCTCGGCCAGCTGACGCGCGCGTTCAACCAGATGCAGGCGCAGCTGCGCCAGGTCGACGTGGCGCGCAAGGAGTTCATCGCGACCGCATCGCACGAGCTGCGCACGCCGATCTTCTCGCTGGCCGGCTTCGTCGAGCTGCTCCAGGACGAGGATCTCAACGAGGAGACCCGGCGCGAGTTCCTCGAGACGATGAGCGAGCAGGTGGCGCGCCTCCAGAAGCTGTCCGTCGACCTGCTCGACCTCTCGCGCCTCGACGCCGGCTCGGTCGAGCTGCATGCAGAGCCGGTCGACCTGTCCGAGCTGGCCCGCAGCGTCGTCAACGAGTTCACCCCGGCAATCGCCGACCACGACACCGACCTCGAGCTGCGACTGCCGACACAGGGGCCGGAGGCGCTTTGCGACCCTGTCAGGGTGGCTCAGATCATGCGCATCCTGCTCGACAACGCGCTGCGGCACACGCCGGTCGGCACACAGGTCACCGTCGGCGCGGCGCGCACCAACGGCACGGCCGGCCTGACGGTGACCGACAGCGGCCCGGGCCTGCCCAACGACAGCGACACCAAGGTCTTCGAGCGCTTCTACACCGGCGACGCCGCGCGCGGCGCCGGGCTCGGGCTCGCGATCGCGCGCGAGCTCGCCGAGCGGATGCACGGGCGGCTGCGGGTCAACTCCGCGTCGCGCGGCACCGCGTTCACCCTCGAGCTGCCCACCGACGGGAACGGCGCGTGAGGGGAGCCGCAGTGGTGCTCCTGGCCGTCCTCGGCCTGGCGGCCGCGGGCTGCGACGGGGACGAGCAGGATCCGAGCTCGAACGCGCCGCGCGAGGTCACGACCACGCGCGTGCAGGTCGTGGAGGGTCTCGGACGCAAGGGCGGCTTCGACCCGGCCTCGATCTACGACCGGCTGGCGCCGGGCGTGGTGACGATCCTGTCGCTGTTCGAGGGCCGCACCAGCATTCTCGACAGCGATGGCGAGGGCGGGCAAGGGTCGGGCTTCGTGCTCGACGGCCAGGGCTACATCGCCACCAACGCCCACGTGGTCACGACCGACTCGGGCGGACGCGCCGAGAAGGTGTTCGTCGAGTTCTCGGACGGCAACCGGGTGGAGGCGAAGATCGTGGGCGTCGACCCGAACGCCGACGTGGCGCTGCTGAAGGTCGACCCGGCCGGGCTGTCGCTGACCCCGCTGCGGCTCGGTCATTCGAGCTCGATCGTCGTCGGCCAGCCGGTGGCGGCGATCGGCAGCCCGTTCGGCGAGCGCCAGTCGCTCTCGATCGGCGTGATCTCGGCGATCGACCGCAACATCGAGTCGCTCACGGAGTTCTCGATCGGCGATGCCATCCAGACCGACGCGGCGATCAACCCGGGCAACTCGGGCGGCCCGCTGCTCGACGCGCACGGGCGCGTGCTCGGCATCAACGCGCAGATCAAGTCGCAATCCGGCGGCGGCGAAGGCGTGGGCTTCGCGATCCCGGTCGACGCGGTGAGCCGGTCGCTGCGCGAGCTGCGCGCCCACGGCAAGGTCGGCTATGGCTACCTCGGGGTGAAGACCCTGTCGCTCTGGCCACAGCTCGCCGAGCGGCTTGGCATCGACGTTCCCGACGGGGCGCTGATCCAGGAGATCGAGGACGACAGCCCGGCCGAGCAGGCCAAGCTGCGGCCTGGCGAGGACGAGATCGAGTTCCAGGCGACGAACGTTCTCACCGGCGGTGACGTGATCGTTGCGGTCAACGGCCACCCCCTATCGCGCAGCGACGATCTTGCCGATGAGATAAGCGCCATGAGCGCGGGCGACGAGGTTCAACTCGAGCTTGTGAGGGACGGCGAGCACAAGACCGTCCGGGTGCGACTGGGGGCGCGGCCGCGCGGTTCGGGCTGAGCGGCTACCGGGTAGGGTCCAGTTCGTGAATGAGGCAGCCCAGGCAGACGACAGCCGCGACGTCTCGTTGACGATCCCGGCTCGCCCTGACTACCTCGTCCTCGCGCGGCTGGCTTTGTCGGCCGTGTGCCGGCTCACGCCGCTGTCGCCGGAGGAGATCGCGGACCTGAAGCTGGCGATCACCGAGGCGGCCAACGACTACGTCGACGAGGGCCGCCCGCTCGACGACGAGACGCGCCTCAGCTTCGGCTTTCACCTGCTCGACGACCGGCTCGCGATGGAGCTCGAGGGACCCGACACGGACGTGTCGGCCATGGAGCAGGAGCTGAGCCGGGCGATCATCGAGGCGACCGTCGACGAGTGCAACTTCGCGACCGGCCGCACCCGGCTGGTCAAGTATCTCTCGGCCGCCACCAGCTAGGTAGGCTCTCCCGCCGTGCTTCAGCCCGTCTCGGTGGGGACCAAGAGCCTCGCCGACTACACCCATCTGGCCGGCCGGCCCCTGATCCAGGAGATTCGCGAGCGCGCGGAGGAGCTCCAGGGCCTGCGCGTGCTGCATCTCTCCGCGACCGCCTTCGGCGGCGGCGTCTCGGAGATCCTCTACACGCTGATCCCGCTGATGAACGACGTCGGCATCGACGCTCAGTGGGAGGTCATGCTGGGGCGCGAGGAGTTCTACAACGTCACGAAACGCCTTCACAACGCGCTCCAGGGCAACCCCGACTCGCTCACGGAAGAGGAGTGGCAGATCTTCGAGCGCTACAACGAGCTGAACGCCACCGAGGTGTCGGGCGACTGGGACGTGATCATCGTCCACGACCCGCAGCCCGTCGGCGTGCGCCGGCACGTGCCCGACAAGTCGAAGACGTGGATCTGGCGCTGCCACATCGACCTGTCGACGCCCAACGCGGACGCCATCGAGCACATCGTCCCGTTCGTGGGCGAGTACGACGCGTCGGTGTGGCACGTGCCGGCATACGTGCCCAGCGACCTGAACGGGTCCGGCCCGGACGTGAACATCGTGCCGCCGGCGATCGACCCGCTGTCGCCCAAGAACATGGCGCTGTCGCCTGAGGACGCGGCGTTCGTGTGCGACCAGTTCGGCATCGACGTCGACCGCCCGCTGCTCTGCCAGGTGTCGCGCTTCGACCCGTGGAAGGATCCGATGGGCGTGATCGACGCGTACCGGATCGTCAAGCGTGACATGCCCGAGGTGCAGCTGTCACTGGTGGGCTCGATGGCGACCGACGACCCAGAGGGCTGGGAGTTCTTCAACTCGACGATGGCGTACGCCGACGGCGACCCGGACATCCACATCCTCAACAACCTCAACAGCGTCGGGGCGATCGAGGTCAACGCGTTCCAGTCGCAGGCCGACGTGGTGATCCAGAAGTCCACGCGCGAGGGGTTCGGGCTGACCGTGTCCGAGGCCCTCTGGAAGGGGCGCCCGTTCATCGGCGGCGACGTCGGTGGGATCCCCCTCCAGGTGGAGGACGGCCAGACCGGCTTCCTGGTCTCCTCGCCCGAGCAGTGCGCGGATCGCTCGTTGCGGGTGCTGCGCGAGCCCGACCTGGGCAAGCAGCTCGGGCGGGCCGGCAAGGAGCACGTGCGCAAGCACTTCCTGACGCCGCGCCTGCTGCTCGATTGGCTCAAGATCTTCCAGGCGAACCGATGACCCAGCAGGCCGCGCTCGTCCTCGTGTCGAATCGCGGCCCCGCCACCTTCGAGGGCGGGGAGCCACGGCGAGGCGGCGGTGGACTGGTGACGGCGCTGACGGGGCTGGTGCACCACCGCGAGGTCGTCTGGGTGGCGTCGGCGATGACCGAGGGCGACGTGGAGATCAGCCGCCAGCACGGCGGCCGCTCGTTCGGGCTCGAGCTGGAGGGCGCGGAGTACCAGATCCGGCTGGTCGAGTCGGACCCGGAGGCCTACGACGCGTTCTACAACGTGGTCGCCAACCCGATGCTGTGGTTCATCCAGCACTACCTGTGGGACCTCTCGAACGCGCCGGACATCCGGCGGCACGAGATCGACGCCTACGAGCACGGCTACTGCACGGTCAACGCCGACCTGGCGCGGGCGGTGCTCGAGGAGGTCGAGGGCGAGCGCGAGGCCGTTGTGATGCTGCACGACTACCACCTCTACATCGCGCCGAAGCTGATCCGCCAGGAGCGGCCCGACCTGTTCCTGCACCACTTCGTCCACATCCCGTGGACGCAGCCCGACGCCTGGCGCGTGCTGCCGGCCGACATCCGCGAGGACCTCTACGAGGGGATCCTGTCGAACGACATCATCGCCTTCCACACGCGCTCGTATCAACGCAACTTCCTGCTCTGTTGCCGCGAGCTGTTCGACCTGGAGGTGGACGAGGAGCGCGGCGTGGTGCGCTTCGACGGCCGCGACGTGTGGGTGCGGGCCTACCCGCTCCCGATCTCGGCGGCGACCTTCCGCCACACGGCGCAGCGGCCGGAGGTGCACGAGTACGAGCGGGAGATCCTGCGGCGGCGGCGCGAGCACCTGATCCTACGGGTGGATCGGGCCGACCTGTCGAAGAACATCCTGCGCGGGTTCACGGCGTTCGACCTGTTCCTGGAACAGCACCCGGAGTTCAAGGAGAACGTGACGTTCATCGCTCACCTGATCCCGTCGCGCCAGGACGTGCCCGAGTACGCGGAGTACCTGGAGCGGATCGAGGCGCTGGTGGCGGTCGTGAACCACCGGCACGGGATGACGGACTGGATGCCGATCGAGCTGAGGCTGCGGGAGAACCTCGACGAGGCGATCGCGGCCTACAAGCACTACGACCTGCTGATGGTCAACGCGATGTTCGACGGGATGAACCTGATCGCGAAGGAAGGGCCGCTCGTCAACGAGCGCAACGGGGTGTCGCTGCTGTCGGAGAACACCGGGGCGCACGAGGAGCTGGCCGACTTCGCCCTGAGCGTCAACCCGTTCGACGTCCAGGAGCAGGCCGACGCGATCTACCGCGCGTTGAGCATGTCCGTCGAGGAGCGCTCGTGGCGGGCACAGGGGCTGAAGCGGATCGTGACCTCCCGCGACCCGGGCGACTGGGTCGACGACCAGCTGGCCGACATCGACGCCAAACGGCGCGGCGAGGCGCCGGTGCGGTCCTAGCCGCGCGCCTCCGCCACGAGGTTGTCATTAGCCCCCTATAGCGCGGTTAACGTCAACCTCGTCGCTCAAGGGCCGGCCTCAGGGCCGAATTCGCCCGCCGGCTCGGGGGCCGGCGCGGTTGGCGGAGGCATCGGAGGCGTCGGCGGCGGCAGAGGCGGCGGCAGAGTCGCCGGCCGGTGGGGCGCCGCCGGCCGCGACCGCACCGCCGGCAGCTCCCGCTCTCCGGCACGCTCGCGCACCCGCCGCCGCGGCCGAGCCACGCGCGTCCGCCTCTCCTGCCCCTTCACCGCTGCCGTTGGCTCGTCCTTCGGAGCGGCCGGCGCTGTACGAGGCGGCGCTTCAGGCGTCGGCACCTCGCGTGCCGGCGCTGT
>JBQGCL010000131.1:0-2363 GCA_052038485.1 Thermoleophilaceae bacterium | reverse complement strand
AGCACGTGCGACTCGCCGTACCACGCCTGCAGCCCCTCGACCGCGAGCAGCGGCGCCGCGCTCGGACTAAGCATGGCCGACCCCGAGATAGGCCTCGCGCACCAGCGGGTCGGCCGAGACCTTCTCGTAATCGCCCTCGGCGAGCACGCGCCCGCGCGTGAGCACCGTGATGCGGTCGGAGAGGTTGGCGACCACGCTGAGATTGTGCTCGACCATCAGCACCGTGCGATCGGCGGCGACCGACTTGATGAGCGCGCTGATGCGGTCGATGTCCTCGTGGCCCATGCCGGCCATCGGCTCGTCGAGCAGCAGCATCTCGGGCTCGAGCGCGAGCGTGGTCGCGATCTCCAGCGCGCGCTTGCGCCCGTAGGGCAGCTCCACCGCCGTCCAGTGCGCGAAGGGCGACAGGCCGACGTCGGCGATGAGCGCCAGCGCCCGCTCGTTGAAGACCTCGAGCACGCGCTTCGAGCGCCAGAAGTCGAACGAGGATCCGCGCTTGCGCTGCAGGGCGACGCGCACGTTCTCGAGCACCGTCAGGTGCGGAAAGACTGCCGAGATCTGGAACGACCGCACCAGCCCGAGCCGCGCCACCTCGGCGGGCGGCAGCGGCGTGATGTCGCGGCCCTTGTAGACGATGCGCCCCCGGGTCGGGCTCATGAACTTGGTCAGCAGGTTGAAACAGGTGGTCTTGCCGGCGCCGTTGGGTCCGATCAGCGCGTGGATGGTGCCGCGCGCGACCCGCAGGCTGATGTCGTTCACGGCGATGAAGCCGGCAAACTCCTTGCTGAGGTTCTCGGTTTCGAGGATGAAATCGCCACTCACGACGCCGCGGTCCCGGTTGTCGCAGTCAGTGTTAGCACGCCGGGAGCGCGTACAGCAAAAGTTGCGGACGCGGCTCGCCGGGCGCGGCCCGCGACCCCGGCGCGGGCGCTGCCTCCGTCCTGCCCAGGTGCTGCCCTTCCTCCGGCTTCCCGCCATTCCTATAATGGCGAGCGCGTCACGGCTGCGACCCCGATTCCGGAGACCCGGCGTCGGCGGCGATCAACCGGAGGACTGGAACTTGCGTCTCCTCGTGATCGAGGACGATCCCGACCTCAACCGGCAACTCGCCACCGCGCTCACCGACGCGGGCTACGTGGTCGATCGCGCCTATGACGGCGAGGAGGGCCACTTTCTCGGCGACAGCGAGCCCTATGACGCGGTCATCCTCGACATCGGCCTGCCCAAGATGGACGGCATCTCGGTGCTGGAGGCTTGGCGGCGCGCCGGCCGCGCCATGCCGGTGCTCATCCTCACCGCCCGCGACCGCTGGAGCGACAAGGTCCAGGGCTTCGACGCCGGCGCCGACGACTACGTCGCCAAGCCGTTCCACCTCGAGGAGGTGCTGGCGCGCATCCGCGCGCTGTTGCGGCGCTCGGCCGGCCACGCCAAGAGCGAGCTCAATTGCGGCGCGGTCCGCCTCGATACCCGCACCGGCCGCGTGACCGTCGACGGCAACCCGGTCAAGCTCACCTCGCACGAGTACCGGCTGCTGTCCTATCTGATGCATCACACCGGCCGCGTGGTCTCGCGCAGCGAGCTGGTCGAGCATCTCTACGATCAGGACTTCGATCGCGACTCCAACACCATCGAGGTGTTCGTCGGCCGCATCCGCAGGAAGCTTGGCGTCGAAGTCATCCAGACCGTGCGCGGGCTCGGCTATCTGCTCACGCCGCCGGGCAATGCGTCTTAACTCGCTCGCGCTACGTCTCTTCTTCTCGGCAACGACCTGGACCGTGGTGATTCTCGTCGTCACCGGCATCGTGCTGTCGTCGCTCTACCGCGCGGCGGTGGAGCGTGCGTTCGACCGCAGGCTGGGCGTCTACCTGCGCACCCTGGTCGCCGACGTGGCGATGCCGGAGGAGAACGCCGGCAAGTTCCCGCAGTCCATGGGCGAGCCGCTGTTCGATCTGCCGCTCTCCGGCTGGTATTGGCAGGTGACGCGCCTCGACGCGCCCACGCCCGACGTGCGCGCCTCCCGCTCGCTGTGGGATGCCAGGCTGCCGCGCCTCGCCGATCTCGACGCCTCGTCGGCGCCGGGCGCCTCGCGCCAGGGCTACGTCGAAGGTCCGGAGGGCCAGGAGCTGCGGATCGTCGAGCGCACGATCGATCTCGGCGAGGAGGGGCGCTACCTCGTGGCGGTGGCGGGCGACGCGGCCGAGATCGACGAGGAGACGCACGGGTTCGACGGCACGCTCGTCGTCACCTTCGCGGTGCTGGCGATCGTGCTGCTGCTCACGACCACCTTCCAGGTCCGCTTCGGCCTCGCGCCGCTCAAGCGCATTTCCGAGGGCCTTGCCGCCATCCGCTCGGGCGGGGCCGAA
>JBQGCL010000130.1:0-24884 GCA_052038485.1 Thermoleophilaceae bacterium | reverse complement strand
CGCAAGCTCAAGGACATCGCGCCGAACGTGCGGCTGATCCACTCGATCGCGTCCGAGTCGGCCCTGCGCCGCTTGGTGCAGCACCCCGCGCAGGAGGTGCTGATCCAGGTCAACGTGGCCGGCGAGGAGTCGAAGGAGGGCATCGAGCCGGCCGAGCTGGCCGGCTACATCGAACGCTGCCCCTGCCCGGTCACCGGCCTGATGACGATGCCGCCGTTCACCGAGGACCCGGAGCGCAGCCGGCCCTACTTCGTCCGGCTGGCCGAGCTGGCCGCCGAGCACGATCTCAAACGCCTCTCGATGGGCACCTCGCAGGACTACGCGGTCGCCGCGGAGGAGGGCGCGACGATCGTGAGGCTGGGGTCGGTCCTGTACAGCTAGCAGCAAAGGTTGGCCCGGACCGGGCGGCCGGGCTCGAATCGCCTGTTTGACACCCATGGGGTGTCAAATGATCGATTCGCCCCCGCGGTCCGGGCTACGCGGACGACGGCGCGTAGCCCACGCGCTCGAGGAAGTCCGCGATCACGCCCGACAGTCGCGCGCCCTGCCAGGCCAGCGGCGATTTGCCCTGCTCCTCCACGACCAGCTCCGCGTTGGGCAGCAGACGGGCGTACTCCTCGGCGATCGCCAGTGGGTGCAGGTGGTCCATCTCGTCGCGGGAGGCGACGATCAGCACCGGCGTCTGAACGTCGCGGAGGGCCTCGAGACCGTCCCAGGCCGCCGAGCGCGGCGTCTGGCGCAGCGCCTGGGCCACCTCGATCGGGGACTCGTGGCGCTCCATTCGCTGCCTCACCGCCTCGCGCGCGATCTGCTTCCAGCCCTCGGCGGCATCGGCCGGCTGGGCGACGTCCACGAACGCGTCCACGCCGCCCCGCGCGAGCCCGTCGGCCATCGCGTCCCACGCGCCGTCGTCGACGTTTCCGGTCCGGGCCGCGCCGTTGTACGCGGGCGTGATCTGCACGACCGCCGCGGCGGACTCCGGGTGCCGCATCGCGAACGCCATCCCGGTCGCTGCTCCCATCGAGCTCCCCACCAGCGCCACGCGCTCGATGCCGAGCTCCTCCAGCACCGCCTCGAGATCCTCGATCAGGTCCGGATAGGCGTAGCGGGGGGCGGGGGAGGACGCTCCGTGGCCGCGCGCGTCGTAGGCGATCAGGCGGTAGCCGCGCCGCAAGAGGGCGCGCGAGCCCTGCACGACGTTGCGGCGCGTGGCCGACAGGCCGTGCAGGAGCACGACCGGCGGCCCCTCGCCGGCGATCTCACCGTCGAGAACGAGCTCCTCGCCGTCTGAGGGACGCCGCACGACCTGGAAGGATTCAGGGTCCACGCCTCCTACACTGTCACAAGGAGTTTCCCGCTTACGCGCGAAAAGCACGGCAGCATGGCGCTTCGTGACACATGGCATCGCACGCTGGTCTACTTCGGGCTCGCCGAGGAAGAGGACCCGCGCTACGAGCCCGTCCGCGATCAAGAGCCGGAGGTAGAGCTCGAGGACCGCTACCGGGACCGTCCCAACGTGCGCCGGCTCCAGCGCCGCCGCCGCGATGAGATCGACGACATCTTCGCCGACGAGCCGCGCGGCCCGGCCCGTGAGACCCGTCCGCTGCGCCCCGTGGGCGGCAACGGCAGGGGCGGGGACATCCAGGTCCATCTGGTCATCCCCAAGAGCTTCAACGACGCCCAGCAGATCGCCGACCAGTTCAAGGACGCCATCCCGGTCATCCTCAACCTCCAGGGCACCGACACCGACCTGGCCAAGCGCCTGATCGACTTCGCCTCGGGGCTCACCTACGCGCTCGACGGCGGCATGCAGCGGATCGCCGACAAGGTCTTCCTGCTCACGCCCCGCAACGTCGAGGTCTCAGCCGAGGAACGCGCCCGGCTGATCGAGAAGGGCTTCTTCAACCAGTCCTAGTCCTTGCCTCGGCCGTGGCGATCGTGCAGAGTCGCCGCAATGCCCGGACTGCTCGGCGACATCGGGACGATCGAGTGGTCCCGCCGCACCAACGGCATCCTCGGCCGAGGCGAGTGTGCGCGCTTCCTCACCGCGACCGTGCTGCGCACCGCCCGGCTCACGCCGCGCCTGCTGGCGGCTCGGGCCGGGCTGCGCGGGAGCGGACCGGACCCATCCGAGATCACCGCGCCCGACACGCCGTTCACGCGCGAGATCCTCGACGCCTGCGGCGACCTCGACCCGATGATCGTCGAGCACGGGATCCGGTCGTACATCTTCGGCGCCGCGCTGGGCCGAATCGAGGGCATAGACGTCGACAGAGAGGCGCTCTTCGCCGCCGCGGTGCTGCACGACTACGCGTTCGGAACGATGGACGCGATCACCGACAAGTGCTTCACGCTCGTTGGCGCGGAAGTCGCGGAGCAGCTCGTCGCCTCCTCGCCGCTTCGGCACGACATCCTCGACGCGATCACGCTGCACCTGAACCCCAGCGTTGGCCGCGATCAGGGCGAGCTCCAGCACCTCGTGCACGACGGCGTGCTGGTGGACGTGCTCGGCGTGCGAGCTTGGCAGCTCGACCAGGCCGGGATCGCGCGCGTGCACGATCGCCATCCCCGGCACGGCTTCACCGTGCGGGGCGAGCCCCTGCTGCGCGCTCACGGGCGCCGCGTGCGCGGGTGCCGGGCCGGTGCGCTGTTCGCCGTGGGGTTCGGCCCCGCGCTGCGGATGAGCCCGTGGCGGGCCGCCGACGCTGCCGCGGCGCTTGCCTAGCTCGCCGGTAGAGTCTCGCGGCGATGAGGCTGGGTCTGATCGGTGCCGGCAACATGGCGTCCGCACTCGCGCGCGGCATCGGCGAGCCGGTGCTGGTCGCCGACGTCGACAAAGCCAAGGCCGAGGCGCTCGCCGCGGAGCTCGGCGGTGAGGCCGTCGGCTCGAACGCCGAGCTGGCCGAGCGCGCCGACGCCGTCGTGCTCTGCCACAAGCCGAAGCAGCTCGACGAGGTCGCGGCCGAGGTGGCCGGCCACGCGGACGTTGTCGTCTCGATCCTCGCGGCCACGTCCACGGAGCGGTTGGAGGCGGCCTATCCGGGCGTGCCGGTCTACCGCTTCATCCCGAACATCCCGGCCGAGGTGCGCCAGGGTGTCCTCTGCTACGTCCCCGGCCGGCTCGCGGCCGAGGGTCCCGAGGGCGAGGTCCTCGAGCTGTTCGGCCGTGCCGGCGCGATCATCCCGCTGGACAGCGAGCCGCTGATCGAGCCCGCCATGGCGCTGATGAGCTGCGGCCCGGCGTTCATGGCGCTCGTGGCCGAGTCGTTTGCCGAGGCGGGCGCCGCTCACGGGCTGGAGCGCGAGCAGGCCCTGCGGATGACCGTCGAGACGATGGCGGGCACCGCGGCCTATCTGCGCGAGCACGGGTACGACACCGACGCCGTCAAGGTGCGCGTGGCGACGCCGGGCGGCACCACCGAGCGCGGCCTGATCGCTCTCGAGGAGCACGGCCTCGCCGACGTCTGCCGCGCCGCTGTCGACGCGGTGGTGGAGGCGACCCGGTGACCGACCTCTGGGTGCTGGCGATCACGCGCGAGGACGTGGGCGACTACGTCAACACGCTCGCGCTCGTCTACCTGGTCCTGATCTTCATCCGGATCATCCTCAGCTGGATCCCGCGGATCCCCTACAACCGCTGGCTGGCCGCCTTCCTGAAGTTCGTGACCGACGTGACCGACCCGTACCTGAACCTGTTCCGGCGCATCCTGCCGCCGGTGCGCATGGGCCCCGGCGCGCTCGACCTCAGCCCGATCGTGGCGACCTTCGTGCTGATCATCGTGAGCAGCATCGTCGCGAACCTCATCCGGGGGTGAGGGTCTCCGGCCCGGCCGCGGCGGTCGCCACCGCGGGGCTGGTGGTGGCGCTGGACCAGGCGACCAAGCAGCTGGCCGCCACCAACGTCGCAATCAGCGAGCAGGTCAGCGTGATCCCCGGTCTCGACCTGACCCACACGCGCAACACGGGCGTCGCGTTCGGCGCGCTCGAGGGCGGCGGCCTGATCGTGGCGATCCTGATCGGCGCGTCGCTGGCGCTGCTGGTCGCGTACTTCGTCGCCAACCGCGACATGCCCTGGCTGTGGCTGCCGGTGGGCATGCTGCTCGGCGGCGCGCTCGGCAACCTGGCCGACCGGGCGCGCGAGGGCGCGGTGATCGACTTCATCGACCCGGTCGCCTGGCCGGCCTTCAACGTCGCCGACTCGTGCATCGTGATCGGCGTGTTCGTGCTGCTGTGGGTGGTGGAACGCCAGTCACGCGCCTAGAGGCCGGTCCCGAGGACGCCGGGCTGCGCCTGGACGCCTTCCTGGCCGCGCGCGGGGCGGCCCGGTCCCGCTCGGCCGCGCAGCGCCTGATCGACGCGGGCGCGGTCTCGGTGGACGGAGAGCGGCGGGCCAAGAACCACCGCGTCGCCGCCGGCCAGCAGGTCACGGTCGAGGGAGAGGAAGCCGACGGCGCGGAAGGCCAGGCGCCGGAGCTCGAGATCGTCTACGAGGACGCCGACCTGATGGTCGTCGACAAGCCCGCCGGGCTCGTGACCCACCCGGCGCCCGGGCACCGCGGCCCGACGCTCGCGGGCGCGCTCAGCGGCCGTGCCGCCGGCGGCGCCGACCCGGAGCGCGCCGGCATCGTGCACCGGCTCGACCGCGACACCTCGGGTCTGCTGGTCGTCACGAAGACCGAGGAGGCCCACAAGGCGCTCTCGGCGGCGCTCAAGGCCCGCCAGGTGACGCGCGAGTACCTGGCGCTGGTCGCCGGCCACGTCGATACGGAGAGCGGCACTATCGACGCCCCGATCGGGCGCGACCGCGCCCGCCGCACGGTCGTCTCCACGCGCAGCGACCGGCCCCGCCACGCGGTCACCCACTTCCAAGCCGTCGAGCGCCTACCGGCGACGACGCTGCTGCGCGTGCGGCTCGAAACGGGGCGCACGCACCAGATCCGCGCCCACCTCGCGGCGATCGGCCACCCCGTCTGCGGGGACGCCCAGTACGGCGGCGGCGCGTGCGGGCGGAAGCTCGGCCTGGAGAGACAATTCCTCCACGCGGAGAAGCTGATGTTTAGCCATCCCCGCACTGGGGAACCCCTCGTGTGCGAGTCCAAACCACCCGTTGAACTGCGTCGCGCGCTCGATGCAGCAAGACGGGAGCCAGTCTCCGGAGGGCCAGACGGGGACTGAAATATAGAGCGAGGCGGCTTTTCAGCCGCCTCGCTTTATTTCTGGGCTCTATCCTTTCGGCCGCACGATCCACCACAACCCCGCCGGACCACAGCGGTCGCGGCCCTGCCCGGGACACAGCCCGGGTCCGCGAGCCGACCGGCGGGCGACGGACCAACACGACAAGGGAGTCTCTCTTTGGCCACCGAGGTAGGCATCAAGGAGCTGCTGGAAGCCGGGGTTCACTTCGGCCACCAGACGCGCCGCTGGAATCCGAAGATGCGCCGCTTCATCTTCGGCGAGCGCGGCGGCATCCACATCATCGACCTGAACAAGACCGAGCGGCTGCTGCACGGCGCTCAGGAGTTCGCCGGTGAGCTGGCCGGCCGCGGCGGCACCGTGTTGTTCGTGGGCACCAAGAAGCAGGCCCGCGACGCGATCCGCGAGGCGGCCGAGCGCTCAGGCATGCCCTACGTGAACCAGCGCTGGCTGGGCGGGCTGCTGACCAACTTCCAGACGATCTCGAAGCGCATCAGGCGCCTGCACGAGCTGCGCGAGTGGACCGAGAGCGGCAGCATGGACCTGTTGCCGGTGCGCGAGCGGATCGCGGCGATGGCCGAGCGCGACAAGCTCGAGACCAACCTGGGCGGCGTGGCCGACATGCAGCGCCCGCCCGACGCGGTGTTCGTGGTCGACCTCAAGACCGAGGCGAGTGGCGTCCGCGAGGCCGAGCGCCTGAAGATTCCGATCATCGGCCTGGTCGACACGAACTGCGACCCCGACCCGGTCAACTACGTGATCCCGGGCAACGACGACGCGATCCGCTCCTGCCGGGTCGTGATCGACGCGATCGCCGACGTCGTCGGCGAGAGCTCCACGCGTTTTCGCGCCCAGGAGGAGGCCGCCCGCCGCGAGCGCGAGGAGCAGGAGCGGCGCGAGGCCGAGGAGCGGGCGCAGCGCGAGCAGGAGGAGCGCGAGCGCCAGGAGGCCGAGGAGCGGGCCCGCCGCGAGGCCGAAGAGGCCGGCTTCTCGCCCGACGAGCCCGCCACGCCCAGCGGAACGCGTCCGGAGGCCGCCGCGGCGGCCCCACGCGAGCGCCGCACGTTCGATCCCGACGACGAGTCCTAGCGAGGTAAGAAGTTGAGCACCGCCATCTCGGCACAAGACGTAAAGGCCCTGCGCGACCGCACGGGGGCCGGAATCATGGACGCCAAGTCCGCGCTCCAGGAGTCAAACGGCGATGTGGACAAGGCGATCGAGATCCTGCGCGTGAAGGGGCAGGCCTCGGCAGCCAAGCG
This sequence comes from Thermoleophilaceae bacterium, assembly GCA_052038485.1. Lineage (GTDB taxonomy): Bacteria > Actinomycetota > Thermoleophilia > Solirubrobacterales > Thermoleophilaceae > JACVRW01. Next base: position 18,432 of record JBQGCL010000130.1, on the reverse strand, counting down.
CGGCGGGCGCACCGCCGCCGAGGGCGTCGTGGCGAGCTACATCCACGCCGGGGGCAAGATCGGCGTGCTCGTGGAGGTCGACTGCGAGACCGACTTCGTGGCGCGCACCGAGCAGTTCCAGGACTTCGCCCGGGAGGTCGCCCTGCACGTGGCCGCCGCCAACCCGCAGTACGTCTCCTACGAGGACGTGCCCGAGGGGGACAAGGAGGCCGAGCTGCGCGTGCTGCGCGAGCAGGCGGCCGGCGAGGGCAAGCCCGAGAACGTGCAGGAGAAGATCGTCGAGGGGCGCCTGAACAAGTGGCTCGAGGAGGTCGTGCTGCTCAACCAGACGCACATCAACGACGAGAAGCACGGCGGCAAGACACTCGAGGAGCTGCGTGCCGAGCTGGCGGCCAACACCGGGGAGAACGTCGTAGTCAGGCGCTTCACGAGGTTCCAGGTCGGCGAGGAGTGACCGACCCGGGCCTTTCGCGCGAGCAGCCGGCTCGGCCGGATGCGAGCGATCCCGCCTTCAGCCGCGTCCTGCTGAAGCTCTCGGGGGAGGCGCTGCTGGGGGAGCTCTCCTACGGCGCCGACCCCACCCGCATCGGGGCGATCGCCGGGGCGGTCGCCGGGGTGAGCGAGCGCGGCGTGCAGATGGCGGTCGTGGTCGGCGGCGGCAACATCTACCGCGGGTTGACCGGGGCCGCCGAGGGGATGGACCGCGCCACGGGCGACTACATGGGGATGCTCGCCACCGTGCTCAACGCGCTGGCGCTCCAGGACGCGCTCGAGAAGGCCGGCGCCGTGACGCGCGTGCTGTCCGCGCTGCACATTCGCGAGGTCGCCGAGCCCTACATCCAGCGCCGAGCGATCCGCCATCTCGAGAAGGGCCGCGTGGTGATCTTCGCCGCCGGCACCGGCAACCCGTTCTTCACGACCGACACGGCCGCCGCCGTACGCGGCCTGGAGATCGGCGCCGAGGCAATCCTGATGGGCAAGAACGGGGTCGACGGCGTCTACACGGCCGACCCGCGCACAGACCCGAGCGCCGAGTTCATTCCGGAGATCACCCACGGGGAGGCGATCGACCGGCGGCTCGGCGTGATGGACTCGACGGCGCTGTCGCTGTGCAGGGACAATGCGCTGCCGATCTACGTCTTCGACATGGACGACGAGGCGAACATCGACCGGATAGTGTGCGGCGAGCGCGTAGGGACGGTTGTGAGAAGTGGCTGACAACGACGTCATCAAGGATTTCCTCGACGAGGCCAAGGGGCGGATGAAGAAGTCCGTCGAGGCGACCCGCACCGAGTTCTCGACCGTGCGCACGGGCCGGGCGTCGCCGCACCTGCTCGACCGCATTGAGGTCGACTACTACGGCGCCGTCACGCCGCTCAAGCAGCTCGCCCAGATCTCCGCGACCGAGGCGCGCCTGCTCACGATCACCCCTTACGACAAGAACTCGATCAAGTCGATCGAGAAGTCGATCCTCGAGTCCGACGTGGGCCTGACGCCGTCCAACGACGGCCAGGTGATCCGCCTGCAGATCCCCGAGCTGACCGAGGAGCGCCGCCGCGAGCTCGTCAAGGTCGTGCACGGGATCGCAGAGCAGGGGCGCGTGGCGGTGCGCAACATCCGCCGGGACGTGATGCACGACCTGCGCGAGCTCAAGAGCGAGGGCGAGGTCGGCTCCGACGACGAGCACCGCGCCGAGACCGAGCTCCAGAAGCTGACCGACTCGCACGTCGGCGAGATCGACACCGCGCTCGCCGGCAAGGAAGAAGAGATCCTCGAGGTGTGACCGCCGCCTCGCGGGCGCGCTACGTCGCGATCATCACGGACGGAAACGGGCGCTGGGCCAAGGCGCGCGGCCTGCCCGTGCTGGCCGGCCACGAGGCCGGTGCCGACGTCGTCAAGGCGCGCCTGCGCGACGCGGTCGAGCTGGGCGTCGAGGAGCTGACCGTCTACTCGTTCTCGACCGAGAACTGGACGCGCCCCAAGGCGGAGGTGGACGGCCTGATGGCCATGTTCGCCCGCCGCATCGACCTGGAGACGCCCGAGCTCGACGAGCAGGGCGTGCGGATGCGCTTCGTGGGGCGGCGCGAGGGGCTCGATCCCGAGCTGGTGCGGCGCATGGACTGGGCCGAGCAGACGACGGCCTCGAACGACCGCATCACGTTGTTCGTGGCCTTCAACTACGGCGGCAGGGCGGAAATCGTCGACGCGGCGCGAACCTTCACAGGGGAGACGGAGGACGACTTCCGGCGCCACCTCTACGCACCTGACATGCACGATCCCGACCTGCTGATCCGAACCAGCGGCGAGCAGCGCATCTCGAACTACCTGCTCTGGCAGCTCGCCTACGCCGAGTTCGTGTTCGTCGACGAGCTGTGGCCCGATTTCTCGCGCGAGGTGTTCGAGGCCTCCCTGGAGGAGTACACCGCGCGCCAGCGCCGGTTCGGGGCCAGATAATGGCCGCCAACCGCGGGGGCTCGGACCTCGCCGGGCGCGTGCTCGTGGCGCTGATCGCGGTGCCCGCCGCGATCGTGCTGGTCTGGCAGGGGGGAGAGGTGTTCGCGCTCGGCCTGGCCGTGCTGGGCGTGATCGCGCTGGGCGAGCTGTACACGCTGATGGAGCGGGTGCGCCCGCCGGCGCTGGCCGGCTTCCTGACCCTGATCGCGCTGCTGGCCGCGGCGCTGTACGGCGAGCCGCGCCATGTGGTGATGGTGCTGGTGGCGGCCTTCCCGGTGACGTTCTTCCTCGCCCTGGCGCGGCCGCGGCGCGCGAACGTGTCGTGGGCGATCGCGGTCACGATGTTCGGCGTTCTCTGGATCGGACTGGCGATGGTGCACGCGATCTGGCTGCGCGACCTCTCCATCGAGCAGGACGGGGAGACGATCGGCACCGGGATGGGGCTCGTCTTCGACGTGCTGATCGCGACATTCGTCGGCGACACGTTCGCCTACTTCGTGGGGCGCGCCTACGGGCGCTCGCAGTTCGCGCCGCTGATCTCGCCGAACAAGACGATCGAGGGGCTGTTCGGAGGCATCGTGGGCGGCACGCTGGCGTTCTGGTGCGCCGGGCTCTACCAGGACTGGCTGAGCGGCTGGGACGCGCTGCTGATCGGCTTCCTGGTGGCGATCACGGCCCCACTGGGCGACCTGTTCGAGTCGCTCGTCAAGCGCGATCTCGAGGTGAAGGACACCGGCACCCTGTTCGGCGCCCACGGCGGCGTCCTGGACCGCCTGGACGCCGTCATGTTCACCGTGGTCGTGGGCTACTACGCGGCCGTCGGCCTCGGCTACGGCTGACCGAGCCGCGCCGCAGCGGCGTCGACGAGCGTCTCGACCATGGGCGCGATGGCGGGGCTGCGCCGGCCGCGCAGCCAGCTGACATGCACCGAGCGCATCGGATCGAGGCCGCGGACGGGCTTGACGACCACGTCGGGGCGCGGCTGCTGGATGCCGAGCTCTGACATCAGCGCGACGCAGACACCCGCGGCCACGAAGGCGCGGCCCACGGTCACGTCGTTGACGACGTAGGTGACGTCCGGCGTGAAGCCGGCGTCCGCGCAGAGGCGGTCGAGCATCTCGCGGTAGCCCCCGGCCTCACGGTGCGGCCCGGTGAAGCGCTCGCCCGCGAGGTCGGCGAGCTCGAGCTCACGGCGGCGCGCGAGCCGGTGCCCGGGCGGGACGATGATCCGATAGGGGTCATGGCCGAGCAGGGTGCTCGCCAGGCCCTTCAGGTCGCCCTCGAAGGTGACGGCGACGTCGAGCTCGCCGGCACGCAGGCGGCGCAGCGCGTCGGCTGGCTCGATCTGCTCAAGCTCGACCTCCACCTGCGAATGGGCCGCCCTGAAGCGAGCCAGCGCAGCGGGCACGAACGAGGTGCACGCCGTCAGGAAGGCACCCACGCGCACCGTGCCGGTCTCCAGGCCCGCCAGCGCGCGCATCTCCTCCTCGGCGGTCGCGACCTGGCCGAGCAGCGTAGTGGCGTGATCGCGCAACCGCTCGCCGGCCTCGGTGAGCGCCACCGGCCGCCGCCCCCGGTCGACCAGCGTCAGCCCGAACTCGCGCTCGAGCGCCGAGACGTGGTGCGAGACCACCGACTGCGCGTAGCCGAGCGCCAGTGCGGCCTCGGAGAAGGAGCGCCGCTCGGCCACCGCGTGGAATGCGCGCAGGCGCCGCAGGTCGTGCATCGATACACACGATAATAAGTACGACAGTTTGCGTTGCATAGATGCAAGGGCCGCGCCACGCTGGCCGCCATGTCCATCGCAACCACACACATCGAAGGGTTCGCCGGAACCGTTCTGCGTCCGGGGGACGAGAGCTACGACGACGCGCGCGCCGTGTTCAACGGCGCGATCGACCGTCATCCGGCGTTGATCGCACGGGCCGGCTCGGCCCGTGACGTGGCGGCCGCGATCGCGCACGGGCGCGAGCGGGGGCTGCCGATCGCCGTGCGGGCCGGCGGTCACTCGGGCGCCGGCTACGGCGTGGTCGACGACGGGATCGTGATCGACGTCCGCCCGATGCAGCACGTCGATGTCGACCTGAGCGCGCGCACCGCCCGGGTCGGCGCCGGACTCACCTGGGGACAGCTCGACGCCGCCACTCAGGCGCACGGCCTGGCCGTGACCGGCGGCCGCATCTCGGACACCGGAGTAGCCGGGCTTACGCTCGGATCGGGCTCGGGCTGGCTCGAGCGGCTGCAGGGGCTGACCGCCGACAACCTGATCGGCGCGACGGTCGTGACCGCCGACGGCTCGATCGTCAGGGCCGACGAGCACGAGCACCCGGACCTGTTCTGGGCGCTGCGCGGCGGCGGCGGCAACTTCGGCGTCGTCACGGAGTTCGAGTTCCAGCTACGCCCGGTCGGGCCGATGATCCTCGGCGGCCCGCTGATCTTCACCTGGGATCGCGCCGGCGAGGCCCTCGCGATGTACCGCGAGCTGATGCGCACCGCACCGGACGAGTTCGGCGGCTGCGTCGTGCTCCAGGGGGCGCCGCCGGCGCCGTTCGTGCCGGACGGCCTCGTCGGCGAGCCGGTGGCGATCGTCGCCGTCGCGGGCTTCGGCCCGTTCGCGGCGGCGGAGCGGCTGCTGGCGCCGCTGCGCGCGCTCGGCCCAGCCGTGGACGCGGTCGCACCGATGCCATACGTGGCGCTCCAGTCGGCCCAGGACGAGGGCGCGCCCGCCGGGATGCGCAACCTCTGGAAGGCGTCCTTCCTCGACGATCTGCCGGACCAGGCGATCCGCGGGGCGCTGGCGGTCGCGGAACGGATTCCGTCGCCGCTGACGCACGTGATGTTCCAGCCGCTGGGCGGGGCGTACGGGCGCGTGGACGAGCACGCCACCGCGCTGTCGCACCGCGACGCTCGGTGGGCCTTCCACGCGCTGTCGCTGTGGCCCGACCCGGCGGAGGACGCGGTCAACCGGACGTGGACCGACGAGCTGACCGCGACGATGGCGCCCTACGGGCACGGCCGGGCGCACCCGAACTACGTGTCCGAGGACGCGGGCGACCGCGTGCGGGCGTTCTACGGCGAGGAGACCTACGACCGGCTGGTGGCGGTCAAGCGCTGTTGGGACCCGGACAACGTCTTCGCGCTCAACCAGAACATCAGGCCGTGAGCGGCTAGAACTGCGGCGGCGCCCCGAACATCTCCGGGACGCGCGTCGCGAGCGTCAGGTCGCCCTCGACGTCGAAGCGGCCTGAGAAGAGCAGTTCCTGCGGCTCCACTTCCTCCGCGATCAGGCGGGCGAAGTCGGGCACGCTCAGCTTGAAGGTGATCGCCGGCGAGCCGTCCACGCCGGCGATCACCGAAGCGGCGCCGTCGCGCACCCTCACGGTCCAGCGCGACGGCGCCTTTCCGTTGGCGTGGTGGGTCAGCTCGTAGGCGATGTCGCCCTCGAAGCCGTACGCGAGCTTAGGCTCGAACTGGCGCGCCATGCCGGTGAAGATCGCGCGCTGGGCGAAGTCGCTGCCGAAGCGGCGCTCGAGCTGCTCGTCGCTGGCCCCGCGCACCAGCCGCGCGAGTGCGTTCTGGCCGCCGCGCTCGAGCGAGCGGCGCGCCTCCGAGGCAAGCGCCTCCAGCTGGCGGCGCAGCCCGCCCTCGCGGCGAGCACGGGCGGCTCGCTCGAGCTCGGCCTGCTCGTTGATCACGTAGGCCGGGGGCGCCTCGCGCTTGGCGGAGCGGCGCGCCAGCGCGCGTGTGACGGCGGGCGTGAGCCGCTCGCGCTTGGCCTGCTCGCGCTGGTCGCGGTCGCGAGTGAACTCCGGCATCACGCGTTGGGCGAACAGCTCGAGGCTCTCGCAGATGTGGTCGTGGCGGTTGGGGCCCGCCTGCAGGACGAAGATGACCTGGTCCACGCCGACGGCCTCGTAGCGCTTGCACAGATCGAGCACCTGCGCGGGCGTGCCGATCGCCCCGCGCAGCGAGCCGAGGCCGTGCTGCATGATCTTCACGGCGAGCGGCGCCGCATCGGGGGTTACCAGCGATCGCGCGAAGCCGCGCTCGTCGCGGTTGGCCAGGAACTCGTCCCATACGACCGTGCGCCCGGGCCGGTGCTGCCCGAGCCCGTAGTAGTGCGCCAGCGAGTAGCCGAAGAAGTGGGCGCCGTCGATGCCGCGGTCGATCGCGGTCGCCTCGTCCTCGTGCATCATCATCGGCAGCACGACGGCTACGGCCGGGTTCACGCTGAAGCCGACCGGCGTGCACTCGTCCGACTCGATCAGCGCGTAGTACTCGTCGACCCACTTGCCGGCGTCCTCGGGCTCGACGAACGAGAACGACAGCGCGCCGATCCCGTTGCGGGCGGCGAACTGGATCGTCTCGCGCCGGCTGCACGCCACCCACAGGGGCGGGTGCGGCTTCTGGAGCGGCTTGGGCACCACGTTGCGCGGCGGCATGCTCCAGAACTCGCTCTCCCAGCCCGCGAACGGCTCCTCGACGAACATCCGGGCGATCGCGTCCATCGCGTCCTCCCACATCTCCCGCTTGCGGTTGCGGTCGATCAGGAACCCGCCCAGCTCGGCGCCCGACGACGACTCGCCGGTCCCGAAGTCCACGCGCCCGTCGGAGACCAGGTCGAGCGTCGCGACCCGCTCGGCGACACGCGCCGGGTGATTGACGGCTGGCGGGATCTGGACGATGCCGTGGCCGAGCCGGATGCGGCCGGTGCGAGCCGCCGCCGCGGCCAGGAAGACCTCCGGAGCGGACGAGTGCGAGTACTCCTCGAGGAAGTGGTGCTCGACCTCCCAGACGTAGTCGAAGCCGAGCCGGTCGGCCAGCTCGACCTGCGCGAGCGCGTCCTTGAGCAGCGCGTGCTCCGACCGCTCGTGCTCCCAGGGCCGCGGATTCTGGTGCTCGTAGAAGATCCCGAAGCGCATTCCGGCGAGGATTCTCTCAAGCCCGAGGCCGTTTTTCCCGATGTTCTCCAGGTGGAGCCCGCTAGGGGAATCGCCGCTGCGCGGAGAGGTGCGCAGGCCGGATCCGAGCGCGAAGCGCTGCTCCGCGTTGCCGCGGCCGCGGCCGGGGCCCACGACCTCGAGGAAGTGCTCGAGGTGGCCGCCGAGGAGGCGCGCGCGGCGATCGGCGCGGCCTCCCTGTCGGTGAGCCGGTGGGAGCGCGAGCACGGCCACGTGCGGACGATCATCAACGTCGGCGACCTGGGCCCCGACGAGCAGCGCTACCCGACGGACGAGGTACACCGCCTCGACGAGGACCAGGTGACCGAGCGCCTGATCGTCGAGGGCGTGCCCTACTTCGCTTCGGTTGACGCGCGCGACACCGACGAGGTCTCCGCCCAGCGGCTTCGCAGGCTCGGCAAGGAGTCGGAGGTGGGCGTCCCGATCCTCGTCGAGGGCGAGGCCTGGGGCGAGGTCTACGCCACCACCGCGCCCGGCCAGCCGCGGTTCCGCGGCAAGGACGTGCGCTTCCTCGAGAGCGTGGCCGGTCAGCTGGCGGTTGCGATCGGCCGCGCCGAGCTGTTCTCGCGCGTGTCGCGGCTCGCCTACGAGGATCCGCTCACCGGGCTCGCCAACCGGCGCGCGCTCGAGGAGCGCCTCCAGCGCGCGGTCGCGCGCGCCACGGACCGCCGCGAGTCGCTCGCGGTCCTGCTCTGCGACGTCGACGAGCTCAAGTCGATCAACGACGACGCCGGGCACGACGCCGGCGACCGGGCGCTCCAGCGCGTGGCGAAGGCGCTCGTGGCGGCGGCCGCGGCGCGCCCCGGCAACCTCGTCGGCCGCCTCTCGGGAGACGAGTTCTGCGTGGTGATGGAGGGCGCGACCGTCGAGCAGGCGCGTGAGGTCGCCCGGCAGACGCTGGCCAACCTCGAGGAGGAGGACGGGCGCGCGATCCTGATCTCCTGCGGGGCGGCGGCCCTCGGGCGCGGCGTCGGCAGCCCATCCGACCTGATGCGCGCCGCCGACGCCGCCCTCTACCGCGCCAAGCGCAACGGCGGCGGTCAGATCTTCACGGCCGGCTCGCGCGCCTCGGAGGTCAGTCGGGGCTCCGAGCGGCGCGCGCTGCGGCGCACCACCCACGAGCGCGTGCGGGACGCGGTCAGGGAGGTGACCGCCCGCTTCGCCGGCGACCTCGCCCACGAGGGCCCGCTGGAGCGCATCGAGGCCGTAGCCGTCGGGCTGTCCGAGGCGCTCAACACCGCCGCCTGGGCGATCTCGTTCGCGCCGGCCGGCGGCAAGATGCTCCACACGGTCGTCGTCGCCGACGGGCGCGACCAGCGCCTGGCCGGCCTCCACATCGGGCTCGACAACGAGGTCTACGCGGTGGACGAGTTCCCGGCGACCGCGGCGCTGCTCGAGAGCGGGGCCGGCGCGTTCGTGGCGCACGTGGACGACCACACCGCAGACCCTGCCGAGCGCGCGCTGCTCGCGGAGTGGGGGCACACCAGCGTCCTGGCCGCCAGCGCGGCCGACCACGACCTGACCTGGCTGGTGGAGCTGTACGCGGACCCGCGGACGGCGCCCCTCGAGGAGGGGCTCGTGGAGGCCGCGCTGCTGCTGCGCGCGGCGATCCCGCCCCGATCGGCCCGCAAGGGCGCCGCGCTGCGCGAGCGCTGGGCCCAGCAGGTCGGCCTGACCAACTCCCTCGGCATGCGGCTCGCCGACGAGATCGACGAAGCGGCGATGGCCGAGGTGGCCGTCGAGGAGGTCCACCTGGCGATGCGGGCGACCGCGACGGCCCTGGTCAAGCTCAACGAGGACCGCGAGGTGGTGCAGGTGGCGGGCCTGGGGGCCTTCGAGCACCTCGGCGCGCACACCCAGGCGGCCCACCTGGGGCTGGTCGGGCGCTGCCTGCGCGAGCTGCGCGTGGTGCTGGTCGGCGACGTGACTCGGGAGCCGGACTACGAGACGACTCCGACGACCTCGGACGTCCGCTCCGAGCTGGACGTGCCCGTGATCGTGGACGGCGAGCCATGGGGCGTGCTGACGGTCCAGTCGACCGCGCCCAACGCGTTCGACGAGGGCGACGCCAGCATGCTGCGCTCGGCCTCGCACCAGTTGTCGGCGGGGCTGAGAGCGGCGGCCCTGCGTGAGCGCCTCGATCGCGCCCAGGACGGAACCGCGGCGGCGCTCAAGGCCGCGCTGGACGCACGCGCGGCGGCTACCGCGAACACGCCCGAGTCGCTCGTGCAACGCTGCGAGGCCGTCGGCCGCGCGCTGGAGCTCGGCGACACCGACCTGAGCGCGCTGCGCTACGCGGCGACCCTGCACGACATCGGCGAGCTGGGCGTGCCCGAGGCGATCCTCAACAAGCCGGGGCCGCTCACCGACGACGAGCGCCCGGCGATCCAGCGGCACCCGCTGATCGGCGAGGGGATCCTGGCGCCGATCGAGTTCCTCGCCGGAGCCGTCCCGCTGGTGCGGGCGGCCCACGAGCGCTGGGACGGCACCGGCTACCCGGACGGACTGGCCGGGGAGGCGATCCCCCTCGGCGCGCGGATCCTGTTCGCCTGCGACGCCTACGACGCGATGACGGCCGAGCGGCCCTACCGCCCGGCGCTCGGGCCGGCCGAGGCGCGCGAGGAGCTGCGCCGCGTCGCTGGAACCCAGCTCGACCCCCGCGTGGTGGAGGCGCTGCTCGGGGTGCTGAGCTCCGGCTCCTAGACTGAGCCGGGTGCGCAGAATCCTGATCGTCGGGTCCACGGGCTCGATCGGCACGCAGGCCATCGACGTGGTCGAGCGCAGCCCGGAGCTGGAGGTGGTCGGCCTGGCCGCCTCGTCCAGCTGGGAGCTGCTGCTCGAGCAGTCGCGCCGACTGGGCGTGGAGCGGATCGCCCTGGCCGATCCGGACGCCGCCGCGCGCGCGGGCGAGCACGCGACCGTGCTGGCCGGGGCCGAGGGGCTCGTCGAGCTGATCACCGACACGGACTGCGATCTCGTGCTGAACGCGCTGGTCGGGTCGGCCGGGCTGGGGCCGACGGTCGCGACGCTCGGCGAGGGCATCGACCTGGCGCTCGCCAACAAGGAGAGCCTGGTCGTGGGCGGCGAGCTGGTCACCGCGCTCGCCGAGGCCACCGGCGCTCGCCTGATTCCGGTCGACTCGGAGCACTCGGCCCTGTTCCAGCTGCTCGAGGGCCAGCGGCCCGGCACGGTCGACAAGCTCGTGCTGACCGCGAGCGGCGGCCCGTTCCGGGGCCGCACCGACCTCGAGGGCGTGACGCGCGAGCAGGCACTGGCGCATCCGACCTGGGACATGGGCGGCAAGATCACGATCGACTCGGCGACGTTGATGAACAAGGGCCTCGAGCTGATCGAGGCGCACCACCTGTTCGGCGTGCCCTACGAGAACCTCGACGTGGTCGTTCACCCGCAGTCGATCGTGCACGCGCTGGTGCAGCTCAACGACGGGGCGTCGCTGGCGCACCTCGGCTACCCGGACATGCGGGTGCCGATCTCCTACGCGCTGCACCACCCTGACCGGGCCGACGTCCCGGTCCCCGCGCTCGACCTGGCCGAGCTGGGCGAGCTCACCTTCGAGCGGCCCGACCTGTCGACCTTCGCCTGCTTGCGGCTGGCCCGCGAGGCGGCCGAGGCGGGCGGCACGGCGCCGTGCGTGCTGAACGCGGCCAACGAGGTCGCCGTCCACTCGTTCCTGCGCGGCGAGCTGTCGTTCACCGGGATCGCGCGCGTTATCGAGTCGACGCTCGCGGAGCTGCCCGCGAGGCCCGTGCGCCACTTCTCGGACCTCTACGAGGCCGACGCGCAGGCACGCGAGGTCGCCCGGGGGGTCGCCGCGTGAGCTGGCTCCTCGCGTTCGTCGGCTTCGCGCTGCTCGTGATCCTGCACGAGCTGGGCCACTTCACGGCGGCCAAGGCGGTCGGCATGCGGGTGGAGAAGTTCTCGCTGTTCTTCCCGCCGACGCTGCTCAGCAGGAAGGTGGGGGAGACCGAGTACGCGGTCGGCTCCATCCCCCTGGGCGGCTACGTGAAGATCAGCGGCATGAACCCCTCGGAGGACCTGCCCGAGGAGGTTCGCGACCGCGCCTACCACGCCCAGCCGGTCTGGAAGCGGATCGTCGTGATCGCCGCGGGGCCGGCGGTCAACCTCGTGCTGGCGTTCGCGCTGTTCTGGGTCTTCTTCGTGGCGATCGGGCCGCAGGAGACGACCACGCGCGTCGCGACGGTCGAGAAGAACATGCCGGCCGCCGGCGCGATCCAGCCGGGCGACAGGCTGATCGCCGTCGACGGCGTGCGCGGCGACCCAGCGCGGCTCTCGAAGCAGATCCAGAAGCACAAGTGCCCCGGCACGGCCACCGACCGCTGCAAGGCCTCCACGCCCGCGACCCTGCTGGTGAAGCGCGACGGAAAGCTGGTCCGCCTCACGCTCACGCCCATCTACGACGCCAACCCGGGCGAGGGCATCGACCCGCGCACGCGGCTCGGCTTCGGTTTCGCCTCCGACGGCCCGCACGTGACCTACCCGCCCGGCGAGGCGTTCGACATCGCGGCCGACAACTTCTGGCTGATCACCAGGGAGACGGTCAAGCTGCCGCTGCGGCTGATCGACCCCGAGAAGCGCAAGGAGCTCAGCGGCGTGGTCGGCTCCTACGAGGCGACCCGCCAGACGATCCTCAACGACGTGGCCGACGCGGTGGGGATCCTGGCGATCATCTCGCTGTCGCTGGCGATCGTGAACCTGTTCCCGTTCCTGCCGCTCGACGGCGGACACATCTTCTGGGCGATCGTCGAGAAGGTGCGGCGCCGGCCGGTGTCGCTGGCGGTCATGGAGCGGGCCAGCGTGGTCGGCTTCATGCTCGTGATCCTGATCTTCTTGATCGGGCTGACGAACGACATCGGCCGCCTGAGCGGCGAAGGCTTCCAGGTTCGTTAGATTCCGCACATGGCAAGGCCCGCCGGCCTCGAGGCGTCCACCGTCGCCGAGGCTTTCCAGCTCACCGCCGAGGCGCATCCCGATCGGGTCGCCCTGCGCCTGAAGGACGACGAGCTGGCGCTCACCTGGGCCGAGTACGCGGACAAGGTGCGCCGCACCGCGGCGGGCCTGGCCGGTCTCGGACTGGGGCGCGGGCGGACGATGGCGCTGATGCTCACGAACCGTCCCGAGTTCCACTGGTTCGACGCCGCCGCGCTGCACCTGGGCGCGACGCCGTTCTCCGTCTACAACACCTACGCGCCCGAGCAGATCCAGTTCCAGCTCGAGGACGCCGAGGCGCGCATCGTCGTCACCGAGAAGGCCTTCGAGGACCGCTTCAGCGGGCTGGCGGGCGTGGAGCACCTGATCGTCGTCGACGACGAGGGCGGGATCGACGTGGAGTCGCACGCGGCGCCCGACTTCGACTTCGAGGCGGCCTGGCGAGCGGTGCGGCCGGAGGACATCCTGACGCTGATCTACACGTCCGGCACGACCGGGCCGCCCAAGGGCGTGCAGCTGACGCACTCGAACCTGATCTCCGCCGTCCAGGGCTTCGACGACGTGATCTCCTTCCCGAGCGACGGCCGCGTCGTGTCGTGGCTGCCGATGGCGCACATCGCCGAGCGCGCCTGCTCGCACTACCTGCCGATGCTGCTCGGGTTCACCACGACGGACTGCCCCGATCCGCGGGCGGTCGTCCTGTACCTGCCCGAGGTGAGGCCGAGCTGGTTCTTCGCGGTGCCGCGCATCTTCGAGAAGCTGAAGGCCGCGATCGAGGCCGGCGTCGAGGCCGAGGAGGACGCCGCGCGCAAGCAGGCGACCAAGTGGGCCCTCGACGTGGGGCTGCGCAAGGTGCGGCTCGAGCAGGCCGGCGAGCCGGTCCCGGACGAGCTGGCGGCCGAGCACGCCAAGGCCGACGAGCTGGTGCTGTCGAAGATCCGCGCGCGGCTTGGGCTCGACGCGATCGAGTCGATCAACGTGGGTGCGGCGCCCACACCGCGCGAGGTGATCGAGTTCTTCCACGCCATCGGCGTGCCGCTGGCGGAGCTGTGGGGGATGTCGGAGACCACCGGCTACGGCACCTGCAACCCGCCCGACAAGATCAAGATCGGGACCGTGGGTCCGCCGTCGCCCGGGGTCGAGATCAAGCTCGCCGAAGACGGCGAGGTGCTGATCCGCGGGCCGGTGATCACGCCCGGCTATCGCAACCAGCCGGACAAGACGTCCGAAACGATCGACACCGAGGGCTGGCTGTACACCGGCGACGTCGGCGAGTTCGACGAGGACGGCTACCTGAGGATCGTCGACCGCAAGAAGGAGCTGATCATCAACGCCGGCGGCAAGAACATGTCGCCGGCCAACATCGAGGCGAAGGTGAAGGCCGCCAGCCCGGTGATCGGCCAGGTGATCGCGATCGGCGACATGCGCCCCTACAACGTGGCGCTGATCACCCTGGACCCGGACGTGGCGCCGATGTATGACGGGGAAGCCCTCTTGGCCGAGGTGGAGCGGGGCGTAACGGCGGCAAACGAGGGGCTCGCCCGCGTGGAGCAGATCAAGAAGTACAAGGTGCTCGACGTGGACTGGGAGCCCGGCGGCGACGAGTTGACGCCCACGATGAAGCTCAAGCGCAAGCCGATCCACGCGAAGTACGAGAAGGAGATCGAGGCGCTCTACGCCTAGATACCCTTGGGGGCAGTGGCCTCCAAGCGCCAGATAGACGTCGGCGGGGTGAAGATCGGCGGCGGGGCTCCCGTCGCCGTGCAGTCGATGACGAAGACGGAGACCGCCGACTTCGACGCGACCATGCGCCAGATCCACGCCATCGCCGAGGCCGGTGGCGACCTGGTCCGCTGCGCCGTTCCGCGCGACGACGACGTCCAAGCGCTCAAGCGCATCGTCGTCGAGTCGCCGATCCCCGTGATCGCCGACATCCACTTCAACCACACGCTGGCGCTCAAGGCGATCGACGCGGGGGCGCACTGCGTGCGCATCAACCCGGGCAACATCGGCGGCTTCGAGAAGGCCGGCGAGGTCGTCGAGAAGGCCCGCGCTGCGGGCATCCCGCTGCGCATCGGGGTCAACTCGGGCTCGCTGCCCAAGCACCTGCACGAGCTGGAGCGCGAAAGCCCCGTCGAGGCGCTGGTGGCCGCCGCGATCGAGCACGTCGACCTGATGGACCGGCTCGACTTCAAGGACTTCAAGGTCTCGATCAAGTCGACCAACGTCCACAACACGATCGCCTCGAACCGCCTGCTGGCTTCGAAGATCGAGAACCCGCTGCACCTCGGCATCACCGAGGCCGGGACCAAGTGGTCGGGCTCGCTGAAGTCGGCGGTCGGCCTCGGGACGTTGCTGGCCGACGGCGTGGGGGACACGATCCGGATCTCGCTGTCGACCTTCCACGCCGAGGAGGAGGTCAAGGTCGCCTGGGAGATCCTCAAGGCGCTGAAGCTGCGCGAGCGTGGCCCGGTCCTGATCGCCTGTCCGACCTGCGGCCGCCTTCAGTTCGACATGGACACGGTCGTGGCCGACATCGAGGAGCGGCTGCGCGCCTACGAGGACCCGATCGAGGTCGCCGTGCTGGGCTGCGCCGTGAACGGGATCGGCGAGGCCTCGCACGCGGACTTCGGCATCACCGGCGCCAAGAACGAGGGCCTGATCTTCGCTCACGGCAAGCCGCTGCGGAAGGTGCCCCAGGAGCGCCTGGTGGACGAGCTGTTCGCCGAGATCGACAAGTCGCTGTCCGTCGGCCGCGTGGTGGTCGACGAGTCCAAGGCGGCCGAGGGCGCCGCGTGGCTGTCGAAGATCGAGGAGGAGAACGCGGGCGAGCTGACGCCGGAGCGGATCGCGGCGATGGAGGCACTGGCCGGGGCTCAGGAGCTGCCGATGGCGCCCGCGCCGCAAAAAGCGGCAAAGAGGGTCGAGTTGGACGAGACCGCCAGCCCGACCGCCGGCCGCCGCTTCACTCGCGCCTAGCGACGAATCGGTTGTTTGACACCCAGTGGGTGTCGAAGTGCGGATTCGCGGGAGGGAGGAGGCAATTCGGGCCGCCCCCTTATTGCCGTCAGTTCAGGCGGCCGGGGTCAACGGCCGCGCCCGAAGGGGCTCCGAGGCGGCCGCGGCGCTCATCTCGCGCTCCAGCACGTGGGCGAACGCCTCGACCACGGCCGGGTCGAACTGGGTGCCCGCGCAGCGGCGCAGCTCGGCCAGCGCGGCCGGCTCGTTGATGCGGTTTCGGTAGGGGCGGTTGGTGGTCATCGCGTCGAAGGCGTCGCAGACGGCCACGACGCGGGCGCCCAGCGGGATCTCGTCGCCGCGCATCCCGTCGGGGTAGCCCTCGCCGTCCCAGCGCTCGTGGCTGGACCGCACGAGCTTCGCCACGGTGCGCAGGGAGGGGGCTGCCTGGAGGATTCGCTCGCCGATGATCGTGTGGCGGCGCATGAAGCCCCACTCGGTCTCGTCGAGCGGTCCGGACTTCTCGAGGATCGCGTCGGGGATCGCGATCTTGCCGACGTCGTGCAGCTCGGCCGCCCGCGCCACGTCGTCCAGCTCGTCCGTCGGCATGCCCAGCTGGCGGCCCACCGCCAGCGCCAGGTCCGCCGTCCCGCGCAGGTGCACGTGCAGGTCGGGCTGACGCTCGGACAGGCTGCGCAGCAGCACGTCGCGCGACTGGCGCCCTGCCGACACGCGCCGGTCGCCCTTGCGCGCGTACATGCGCCGGTCGGCCAGCTGGAGCGCCTCGGTCGCGTCGGTCACCTCCAGCGGGGCCTCCACGACCCCGTGCGAGGTGGTCACCTGGAAGCCCTCGCCGTGCTCCGCCAGCGCTGCCACGCAGGCGTCGGCGAGCACTTCCAGTCCTGCCGCCCCCGGCTTGACGACCACGCAGAACTCGTCGCCGCCGAGCCGGTACGCGCGCCCGTGGCCGGTCACCGCGTCCGCCAGGCGCTCGCCGAGCCGCACCAGCAGCCCGTCGCCGGCCGGGTGGCCGAACAGGTCGTTGTACTCCTTGAAGCCGTCCAGGTCGAACAGCACGAGCGCCACCGGGCGTTCGAGGCTCGCCTCGCGCAGGCCCTCCTCGAGGTCGGTCATCAGGCTGCGCCGGTTGCCGAGTCCGGTGAGCGGGTCGGTGAGCGCCTCGCGACGACTGCGCGCCAGCACGCGCTGGTTCTCCGCGAACACGAGCGCGCTGCGCACGAGCACGAGCAGCAGGGCGAGCGCCCCGAGCGCGACGGTGAGGCCGTTGAGGCGGGAGAAGTGGTCGTAGGCCAGCACGCCGACGCCCGCCAGCCCGCACACGACCGGGACGATCACCAGCCGCAGGCTCATCTCCTTGCTGGTCGCCCGGGCGCGCATCGGCTGCCAGGCCGCCGCGCCTACGAGCAGCGACGAGGCCGGCCAGAGCGTGTCGACTAGACCGCCCTCCTCATAGGTTCCCGCGGCGGTCTGCACGAGGTAGATCCCGTCGCCCGCGGCGTTCAGCGCGAGCCCGAGCCCGAGCAGGATCCAAGCCCAGCCCGGCCGCCAGCCGCTGAGGCCGAAGACCGCCACGATCATGCCGAGCAGCAGCAGGTCCCCGATCGGATACGCCAGGGCGGTGAGCACGGCGGCGCTCAGGTCGCTCGCGTTGTCGTGGATGACCGGGCCGTACGCGACCGCCGCGGCGAGCGACGTCGCGGCGGCGGCGCCGATCAGGCCGTCCAGCCACAGGCCGCGGCGCGCATGGCGCATGTGCGAGCGCACCAGCAGCGTCATCGTGATCCAGCTGGCCGGGTAGAAGACGAGCCAGAGCGCGTCGGCGATGCTGGGGTAGGGGGCGTTCGGATCGTCGGCGTAGACCGTCGTCCAGAAGATGTCCGCGGCCGACCAGCTGACGATCCCGAAGGCCATGATCGACCAGGCCAGGCGGTCCTCGCGGATCGCGACCACGCGCCAGATGCACAGCAGCGCGCCCACGAACAGCAGCCCGTTGTAGCCGTAGTCCGTGAAGAACTCGTCGACGCCGGCGCCGCCCGCCCCGGTGGCGACCTGAAGCGCGTAGACGACCCACGCGACCGCCGCCGCGTACAGACAGACACGCAGCGCGGAGCCAGGTCGCGGCGTAGCCTCCATGCGGTACTAGATCGGTCATTTGGGCCGGAAATTGAGGGCGTCGGGGTTATAGTCGCGCCCCTGTGACGCGCCTCAGCCGCTATTTCCTGCCCACCACGCGCGAGGACCCCGCCGAGGCCGAGGCGGCCTCGCACCGGCTGCTCGTGCGAGCGGGGCTGGCGCGCCAGGTCGGCGCCGGTCTCTGGACCTGGCTGCCCGCCGGCTGGCGCGCCCATCGCAAGGTCGAGCAGATCATCCGCGAGGAGCTCGACGCGATCGGCTGCGCCGAGCTGCTGATGCCGGTCCTCCAGCCCGCGGAGCTCTGGAAGAAGAGCGGGCGCTACGCGATCGACGAGCTGTTCAAGCTGCACGACCGGCGCGAGGCGGAGCTCGTGCTCGCGATGACCCACGAGGAGGTCATCACCACGCACGTCTCGCGCGAGGTCCGCTCCTACCGCGACCTACCCAAGCTGCTCTACCACTTCCAGATCAAGGAGCGCGACGAGCCGCGGCCGCGCGCCGGTGTCCTGCGCACGCGCGAGTTCATCATGAAGGACTCGTACTCGTTCGATCGCGACGAGGCGGGTCTCGACGAGTCCTACAACCTGCACATCCAGGCATACGACGCGATCTTCGACCGCACCGGGCTGGAGTGGTACCGGGTGGAGAGTGACGTGGGCATGATGGGCGGCACCGGCGCCCACGAGTACATGGCGCCATGCGCGGCCGGCGAGAACGACGTCGCGCTGTCGGACGCCGGCTACGCCGCCAACGTGGAGATCGCCAGCGCCGAGCCGCAGTCGGTGGAACTGCCCGAGGCTCTGCCCGGTCCCGAGCCCGTCGAGACACCCGGCGCGACCACGATCAACGCCGTCACCAGCATGCTCGGCGTCGCGCCCGGCGCCCTGATCAAGGCGCTGCCGACGATCGTGGAGGGCCGGGGCCCGGTGCTCGTGCT
>JBQGCL010000129.1:0-10995 GCA_052038485.1 Thermoleophilaceae bacterium | reverse complement strand
GAGACGCAGGTCGTCAAGGGCAGCGCCAAGCTCGAGGAGGAGCTGTCCGGCCTGCGCTTCCAGATCTCGCCGGACGCCTTCTTCCAGACCAACACCGAGATGGCCGAGCGCCTCTACGGCGCCGCGATCGAGCTGGCCGGCCTGAGCGGCCGCGAGCGCGTGCTCGACCTGTTCTGCGGGATCGGCACGATCGCCCTCGCGCTCGCCCTCGACGCCGGCGAGGTCTGGGGCGTGGAGATCGTCGAGGAGGCGGTCGCCGACGCGATCGAGAACGCCCGGCTCAACGGCGTCGACAACGCCAACTTCTTCGCCGGCGACGTGCGCCTGGCGATGCGGCCGCTGCTCGAGCAGGCGGGTCAGCCGGACGTGGTCGTGGTCGACCCGCCCCGTGCCGGCCTCTCGCAGAAGGTCGTCCGGCGCGTGCTCGAGGCGGAGGCGAAGCGGATCGTCTACGTCTCCTGCAACCCGACGACGCTCGCGCCCAACGCGCGGCAGATGGCCGACGCGGGCTACGAGCTCGAGACGGTGCGGCCGGTCGACATGTTCCCGCAGACGCCGCACATCGAGTGCGTGGCGCTGCTGGAACGGACCTAGGGCTCGGCGTCCTCCTCGAGCGCGACCTCTTCGTTGGCGTGGACCGTGCAGAGGAACGGTCCCTTGGTCTCCAGCGCCGCCCGGATCTCGGCATCGGTCAGCGTCGCTCCGCACTCGGCGCAGCGGCGCTCGATGACCGGGTCGACCCCCTCGTGCTCCTCCAGCTCCACTAGGCCTCACTTCCTACCACATGGGTGACCGATAGGCCCGTCGCCGCCCCTGCCTTGCTCGGCAGATCCAGGTGGAGCCACTTCGAGATCCTGAGCGGGAGCGTCGAGACGATCAGCTCGTCGTACTGCGTGAAGTTGCACTCGTCGCAGATCGCCGCCAGCGGGTCGCCGTCGCCGACCTTGGCGGCCGCCACGTCGAGACCCTCGCCGCGCAGCTCTTCGAGGAACGCCTGCCGGTGCTCCTCCG
Source organism: Thermoleophilaceae bacterium (assembly GCA_052038485.1). Classification (GTDB taxonomy): domain Bacteria; phylum Actinomycetota; class Thermoleophilia; order Solirubrobacterales; family Thermoleophilaceae; genus JACVRW01. The sequence goes on along the minus strand of JBQGCL010000129.1, from coordinate 9,984 downwards.
CCTCCTCGTTGCCGGCGTCTCCGGGGTTCGCCGCCCAAGCCAGCCCATGCGGCGTCGACGGCACCAGCAGCGTGAACTCGCAGGGCCCGCGAACGGCGCGTTCGCGCAGCGCCTCGAGCAGCTCGGGTGACTCCGCGGTCCGGTTGGCGACGACCAAGACCTTCGCCTTGTCGGCCATGTGTCGCAGGTTACCCGCCTTTGCGAAAGCTAGGCCGCTAGCGGGCGAGCGTCGCCTCGAGCCCGCGGATCAGATCCTGCTTCTCCGTGTCGGACAGGCGAGCCTCGGGATGCAGCACCTTGAACTGCCACGGAGGCATCTCGCCGTCGCGCACTGCCTCAGCGGCCTCGCCGGCCTCCTGGGGACGGTCCCATTCCAAGAAGTTGAGCACGAGGGTCTGGTTACTGTGACATGCGAAGCAGGCGTCCACAGCTAGCTGGCGTGTCCGCTTGCTGTCCCAGTTCGGCTCGGCCCTCACCGGCGGGTTGGTGTGCTCGCGACCGTACGGCACGAGCTCTATGAGTGCGAAGACCGCGAGTCGGCGCACGTCAGTACGGCGGGAAATCCGCGTACCACTCGCCGAGCGCGCGGAACGCCGCCCAGAATTCCCGCTTGGCGGCCTCTTCGTCGAGCGAGCGGTCGATGTCCGGCACGTAGAGCGCGTCGCAGGAGGGCGTGAAGCGCTGGATCTCGCCGGTCGTAGCCGCGATCTCGCGGCCGAGCGGTACGCCCAGCGTGTTCAGCTCCTCGAGCGCCTCCTCGCCCATCACGACGACGATGCGGGGCTGCACGATCGCGAGCTCCTCGAGCACGCGCGCGCGGCATTCCGGCGCCGACAGGTCGGTATCCCCGACCGGGCACTTGACGAAGACCGTGCCGTAGACGGCGAGCGGATCGATGCCGAGGCGCTTGAAGCTCTTCATGAGCGCGCTGCCGGCGCGGCCGTAGAACGCCACGCCCTCCTCGATCTCCGAGGGGACCGGGATGTACTTGAGCAGGAAGATGTCCGCCTGTGGGTGGCCGGAGCCGAGCACCGGCATCAGGTTCCCGCGCGGGCAGTGCTCGCAGCTCTGGATGTCGCGCGTGAGCTGGTTCAGCTCGCGGATCGCGCGCTCCAGGTACTTCTCCCTGATCTCATCGTCGGTAGCCGGCACCTCGCCCACGGGTTTTGACGGGTCCGCCCGCTGTCCTTTCGCGCGCATCACTTCTTGCCGCGCGTCTGAATGAACTTGAGCGCCTGGACGTAGAGCAGCGACTGGCGCTTGCGCACGATGTCGGCGTCGCGCAGCGACTCGAGGAACTCCTCCGGCCCGTCGAAGTCGCGCATCCTGATCTTCACCGAGCCGAGCCCCTGGGCCACGTGCGAGTCCGAGCCCGCGCCGGCCACGATCCGGTACTTGGCCGCGAAGCGGGCCGCCTCCTCGTTGAAAGCCGTGAACGCCACCCGCGGGTTGAAGACCTCGATCGCGTCGATCTCCTCGACCACGTCGAGCAGGTGCTCGTAGTCGGGCACCGCGTGCATACGGTCGAATGGGTGCGGCACGTAGACGAGGCCGCCCTGACGGCGGATCTCGGCGATCGTCTCCTGGAGCGTCATCCCGCGCGGGATCTTCTCCTCGATGAAGAGGCCGATCACCTCGCCCTGGTCGGCCGTCTTGACCTCCTCGGCCACGATCACCTTGATGCCGTTGGCCAGGTCGCGCGCCTCGAGCGCGCCCGAGATCTCGTTGTGGTCGGTCACCGCGATCGCACCGAGCCCAACCTTGGCCGCTGTCTCGAGCAGGGTCGGCACGGGAGTGGCGCAGTCGGGCGAGTGGTCGGTGTGCATGTGCAGGTCGACGTGGATGAAGTCGCGCCGCGCCAGCCGCTGTTGCACGTCGGCGCGCCCGTCGCCGTGGCGGCGGGCGGCGATCTCGTCGTAGAGCGCCTCGAACTGCTCGGCCACGCGCGACCACTCGAGCTCCGGGTGAGCCGCCTGGATGCGCTCCTCGAAGTGGACGACCAGCTGCGGCTCGGCGATCAGCCGCTCGAGCTGGGCGGCGAGCGTGACTGCGTCGCGCGGCTCGAACAGCAGCCCCAGCTCTCCCTCGCGCAGCGCCTCCTCGTACTGAGGCAGGCGCGCCACCACCGGCACGGCGCCGCCCGCGAGCGCGCGCAGGACCAGCTGCGGCGCGGGCGCCGCCCCGGCCGAGGCGGCTACCGCGACCGTCGCGCGCGCGAGGTGCTGAGCCTCCGAGCCGTCCGCCGGGCCAGCCAGGCGCACGCGCTCGCGCAGCCGGCGCGACAGTGACACGGCGGGCGCCGCAGCCGGGTCGCGCAGCCAGATCGTCGCGCGCCAGTCGAGGTCCTCTGGCAGCCGCCGCAGCGCGCGCAGGAACAGGCGCATGGCGCCGCGCTCCTCCTCGGCGGAGAAGACGATCTCGGGCGGACCCTCATGCGCCTCGGGCCGCTGCAGCAGGTCGGCGCCGGGACGAATCACCCGGTAGTCGCCCGGGAAGTAGCGCTCGATCAGGTCGCGCGTGGCGGCGAAGCTGGCGGTGCGCCCGTCGAGGCGGCCGAACAGCAGCTCCACGACCTTGCGCGCCACCTGGGTCGACACGAAGCGCTCGGTGGTCGAGTGGAAGGTGCCGACGTTGAGGGCGCGCGAGTGGCGCAGCGCGGCGGACGAGGCGCTCGGCGCGAACGGCTCGTGCACGTGCACGAAGTCGAGCTCGGCGTGGTCGAGCAGGTCCTCGAGCGTGCGCGAGACGTCGAGCGGGAGCGACACCGAGCCGCCGCGCCGGAACGGCAGCGACTGGCCCACCGCGAGCACGGACGCGCAGCCCGGCTCGGCGAACAGCGCGTCGGGGTCTGACGGGAGCCGCTTGGCGATCGCCCGCCCCTCGCGCACGAGCTCGCGCGAGTCCGACGGCGCGACCACGACAACCCGGTGCCCGCGGGTGCAGAGCTCATCCGAGAGCCGTTCCACGAAGCGGTTGACCTCGTGGTGCTGCTCCCACGGCCACGGGGTGACCTGTGCGATCGAGAAGGGCTCGCGCGGCACCGGGCGCAGGATACGCCCGGACGAGTAGGCGCACAAACTGTGCAGAAAACCTGTACAGTCTGTTCAATGAAGTTGGCAATCGTCGGCTCCGGGATCGCGGGACTCACCTGCGCCCACCTCCTGCACGGGCGGCACGACATCGCGGTGTTCGAGGCCGAGGACCGCCCCGGCGGCCATACCCGGACCGTGCCGGTGGAGACCGAGCGCGGGGTCGATCACGTCGACACCGGCTTCGTCGTCTTCAACGACCGCAACTACGCCGGGTTCGAACGACTGCTGGAGCGCCTCGGCGTACCGACCCAGCCCTCGAACATGAGCTTCTCGGTCAGCGACGAAGTAGGTGACTTCGAGTACAACGGCGCGTCCCCGAACGGGCTGTTCGCGCGCCGGTCGAGTCTGCTGCGCCCATCCTTCCATCGCATGGTCCTGGACCTGCTGCGCTTCAACCGCGAGGCGCCGAGGTTGATCGGTCTCAACGGCTCCGGTCCGACGCTGCTCGACTTCCTCGAGGCGGGGGGCTACTCGCGGGAGTTCGTCGACCGGCTGATCGTGCCCCAGGCGGCCGCCGTGTGGTCGGCCGACCCACGCCAGTTGCGCAGCTTTCCCGCCGGCCTGCTTGCCGAGTTCTTCGACAACCACGGGATGTTCGGCTTTCACGGTCGGCCCCGCTGGCGTGCCGTGACCGGCGGCTCGGGCCGCTACGTGCACCGCCTCACCGAAGCCTTTCGCGACCGACTGCGGCTCTCGACCCCGATCGCCCGGGTCGAGCGATTCGCCGACCGGGTCGAGGTCACACCGCGGCGCGGCACCGCCGAGACGTTCGACGAGGTGATCCTCGCGGTCCACTCCGACCAGGCGCTTGGACTGCTCGCAGACCCGAGCGCCGCCGAGGCGCAGTTGCTTGGCGCGATCCCATATCTGGCCAACGAGGTCGTGCTGCACAGCGACCCGTCCCAGCTTCCGCGGCGCAGGCGTGCGTGGGCGAGCTGGAACTTCCACCTCCAGGACGAGCCGGCCGAGCGCCCCATGGTGACGTACCACATGAACCGCCTCCAGTCGCTCGAGTCCGAGACGCAGTACTGCGTCACGCTCAACCGCACGGACGCGATCGCGCCCGAGCGGGTGATCGACTCGCGCACGTTCGCTCACCCGGTCTTCACCCATCGCGGGCTGGCGGCGCAGCGGCGCTGGGCTGACATCAGCGGTGTCCGCCGAACCCACTACTGCGGCGCCTACTGGGGCTACGGCTTTCACGAGGACGGCGTGCAGAGCGCACTGCGCGTCTGCGAGCGCTTCGGGGTGAGGCTGTGACGCAGCTCTACGAGGGCTGGGTTCGCCACCGCCGCTTCACCGCGCCGGCGCGCTCGTTTCGCCATCGACTCTTCATGACGCTCAGCGAGGGACCGGTGCGCACGCTCGAGCTGCCCGCCTCGCTCGGCGTCGCCTTCAACCCGGTCCGCTTCCACTTCGAGATGGACGGCGACGAGGTCGGCTCGATCGCCGCCGAGGTGACCAACACCCCCTGGGGCGAGCGCCGCACCTACCGCTTCGAGGGCCGCGCCGGGCAGGCCGCCAAGGGCATGCACGTATCGCCGTTCCTCGCGATGGACAGCGAGTACCACCTCCGCGCGACCGCTCCCGGCGAGCGCCTCACGATCCACATCGAGAGCAGCCGCGACGCCGAGCGCGTCTTCGACGTGACGCTCTCGCTCAGTCGGCGTCCGACCCGCGAGCGCCTGCGCCTGCGTCTGCGCTACCCGGCGCAGACGCTGCGCGTGCTCGCGTTGATCTACGGGCACGCGGCCCTGTTGGCGCTGCGCGGCGCGCGCTATCACCCACACCCGAGCAAGAGGCGACGGAGTCGCCGATGACGCGCCGCCGAATCGTCGTTGCCTACTCCGCCCTGCGCATCGCGTACGCGCTCGGCCTGCTCGGGGCTCCCGGTCGAGTCGGCAGGCCCTGGCTGGGTGCCGATGCGGGCCGGCCCGCTGCCCAGGTCGCGCTACGCGGACTGGCCATGCGCGACCTCGCCCTGGCCTGCGGCGCACTGGCTGCGGCCGCGGCCGGCGGGCCCACGCGCCGGTGGCTGGCCGCGTGCGCGGCCGGCGACGCCGCCGACCTCGCGGCCACGCTGAGCGCCGACGGCGAGCGCCTCCCCCGCCGCGCCAAGCACGGGACGCTTGCCGCCGCGGGCGGTTTCGGTGTCGCGGCGGGCGCCCTGGCCGTCTGGGAGGCCCGGTGAGGCTCGAGGGCAAGACCGTCCTCGTCACGGGCGCCAGCCGCGGCATCGGCCGCGCGCTCGCCGCCGAGCTCGAAGAGCGGGGCGCCCGCGTCCTGGCCGGCCGGCGCGACGACGGTCCCGGCGTTTGGATCGACCTCGGCTCGCGCGAGACGATCGACGAGGCGTGCGACGGGTTGGGCGACGAGCTGGGTCGCATCGACGTGCTCGTGAACAACGCCGGCGCGTTCACGGGCGGCCAGCTGGAGAGTCAGGACCTCGACGAGCTCTACAACCTGTTCCAGGTCAACCTCGTCGGCCTCGCTCACCTGACTCGCCGCGTGCTGCCCGCGATGCTCGAGCGGGGCTCGGGCAAGATCGTCAACCAGTCGAGCCTGGTCGCGTACTTCCGCTTCCCCGGGATCACCACCTACTCGGCCTCCAAGGCCGGCGTCGCCGCGTTCACCGAAAGCCTGCGGCGCGAGCTGCGCGGCACGGGTGTGACGACGCTGGAGGTCGTGACCGGCGGCGTGGACACGGAGATGCTCCACAGCGCTGCCGGGCGCCTCGAAGGCCAGGCCGACTCGTCCGGCTGGCAGTGGATGTCGCCCGACGACTGGGCGAGTCGGATCGCCGACGCGATCGAGAGCGATCGGCGCGTGCTGCAGCCGCCGGGCAAGAGCCGGCTCGGGAAGGCGCTCGCCGGAGCGCCGGCGTTCGTACTCGACGCCGTCAGCGCGAAGGGGTTCCAGCGCCGGTGACCGCCCTGGTCTGGTTCACCCGCGACCTGCGCGTCCACGATCATCCGGCCCTGCGCGCGGCACTCGACGGCGCGGACCGGATCGTGCCGGTGTTCTGCTTCGACGACCGGCTGCTCGGCGGGCGGCATGCCTCAGGTCCGCGCACGCAGTTCATGCTGGAGTGCCTCGCCGACCTCGACGACCGGCTCGGCGGCACGCTCGTCCTCCGGCATGGCCGGCCCGAGACCGAGCTGCCTGAGCTTGCGCGCGAGGCGAGGGCGGGCCAGCTGCACTACACGGCCGACTCGGGACCGTTCGCCCGTCGACGGCTCGCCCGGGTCGAGCGCGGCTTGCGTGCGGCCGGCGTCGACTGCTTCGCCCATCCCGGCCTGCACGCGGTCGACGACCTCGACTCCATCCGCACACAGCAAGGCACCCCCTACACGGTCTTCTCGCCGTTTCACCGCAGCTGGCTCGACACCCCGCGCCGCGGGGTGCTTGGCCGCCCGCGTGCGTTCGGCGCGCTCCCGTCACGCGTGCGCAAGGGCCGGTTGCCGTCGCTGGCGTCGCTGGGGCTTCGGGAGCGGGTCGAGGATCCGCTGCCGGGCGGCGAGACACGCGCGCGCGAGCGGCTGGCGCGCTTCCTCGGCGACGACGTGCTCGAGTACGGCGACAGCCACGACGCGCTCGGGCGCGACCGGACCTCGCGCCTGTCGCCGTACCTCCACTTCGGCTGCCTCTCGCCGCGCGAGATCGAGGACCGCCTCCCCGGCGGCGAGGGCCCCGCCGCGTTCCGCCGGCAGCTCTGCTGGCGCGACTTCTATCACCACGTGCTGCTCCACCACCCGCGCAACGCCCGCTCGGAGTTCCAGGACCGCTACCGCGGCGCGATCTCCTGGAGCGCGTCGGAGACGAGCTTCGAGGCCTGGTGCGAGGGCCGCACCGGCTTCCCACTGGTGGATGCCGGGATGCGCCAGCTGCGCCGCGAGGGGTGGATGCACAACCGCGCCCGCCTGGTGGTCGGTTCGTTCCTCACCAAGGACCTCGGCATCGACTGGCGGCGCGGGGAGCGCTGGTTCATGCGCTGGCTGATCGACGGCGACGAGGCCAACAACAACGGCAACTGGCAGTGGATCGCGTCGGTCGGCGTCGACCCCCAGCCGTTCTTCAGGCGCATCTACAACCCGGCCCGGCACATGGAGCGCTTCGACCCCGACGGCCGGTACGTCAGGCGCTACGTGCCCGAGCTGCGGCCGGTCCCGGACGAGTACCTGGGCGAGCCCTGGACCATGCCGGAGGACCTCCAGCGCGCCTGCGGTTGCCTGATCGGCGAGGACTATCCGGAGCCGATCGTCGATCATCTCGAGGCTCGACGCGAGGCCTTCCAGCGATACGGAGCGGGATGACACTGACCATCGGCGACCTGGTCGCGCGAACCGGAGTGAGCGAGGGGACGCTACGCATGTGGGAGCGGCGCCACGGCTTCCCGGTGCCCGAGCGGCTGCCCAGCGGGCATCGCCGCTACAGCGAATCGGACGTCCAGTTGGTCGAGCAGGTCATGCGCGAGCGCGCCGCCGGGCTGTCGCTGGCCGCCGCGATCGGACGCGCGCGCGAGTCCGCCACCCCGGCGGCCGAATCGATCTTCGCCGGCCTGCGCCGGCGCCGGCCCGACCTGCCGGCGATAGCCATCCGCAAGCCGCACCTGATCGCGCTCAGCCACGCGATCGAGGACGAGTGCTGCGCGCGCGCTGAGCGCGCCCTGCTGTTCGGCGCCTTCCAGCGCGAGCGCTTCTACCGCCAGGCGCAGCAGCGCTGGCGCGACTTCGCCCGTACCGCCGCGCTGGTGGTGGTGTTCGCCGACTTCGAGCGCGTCCGCCGCCCGGCGCGAGGGCCGGCGGAGCTGCCCATCGATCCGGCCGCTCCGCTCAATCGAGAGTGGGCGATCGTGTGCGAGGCACCCGGCCATGCCGTCTGCCTCGCCGGCCTCGAGCTGCCGACGGCACGCCGCCGCCGCGATCAGGCTCGTGAGTTCGAGGTGATCTGGAGCGTCGAGCCCGAAGTGGTGAGAACCGCCACGGAGATCTGCGCGGCCATGACCCGGCGCGGCGACCCCGAGCTCGCGGACCGCCTGGCGGAGCTCCCGCCGCCCGCGGCGCCCGCGGCCGCCGACCAGCTGCGGCTGGCGACCGCGATCACGAACCGGACCTTGGGAGCTCTCGCCTGAAGCCGGTCGCCCACACGCTCGAGCGCGAGCAGGTCCTGCCACTCCCGCCCGCGGAGGCCTTCGAGTTCTTCGCGGACGCCTTCAACCTCGAGGCGATCACGCCGCCGTGGCTGTTCTTCAGAGTCGAAACGCCTGCGCCGATCGTCATGGACCGTGGGACGCTGATCTCCTACCGCCTGCGCCTCCACGGCCTGCCGCTGCGCTGGCTCACGCGGATCGTGACTTGGGAGCCCGGCTGCCGGTTCCAGGACGTGCAGCTGCGCGGGCCGTACCGGGTCTGGCGCCACACGCACCGCTTCGCGCCGCACGAGCAGGGCACGAGGATGAGCGACCGCGTGGACTACGAGCTGCCGCTTGGGCCGCTCGGCGGGGTCGCCAACACGCTGCTCGTGCGCCGCGACCTCGAGCGGATCTTCGACTTCCGTGCGGCCGCGGTCGCGGCGCGCTTGGGCTAGAGCGAAGCTCGGGCGAGCGCCTTCGCCGCTGCCAGGTCGAGGCCACGTCCGCGCGCCTCGGCGGCCGCCAGCGTGCTTGCATCGAGGTTCTCGCAGCGAGCGCGTTCGCGCTGCGCGTAGCCGGTGAGATAGGGCGCGGCCGGCCAGCGCTCGGTCGCGGCGAACAGCTCGGCTGCCCGCTCGGGCTGCCCGTCCCGCGCCAGCGCCACAGCGATCGCCATCAGCGTCGTCCACTGCGAGGCGGCGTCGGTGACGGCCTCGTCGTGCGCGAGCGCCTCCAGCAGCCGCCGCGAGGCCTCGGCCTGGTCGCCGCGCTCCAGGGCAGCGATCCCGAGTGCGCGCAGGCTGAAGCGCACCATGTGGTGGTGGTCGACGGAGCGCGACTGCTCGAGCGCCTGCTCGAGCCAGCGCGCCGCCTGCTCGGGGTCGCTGTCGATCAGCGCGATGCCGCTGACGTAGCGCGACCAGTTGACCATCGTGGCCCAGCCGAGCCGGTCGGCCTCGGCGCGCATCCGCCCGGCCAGGTCGGCCGCCTCGGCCGAGGCGCCGGCCGCGTGCAGCAGCTGCACCGTGAAGCCGTCCGCCTCGCAGCCCAGCCCGTCGTAGCCGGCGGCGCGCGCGAGGTGGCCCTGCTCACGCCAGAGCTCGATGGCCGCCGTCGGCTCGATGGTGAAGAACGCGAGCTGAGCGAGCGTCCGCCGGGCCAGCAGCGCCGGCTCCTCGCCCGCCACCTCGAGGCCGATCGCTTCGTTGGCGAGCCGGTGTGCCGAGGCGGCGTCGCCGGCCACCAGCCACGCGACCGATGCGGCGCCGAGCGCCCGCAGCCGCCACGGGTGATCGCCGGGCCAGTGCGCCAGGGCGTCCTCACAGACCCTGGCGATCTCCTCGGCGTGGCGCGACGGGGCCGGCCACCAGAGCGCCTCGACGAGCACGAAGGCCCGGTCGGGGGTCGCGTCCGCGGTCATGCACCAGCGCACCGCGGCGCGCAGGTCGTCGAACTCGTCGACGAACGGGAGCGTCGACTGGCGCCAGCCGCGACCGCGGATCTCGAGCGCCGCGCTCACGTAGTGGTCCACGTGGCGGTCGCGCAGGCGGGCGGCCTCGTCGCGCCCCTCGAGCTTCTCGAGTCCGTACTCGCGCAGCGTCTCGAGCAGCGTGTAGCGGGTGCGGCCACCGTCGGCGGTGGCCGCGACCCGCGAGTTGGCTCCCCGGTCGTCGCGCAGGCCGGCGACGTCGGAGCGCTCGACGCCGTCCCCCGTGCAGACGCTCTCGGCGGCCCCCAGCGAGCACGGTCGCGCGCACCCCG
>JBQGCL010000128.1:0-13529 GCA_052038485.1 Thermoleophilaceae bacterium | reverse complement strand
GGGGCGAAGATCGCCAGGATGCTCGGCGGCGTGGCGGCCTGCTCGTACTTGATGCCGTAGCCCTCGCCGAGGTCCAGCAGCTCGTCGGAGAACGTCGCGCCGAGCGTGCCCTCCCACGGGCGGACCTCCTCGTCGTAGATCCCCCAGGTGATCAGCACCGGGTGCAGCATCAGGTTCTTCCCGACCGCCGGCCCGTTCATCCCTGAGCGCACCATGATCGCCGGCGTGTGGATCGCTCCCGCGCCGAGCGCGACGGCGCGCGCCCGCACCGTGACCCTGTGCCCGTCGAGCGTGCGCGCCTCGACGCCGCGGGCCTCCCCGGCCTCGATCACGACGCGGTCGACGGGCGTGTGCACGAGGATGCGCGCGCCGTTGTCGTAGGCGTCCTGCAGCCACGTCTTCATCGTCGACTGCTTGGCGCCGATCTGGCAGCCGTAGTGGCAGAGCCGGCAGACCTCGGCGTCGCAGCCCCGGCAGTTGCGCTGCATCACCTCCGAGTGCCAGCCGAGCGCGTCGAGCCCCCTGCGCATGCCGTAGTCGCGCTCCGAGGGGATGCTGCTCTCCTCGCTCACCGAGATCCGCTCCCAGACCGCGTCCAGGCTGGCGTCGAAGTCGGGACCCGCCCAGTCCGAAAGTCCGAACCGCTCCTTCCAATCGGAACGCACGAAGTCCGGCGGCCGGAACGACCACGTGTAGTTGACGACCGTCCCGCCCCCCAGGCACGACCCCGCCAGCAACCCGATGCTCTGATCGTCGGTCGCCACCCCGCCGCCGTTCAGGTACATGCGCGCGTAGCCCATGAGCTCGGCCCCGTCGAAGTCCTCCTCGGAGAAGTAGCCGCCGGCCTCGACGACGACCACGTCCAGGCCGGCCGAGGCGAGCACGCCGGCCGCCGTCCCGCCACCCGCGCCCGAGCCGACCACCACGACGTCGCAGTCGAGCTCCGTGTCCCCCGTGATCGAGAGTGGTGACAGGGTCTTCGGGGGCGGATCGGAGGGCGGGCCGAGCGGCCCGGGGTAGTCCAGCGCCTCGTCCACTGGGTTGGGCCCGGAGCCCATCCACGGCAGGCAGTAGTACGACAGCAGGATCCCCTTGCGCAGCGCCTGGAAGGCGGCGCGCTGCATGACGTCACTCGAGTCGCACCAGTCGAGCAGTGCGCGCTCGCGAGTGGCTTGAGAGGACGAAGCGAAGTCGGGGTCCCAGCCGTCCAGCAACCCCGCGAACGCCGCCTGGTCCGCGGCGGAAGGGCTCGAGCCCAGGGCGGTGAGAACGGCCTCCGGCACACCCAGCTCAGTCGCCGACGGCAGCCCGGCCTCGCCGGGGACGAACGTGTCGCAGATCGCATCCAGGGCGGTGCGGGCCTTGCTGCTGACTTCGAGCATCGGGGGCGCGTCCACGATCCGATCCCTCCTCAGTTGATGTCGCCGATCACAACCTTCATCGCCTCGGCCGGGTGGTCCATCGCCCACTGGATCGCCTCCGGCGCGCGCTCCAGCGGGAACTCCTGCGTGATCAGGTTCTCGAGCCGGTCGCCGTTGCGCTCGACGAACCCCACCGCCTCCTCGAACTCGTCGCCCGTGCAGCAGCTGACGCCGAGCACGTCGAGCTCCTTGTCGACGAAGCCGAACACGCGCAGTGGCACGTCGTGGTGCGACATGCCGACCATCACCAGCCGCCCGGCCGACACGGCCGTCTCGAAGCCGGCCCGGATCGCGTCCGGCGCGCCGGTGGCGTCGAAGACGGCCTCGGCCCCCTCGCCGCCGGACCACTCGCGGGCGGTCTCGATGACGTCGTCGGACCAGCCAAGAGTCTCGGCGCCCATCGTCGCGCCAATCGCCAGCCGGCTCTCCATCGGATCGACGATCAGCACCGAGGCGCCGCGCTCCGCGGCCAGCAATCCGATCGCCTGTCCGATCGGCCCGGCCCCGAAGACCACGGCGTGCTCGCCGGGCTCCAGGCGCGCGCGGTTGACGGCCCGCACCGCAATCGACAGCGGCTCCGCAAGCGCCGCGACCTGCGGGCGTCGCTCGCTGGTCGCGACGACGAGCTCCTCGGGCATGACGAGCTGCTGCTGAAAGCCGCCATCCGTGTGGATGCCGATCAGCGAGAAGTTGTCGCAGACGTTCGTGCGTCCGATCCGGCACGGATAGCACTTGCCGCAGTAACTGAGCGGGTGAAGCGCCACCGGATCGCCCGGACTGAGGCCGCGCGTGCAGTCGGGTCCAACCGACTCGACGACCGCTCCGACCTCGTGGCCTTGGATGCGCGGGAACTGCGCCTGCTCGCCGATCTCGCCGAGGAAGTAATGGAAGTCTGAGCCGCAGATGCCGACCGCCTGGGGGCGTACGACCACCTCACCGGGGCCGGGTGCGCTCGGCTCGGGAAGGTCGAGGAGCTGCATGACGGCCCGGTCTGTGGTGACCGCTGCCCTCATACGCCGTGCGACATCAGCAGCTGGCCGCCGTCAACCGGGATCACTGCCCCGGTGATGAAGCTGGACGCCGGGGAAGCGAGCAGGAGCGCCACGCCCTTGAGCTCGTCGGGCTCCGCCATCCGGCCGATCGCGACGATCGACTCCCATGCCTCGTCGGGGATCGGCGGAGCGCCGCCGCCGATGTTCGTGCGGAACGGACCCGGTGCGATCGCGTTGACATGCACACCGTGCCGGGCGAGCTCGAAGGCGGCCTGGCGGACGAGCATGATCACCGCCGCCTTGGTCGCTGAGTAGGAGTAGCCGACGAACGGGTCGGTCCCGACGCCGGCGGTGGAAGCGGTGACGATGATGCGCCCGCTCCCCTGCGGCTTCATCAACCGAGCGGCCTCCCGCATCGTGAACAGCACGCCGTCCAGGTTGATCCCCAGCACGGTGCGCCAGGTGTCGTCGTCGAGGTTCCCGAGGCCGCCGCGTTCGTCGAGCACGCCCGCCTCGCGCGACACCCCCGCGTTCGCGAACACCACGTCGACCCCGTCCAGCTCCGCGAACAAACCCGAGACCGCAGCCGAGTCGGCGACGTCCACGACCGCTGTGCGGGCGCCGGGCAGGCGAGCCGCGGCCTCCTCCAACCCGGACGCGTCGACGTCCACGAGCGTGACGACCGCCCCGCCCTCGGCCATCGCCTCGGCCATCGCCAGCCCGAGCCCGCTGGCCGCGCCCGTGACCACCGTGCGCAGGCCGGAGACGTCGAAGCGGTCGCTCAACCCCAGACCTCCTCGGCCACCTCGACGATCCGCCGCAGCTTGGCGACCTGCTCGTCGTAGGTGACGTTGTTGCCCTCGGCCGTCGACGAGAAGCCGCACTGGGGCGACAGGCAGAGCTGGTCGACGTCCACGTACTGGGACGCCTCCTCGATGCGCCGCTTCAGCTCATCCGCATCCTCCAGCTCGCCGCGCTTGGTCGTGACGAGGCCCAGCACGACCAGCTTCCCAGGAGGCACGAAGCGCAGCGGCTCGAACCCACCCGAGCGCGCGTCGTCGTACTCGAGGAAGAAGCCGTCAACCCCGAGCTCGCCGAAGAGCGCCTCGGCGACGAAGTCGTAGCCGCCCTCGGCCACCCACGACGAGCGGAAGTTGCCGCGGCACATGTGAGTGGTGATCGTGATGCCGTCCGGCTTGCCGGCGAGCGCCTCGTTGATGTGCCGGATGTAGGACTCGTGCAGGTGCTCGGCGTCCTCGCCGCGCTCGGTCATCATCGCCCGCTGGTTGGGGTCGTTGAGGTACGCCAGGCTCGTGTCGTCGAACTGCAGGTAGCGGCAGCCGAGGTCGAAGACCATCTGCACCTGCTTCGCGTAGGCCGACGTCAAATCGCTCCAGAACTCGTCCTTGTCGGGGTAGACCTCCGGGTCGATCGCCGCCGCGCCGCCGCGGTAGTGGACCATGCTCGGCGACGGGATCGTCAGCTTCGGGGTGGCGCTCGTGACGGTCTCGCTCAGGAACCGGAACGCGTCCCCGAAGGTCGGCTTGTGGAGGTCGATGTGACCGTCGACCTTCAGCGCGGCCGGCGTGTAGTCGATGTCGCCGTCGGGGTTGTGGAAGTGGACGACGAGGTCGTCCTCGGCCTTGCTGACCCCTTCCAGCTCGTAGATGAAGTCCATGTGCCAGGAAGCCCGGCGGAACTCCCCATCGGTCGCGGACTGGAGCCCAACGTCCTCCTGCATGCGCACGACGTCGCGGATCGAGTCGTCCTCGATCTGCCGCAGCTCGTCGTCCGCGACCTTGCCCGCGGCGTGATCTTCGCGGGCTTTCAGCAGGCGCTCGGGGCGCAAGAGGCTGCCGACGTGGTCGGCCCTGTACGGCGGTGTGTCGCGCGGCATGTTCCTCCCTCTGGGGTCCTCTCCACAGCGCAGTATCGCGCCTCGAGCTTAATCGTCAAACAATTTGACCCGTCCGAAGAGGGCGGCTAAGCTCGGGCGGGCTTGGATCGGCAGGAGCCCCTGGCCAGACCCGAGGAGGAGAGAGACCGGTGAGTATCAAGCTCGTGTTGGGCCGCTCGCGTCAAGTCGTCATGTTGGCGGCGCTCGCAGTGGGATTCGCGCTCTTCGTAGCCGCCTGCGGCGATGACGACAACGACAGCGGCGGCGGTGGTGGCGACAACGGCGGCGGCTTCGCCGGCGAACAGGGCAAGCAGGCCGCGTCGAAGTGCGGTCTCGGCAACGGCAAGAAGGCCAGCGGCGAGCCGATCAAGCTCGGTGCGATCAACACCAAGCAGCCCGGCACCGACTTCACCGAGATCGCGAAGACGGCCGAGGCGTACTTCAAGTGCGTCAACGACAACGGCGGCATCAACGGCCGGCCGGTCGAGCTGATCCAGGAGACCGAGCAGACCGACCCGGCCCAGGCGGCCGCGGCGGCCAAGAAGCTCGTCGAGACCGAGAAGGTGGCCGGCATCGTCGGCAGCACGAGCATCATCGAGTGCGCCGTCAACCACAAGTACTACGAGGCCAACGGCTACTACGTGATCGGCTCCGGCATCTCGCCCGAGTGCTACGGCACGCCGAACTACGCGGCGGTCAACATGGGTCCGCGCCACAGCGTCACCGGCGCCACCCAGTACCTGATCCGCGAGGGCGTCAAGAAGCTCGTGCTGATCCAGTCGAAGGTGCCCGGCACCGAGTACATCGAGGGCGGCTTCCTGGCGCTCGCGAAGCAGGAGGGGATCCCGACCGAGAGCCTCGCCGAGGCCGTGCCGATCCAGGACGCGAACTCGGTCGCCCTGAAGGCCGTCCAGGCTGCCGGCGACGGTGGCGGCGTGGTGCTCAACTTCACCCCGCCGGAGGCGCTCAAGATCCTCCAGGGCGCGCAGCAGCAGGGCCTCCAGGATCGGGTCCAGTGGGCCTGCTCGACCCCGTGCAACACGGACTTCCTGGCCGACGCGCTGGGAACGACGTTCGACGACAAGCTGGGCGTGAACGCCGAGCTGTCGCTGGTGAGCATCGACGAGCCGGACACGAACCTCTACAAGAAGGTCCTGAAGGACTACGCGCCCGACATCCCGCTCGGGAGCTTCAGCCAGTTCGGCTTCCTCGAGGCCCGGATCGCGACCGACGCGATGCTCGGCATCAAGGGAGAGGTCAACAAGGACTCCGTCAACGAGGCCTTCAAGAACATCAAGGACTTCAAGACGGACATGCTGTGCAAGCCGTACTACTACGGCGAAGCGCCGCTCCACATCCCGAACAACACGGACATCACCGTGACGCCGAAGGAAGGCACCATGGTGGAGAAGGAGAGCTGCTTCGAGATATCCGACGCGGACGCGCCGATCAAGCGGGTCCGGGATATCGAGAAGAAGGAAGGCATCTATACGCCAGTCGAGTAACCAGCCAAGCGATCTAGGACGCCCATAGGACTCCGATGCCCAGCTGGGACGAGTTTCAGCCGTTCATCGTCACCGGGTTGGCGCTGGGTGGGGTGTATGCCCTCTCCGGTGTCGGAATGGTCGTGCTGTACCGGACCACGGGCGTGCTGAACCTCGCGTTCGGCGCGGTCGGAGCCATGGGCGCCCTGATCGCCTGGCAGGCCATCAACGAATGGGGCTGGGCGGAGGAGCCCGCCTATCTCGTGTGCGTGTTGTTCGGGGGAGCGGTCACGCTCCTGTACGGATTGATCTTCGGCCCGCCACTGGCGGGCCGAGATCCCTTGGTGAAGGCAACCGCGACGCTCGGGCTGGCGCTGATCCTGCTGGGCGCCATGTCGTGGATCTGGAGCGACAAGGCGCGCTCGATGATCCTGCCCACCTCGACCGAGAACTTCCAGGTCGGGGACGTGCTCGTGAACTACACCCAGGTGCTCGGGCTGGCGTTCGGGGTAGTGGTGACGATCGGAACGGTGCTGTTCCTCCAGTTCACGAAGCTCGGCACGGCTATGCGCGGGCTGGCCAACGACCGTGAGATCACCGCGACGCTGGGGGTGCCGGTCCGCCGCGTGGAGGCGTCGGCGTGGCTCGTGTCGGGCCTGATCTCAGGAGTGGCGGGGCTGCTGCTCTCGAACCTGGTCGGGCTCGACGCGGCGACGCTCACGTTCCTCGTGATCTCGTCGCTGGCGGCGGCTCTGATCGCCCGGCTCACCTCGCTCGTCGTGACGCTGTTCGCCGGACTCGTCGTGGGACTCGCAACCGCTCTTGCCACGCCGATCCTGTCCATCTCCGAGTACAGGGACATGGCGCCGTTCGTGCTGGCGACCCTGGCCCTGCTCTGGCTCTCGCGCAAGGGCCAGTCCTTCTCGGGGAGGGCCGTCTAGACGTGAGCGTCGCCGAGGCGCCCGCCCGCGAAGCGTCGTCCTGGTCGCCGGCTCGGTTCGACCGCGGCGACCGCATTCGCGCGGTCGTGATCGTCGTGCTGCTCCTGCTCGTGCTGTTCGCGCTGCCCGAGCGCATGAGCGCCTACTGGACCAGCGTCGTGACGCAGGTGGCGATCTTCTCGGTCGTGTCGCTCGGGCTGGGCCTGCTGATCGGGCGCGTGGGCATGGTGTCGCTCGGGCAGGTTGCCGTGCTCGCGCTGGGCGCCTGGGTCGGAGCGCGGCTGTGCTTCGCCACCGGGCTGCCGTTCCCGATCGTGTTGCTGCTGACCGGGCTGATCACGATGGTGCTGGGCACGTTGGTCGGCCTGCCGGCGCTGCGATTGAGCGGGCTCTACCTCGCCCTGATCACGCTGATGCTGGCCGGCGCGATCACGGTCGTGCTGACCGCGACCAACTTCCCCAACGGCGGCGATGGCTTCCTCGGCCACGTGGAGAACGATTTCGGCAACCCGGAGGTGCGGCGCCCGAGCATTGCCGAGACCGACCCCGCCTACTTCCGCTACACGGTGATCGCCGCGGTGATCATGTTCCTGCTCGCGCTGCTGCACGTGCGCGGCAAGCCGGGTCGCGCCTGGGCGGCGATCCGCCAGAGCGAGCCGGCGGCGCTCGCCGCCGGCGTGAACATCACCTTCTACAAGCTCTGGGCGTTCGCGCTCGCCTCGTTCATGACCGGCGTCGCGGGCGGCCTGCTGGCCGGCGACGTCGGCGAGCTGTTCACCTACCAGTTCCCGACCAGCCAGAACATCGTGCTGCTCGCCGTCGTGCTGATGGGGGGCGTGTTCAGCATCTGGGGCGCGATCGTGGCCGGCGTGCTGTTCAAGCTGCTGCCAGCGCTGCTCGACAACTGGGGCCTGCCCGCCGACCTGCTGACGATCCTGTTCGGCGTCGGGATCCTCCAGGTGCTGCTGACGGCGCCGGCGGGGCTCGTCTACCAGTTCCCGCGCGACATGCGCAACCTGGGCCGGCTGATCATGCGCCTGTTTGGCCGCGGGCGGCCCGCCAAGGAGGGCGCGTCGTGATCGAGATCCGCGACCTGACCGTGCGCTTCGGCGGGGTCACCCCGCTCGACGCCATGTCCGTGACCTTCGAGTCGGGCACGTGCGGGCTGATCGGCCCCAACGGCGCCGGCAAGACCACCTTCTTCAACGTGCTGAGCGGCTTCGTCAGCCCCCAGGACGGATCGGTGACGGCTTTCGGCGAGGACCTGCTCGGCATGCCCCACTTCCGGCGCGCCCGCTGGGGACTGCGCCGCACGTTCCAGACCGAGCAGGCGATCGAGGAGCTGTCGGTGGCCGGCAACGTCGCGCTCGCCCACGAGCACTCCAAGCAGGGCGACCGCGCCTCGCGCCGCGAGGACGTGCTGGGCGCGATCGGCTTCGTCGGGCTCGACGTCGACCCCGACGCGAAGGTCGGCACGCTCGGCGCCCGCGAGCGCCGCTTGGTCGAGGTCGCCCGCGCGGTCGTGGGCAAGCCCAAGCTGGTGCTGCTCGACGAGCCCGGCGCCGGGCTGCCCGACGAGGAGACCGAGCACCTCGGGCGGGTGATCCAGCGCATCCCCGAGCACATGGGCGCGCTCGTGATCCTGGTCGACCACGACATGAGCCTCGTGTCGGCCTGCTGCGAGAACACCGCGGTGCTCGACTTCGGCAAGCTGATCGCCGCCGGCCCGACCGCCGAGGTGCTGCGCGACGAGGCCGTCATGAAGGCCTATCTCGGCACCGAGGACGTCGGCGAGGAGCAGCTCGCGTGAGCCAGCTGACGCTCGAGGGCTTCACGGTCGCGCGCAACGGCCGCTCGGTCGTGACCGACGTGAACATCGACATCCCGGCCGGCGAGGTGACCGCGCTGCTCGGCCCCAACGGCGCCGGCAAGTCGAGCCTGGTGCTCGCCGTGGCGGGCGTGCTCAAGCCCGAGGCCGGGACCGTCAAGCTCGACGACGAGAACCTCACCGGCCGCCGCCCCGAGCGGATCCGGCAAGCCGGCGTCGCGGTCGTGCCCGAGGGCCGGCGGCTGCTGTCCGAGCTGACCGTAGAGGACAACCTCGCGGTCGCCTGCTACTCGCTCTCACGCGAGGACGCGCGCGCCGGGCGCGAGTGGGCGCTCGAGCTGTTCCCCGAGCTCCAGCAGCGGCTCGACACCGCGGCGCGCTCGTTGTCGGGCGGCGAGCAGCAGATGCTCGTGCTGTCGCAGGCGCTCGTGTCGAAGCCCAAGGTGATGCTGATCGACGAGCTCTCGCTCGGGCTCGCGCCGGTGATCATCAAGCGCCTGATCCCGACGATCGGAAAGGTCGTCGAGTCGGGCGTCGGGGTCCTGCTGATCGAGCAGTTCGCCACGGTCGCGCTCGGGCTGGCGAACCGCGTGCACGTGATGGACCGCGGCCGCATCGAGCTGTCGGCCTCGGCGACCGAGCTGAAGGAGAACCCCGACCTCCTCCACTCGTCGTACCTGCTGGGAGGAAAGCTGGAGGCAACCGGATGACCAAGAAGGAAACGCTCGAGTCGATGCTGACGATCCGCCGCTTCGAGGAGACGGTGGTCGGGCTCTTCGGCGAGCACGAGTTCATGACCCACTTCCACCTCTACATCGGTCAGGAGGCCACCGGCGTGCCGCTGATGGCCGCGCTCGGCCCGAACGACAAGATCGCCACGCACCACCGCAACCACGGCCACGTGCTCGCCCGCGGAGTGGACCCGAAGCTGGCGCTGGCCGAGATCCTCGGCCGCGAGAACGGCATCAACCACGGCGCCAGCGGCACGATGCACATGAGCGAGCCCGACCTCGGCTTCATCTCGACCTCGGCGATCGTCGGCGGCAGCATCAGCCTCGCCACCGGCGCCGGCTTCGCGCTCAAGACCCAAGGCGGCGACGCGATCGCCGTAGGGCTGTTCGGCGACGGCGCGCTGGAGGAGGGCGTCTCGTACGAGTCGCTCAACCTCGGGGCGCTGTACGAGCTGCCCGTCGTCTACGTGTGCGAGAACAACAGCGAGGGAGCGCTCGGCTCGGCCGGCGGCGGTTTCCCGACCTCGGTGTCGGCCGTCGACGACCTGACCGACATCCCCAAGACGTTCGGGATCCCCGTCGAGACCGTCGACGGGCGCGACCCCGAGGCCGTCGCGGAGGTCGTCTCCAAGGGCGTCGAGCACACACGCGCGCGCAAGGGGCCGTTCTTCGTCCACGTCGTGACCGCGCGCTTCGCCGGCACGCAGCCGTTGTGGCCGACGCTGCCCACCGGGCCGACCGACATCTCGATGGCCTGGGACGACTCGGGCATGTCGGGCGAGCACGAGCAGTGGTACCGCGAGCACGATCCCGTGCTCGGCTACGCGCGCAAGCTGCTCGCCGACGGCGAGGTCACGCAGGACGAGCTCACCGAGATGGACGCGCGCGTGAGCGAGCGGATCGCCGAGGCGCGCCAGTTCGCGCTCGACAGCCCGCGGCCCACGCCGGAAAGCGCACTCGACAACGTCTTCGCCTGAGGAGGCGCTGACCATGCCAACCAAGAACTACGCAGACGCGATGCTCGACGTCCTCTCCACGTTCATGGAGGAGGACCCCAACTTCGTCGTGATGGGCAACGAGGTGCTCGGGATCGGGCCCGAGGCGATCCAGTTCGGCAAGTTCCAGGAGAAGTACGGCGACCGGATCTACTTCCCGCCCTGCTCCGAGGCGTCCTACTCGGCGCTCGCGGCCGGGGCGGCGATGTGCGGCCAGCGCATGCTGCTGCACCTCGGGCTGGCGCCGTTCGCCTACCCCGCCTTCTCGACGATCGCGAGCGAGGTGTCCACGGCGCGTCAGGGCTCCGGCGGGCGCGTTTCCTGCCCGGTGACCTACCACATGTCGCACGGGCTGCTGCACGGCGGCGCGTCGCAGCACTCGGAGAGCCCGATGGGGATGTTCTGGAACGTCGCGGGCATCGAGATCGCGGTGCCGTGGGGCCCGGCCGACCTCAAGGGGCTGCTGCGCACGGCGCTCAAGAGCGACAACCCGTCGCTGGTGATCACGCACGCGTTCGGCTACGGCGCCGAAGAGGACGTGCCCGACGAGGACTACGAGATCCCGCTCGGCCAAGCGGCCGTCAAGCGCGAGGGCTCGGACGTCACGATCGTGGCCTGCTCGATGATGGTCGTGGCCGCCCTGGAGGCCGCCGGGTCGCTCGCCGGCGAGGGCATCGAGGCCGAGGTGATCGACCTGCGCACGCTGGTGCCGCTCGACGAGCAGGCGATCCTCGACTCGGTCGCGAAGACCGGACACCTGGTGATCGCCGACGAGGGGCGCCTGCGCTGCGGGGTCGCGTCCGAGATCGCGGCGACGGTGAGCGAGCACGGCTTCGAGTCGCTCAAGGCGCCGCCGGCGCGGGTCGCGCGCGTCGACGCGCCGGTGCCGGGCAACCAGATCCAGGAGGCCTTCCTCGCGCCTTCGGCGGAGAAGCTCGCCGCGGCTGCCAAGCAGGTCGTGGGGCAGGCCGCGGCCGCGTAGCGTGCCCGGCCTGGACCACTTCCTGGTCCTGACGGACGACATCGACGCGACGCGTGACTTCTGGTGCGAGGTGCTCGGGCTGGAGGTCGGCCACAGGCCGCCGCTGGAGTTCCCCGGCTACTGGCTGTACGCGGGAGATCGCCCCTGCGTGCACATCGCCGAGCGCAAGCCCTACATCGCGCATTCCGGACGGGTCGGGATCCCGGCCGCGACCGGTCCGGTGGAGCACGTCGCATTCGACGGGGCCGACCCCGAGGAGGTCGTCGAGCGGCTGCGGCGCAGCCGCGTGCCGGCGGTCAAGAACGACGTGCCCGGTGTGATGCGTCAGTACTTCGTCCAGGACCCCAACGGCGTCAAGATCGAAATCAACGTGAAGGAGCAGTCATGAGCGTGGAGCTGGCCAACGCGTACTGGACCTCGGCGGGGCCGGTGGAGGTGCACTTCGGCCGCGAATGGAGCCTGTTCGGGTGGAGCGAGCGCTGCGCGCAGGCGGCCGAGACGGGCTTCGTCGGCCTGGGGCTGTGGCACGCCGACCTCGAGCACCAGCTCGAGTCGAGCTCGCTGGCGGACATGCGCAAGGCGCTCGACGACAACGGGCTGCGCTGCTACGAGCTCGAGTTCCTCTGGGACTGGTTCGTCGACGACGAGGACCGGCCGGCCGCCGACCGCCAGCGCAAGATGCTGTTCGAGGCGGCCGCCGCGCTCGACGCGCACCACGTCAAGGCGGGCAACATCCCGGGCAAGCCGTGCCCGATGCCGCAGCTGAACGAGGCATACGCGGCGCTCGTGGCCGACGCCGCGCAGCACTGCCCAGGCTCGAAGGTCCTCTACGAGTTCATGCCGTTCGACGTCAACGTGAAGAGCATCGACAGCGCCCTCGCCGTGATGGACGGAATCGACAACACGGGCGTGGTGATCGACACCTGGCACATGGGCAAGCTCGGCATCAAGCCCGATGACCTGCGCAGGTTCCCGGTCGAGCGGCTCGGCTGGATCGAGCTCTCCGACGGGCAGTACGAGGACATGGAGGACCCGCTCGACGAGGTGATCAACCGGCGCAAGCTGCCCGGCGAGGGCGAGTTCGACATCCGCGGGTACGTGCGCGTCGCGCAGGAGATGGGCTACGCCGAGCCGTGGGGCGTCGAGGTCCTGTCCGAGGACCTGCGCGCGCTGCCGCTGGACGAGATGTACCGGCGCTCGTACGAGTCCGCCTTGGCGCAGTTCGAGCCGGTTGCCGCGTAGGGCCTTGCCGAAGCTCGGCGCCGAGGAGGCACTCGCCCTCCTGCGCACGATGTGGCGCATCCGCGCGTTCGAGGAGCGCGTCGGGCAGCTCAAGCGCGCCGACGAGGTGCACGGCCTGATCCACCTGAGCGTCGGCCAGGAGGGCGTCGCGGCCGGCGTCTGCACCCAGCTGCGCGCCGACGACGCGATCTACAGCGGCCACCGCGCCCACGGCCACGCGATCGCGGCGGGCGCGCCGCTCGACCGGGCGATGGCCGAGCTGATGGGTCGCGCCGACGGGCTCTGCAAGGGGCTCGGCGGCTCGATGCACCTCGTCGACGTCGAACACGGGCTGCTCGGGGCTACGGGAGTCGTCGGCGGCAACATCCCGATGGCGCTCGGCAGCGCGCTGGCGGCGCGGATGGGCGGCGGCGACGGCGTTGCGGTCGTGTTCTTCGGCGACGGCGCCGTCCAGGCCGGCCACTTCAACGAGTCGATCAACCTGGCGACGCTCTGGGAGCTGCCGGTGATCTTCGTGTGCGAGAACAACGGCTTCGCCGAGTTCACGCCGCGCTCGGCGCACACGCGCGTGGAACGGGTGACCGACGTCGTGGCGCCGTACGGGCTCACGCGCGAGACCGTCGACGGCAACGACGCGGTCGCGGTCTGGGAGACGTTCGCGCGGTATCTGGAGTCTGCGCGCACGGGCACGCAATCGCCAAGGGGGCGCCGCTCGAGCGCGTGCTCGCCGAGCTGATGGGCCGCGCCGGCGGTCTGTGCCAGGGCCTCGGCGGCTCGATGCACCTCGTCGACGTCGAGCACGGGCTCCTCGGCGCCACCGGCGTCGTCGGCGGGAACGTGCCGCTGGCCGTCGGCAGCGCGCTCGCGGCGCGGCTGCGCGACACCGACCAGGTCACGGTCGTGTTCTTCGGCGACGGCGCGGCGCAGGCCGGCCACTTCACCGAGGCGGTGAACCTCGCGCGGCTGTGGGAGCTGCCGGTCGTGCTCGTGTGCGAGAACAACGGCTTCGCGGAGTT
>JBQGCL010000127.1:0-18406 GCA_052038485.1 Thermoleophilaceae bacterium | reverse complement strand
CAAGGCCGCCGGCGTGCCCGTGATGGTCGCGGTCAACAAGATCGACAAGGACGGCGCCGACCCCAACCGCGTGCGCGGCGAGCTGGCCCAGCAGGGCCTCACGCCGGCCGACTGGGGCGGCGACACGGAGTTCGTCGACGTGTCCGCCAAGACGCACCAGAACCTCGACGATCTGCTCGAGACGCTCGTCACGCTCGCCGAGATCCAGGAGCTCAAGGCCAACCCCGACGCCGAGGCGTCCGGGTTCGTGATCGAGTCGAAGCTCGACCCGGGCCGCGGCGCCGTGGTCACGCTGCTCGTCCATCGCGGCCGCCTCAAGGTCGGCGACGCGATCGTCGCCGGGGAGCACATGGGCCGCGTGCGCGCGATGAACGACTACCGCGGCCAGCGGGTGGAGGAGGCGACGCCCGGCATGCCGGTCGAGATCCTCGGCTTCGACGGCGTCCCGGCCGCCGGCGAGAACTTCCGCGTCGTCGAGAACGAGCGCGAGGCGCGGCGCGTCGCCAACGAGCGCAGCATCCGCGTCAAGCAGGCCGCGCTCGCGCGCCAGGCCACGCGCAAGGTGTCGCTCGAGGACGTGCTCGCCCGCGCCGAGCGCGGCGAGAAGGAGCTCAACCTGGTTGTCAAGGCCGACGTCGCCGGCTCGCTCGAGGCGCTCGCCGACGAGATCGCGCGGCTGCCGCACGAGCAGGTGACCGTGAACATCATCCGCGACGGCGTCGGCGGCATCAGCGAGTCCGACGTGATGCTGGCCGCCGCCTCCGACGCGGTCGTGATCGGCTTCAACGTGCGCCCCGTCGGCAACGCCGCCCAGGTCGCCGACCAGGAGGGCGTCGAGATCCGCACCTACTCGGTGATCTACAACATCGTCGAGGAGCTGCGCGCGGCGATGGAGGGCCTGCTCGAGGCCGTGGAGGTCGAGGAGCAGATCGCCACCGTCGAGGTGCGCGCGACCTTCAAGGCCTCGCGCGTCGGCACGATCGCCGGCTCGTACGTCACCGACGGCACGGTCCGCCGCGGCGCGCAGTGCCGCCTCGTTCGGGACGGCACGGTCGTCTACGACGGCCGGATCGGCTCGCTGCGCCGCTTCAAGGACGACGTCCGCGAGGTGACCCAGGGCATGGAGTGCGGCATCGTCCTCGAGAACTACCCCGACGTGAAGGAGGGGGACGTGATCGAGGTGTACGAGAAGAAGCAGGTGGAGCAGACGCTCTCCTAGTGGCGTTCGTAGCGGTCCTCGAGATCGAGCTCCACTTCCCCGAGAACGCCAGCCTCAAGGGCAAGCGCAAGGAGCTGTCGTCCGTGAAGGCGCAGCTGCAACGGCGCTTCGGCGCCGCCGTGGCCGAGACGGCGCACCACGATCTCTGGCAGCGCGCCGGCCTGACGGCGGCACTCGTCGGCCGCGACGCCGGCCCGCTCAAGGAAAGGGCCGCGGAGGTCGAACGCTACGTGTGGGGAATGTTTCCCGACGGAGCCAGTGTGGAATGCCAAGTCATATCTACCGGGGACCTGCATTAGAGTGGCTTTAGACCGCATGCGCAGGGTCAATGAGGCGGTCCGTGAAGTCCTCTCGGCACGGATCGCCGAAGGGCTGAATGACCCACGCATAGGCTTTGTGACCTTGACTTCGGTAGAGACCAGTCCCGACTTGCGCCATGCGCGCGTATACGTGAGCGTGCTCGGCGACGAGACCGAGCGCGAAGAGACGATGAGCGCGCTCGCGTCAGCTCACGGCCTGTTGCAGAAGGCAATCGGTCAAGAACTGCGAATGAAACGGACACCGACGCTCCAGTTCGTGTTCGACGAGTCGATCGACCGCGGCATGCGGATCTCGGAGCTGCTGGACGAAGGATGAGCATCGCCACCGGACATGAGGAAGTGCTCGCGGAGCTGCGCAGCTCGGACAAGCTGCTGCTGACGACGCACGAGAACCCGGACGGCGACGCGCTCGGCTCGCTGCTCGCGATGCACTGGATCCTCGAGCAGCTCGGCAAGGACTCACTGATGTTCATGTCCCCGGACGAGTTCCCGCTGCCCTGGGAGTACCGCGCCTGGACGTTCGAGCGGCTGGTGGGCACGCCGCCCGAGGACGTGGCCGAGCGCACGATCGTCTTCCTCGATTGCGGCAACATCGACCGGATGCCGGTCGACTTCCTCCAGGCCGAGGGCCTGCACATCCTCAACATCGACCACCACCACGACAACACGCGCTTCGGCACGGTGAACCTGGTCGACCCGCACGCGTCCTGCACCGCCGAGATCGTCTGGCACCTGGCCAAGGAGCTGGGCGCGGAGATCACGCCGCGCATCGCCGACGCGCTCTACACCGGGCTCGTCACCGACACCGGCAAGTTCATGTACGAGAACACGACGCCGGAGGCGCACCGGATGGCGGCCGAGCTGATCGACGCCGGCGTCGAGCCGCACCAGGTCTACCGGCGCCTGTACGAGGACCTGCCCTTCCGCCGCCTCCAGCTGCTCCAGCGCGCGCTCTCGCGCGTCGAGCGCTACGACAGCGGCGTGATCACGATCGCCCACCTGCTCAAGGACGACTACGAGGACACCGGGGCGCAGGAGAACGACTCGGAGGGCGTGGTCGACCACATGCGCGCCGTCGAGGGCACGGCCGTGGCGGTGCTCGTGCGCGAGCTGCTGTCCGACGACCGCACCGGCATGCGCAAGGTGAGCCTGCGCGCGACCGACGGTCGCGTGGACGTGTCGCGCATCGCCCGCGAGTTCGGCGGCGGGGGGCACCCGCAGGCGGCCGGATTCGCGACGCCGCTGTCGTACGCCGACCTGGTCGAGAAGCTGCGCGGGCACGTGCGCGAGCAGCTGGCGGCTTGACTGACCCCGCGGTCGTCCTACGCGCCAAGCCGGCCGGGGTCACTTCCCACGACGTCGTCGCCGAGGTGCGCCGCTCGCTGCCGCGCGGCATCAAGGTCGGTCACGCCGGGACGCTGGATCCCTTCGCGACCGGCCTGCTGGTCGTGCTGATCGGGCGTGCCACGCGCGCCCAGCGCTATCTGATGGGCCTGCCCAAGACCTACCGGGCCGTCGCGCGGCTCGGCTGGATCTCCGACACCGGCGACCGCGACGGCGAGCTCGTCGAGACCGGGCGGATCCCCGAACGGCTCGAGATCCCCGTCGGCGAGCAGCTCCAGCGCCCGCCCGCGTACTCCGCGGTCAACGTCGGCGGCGAGCGCGCCTACGCGCGCGCCCGGCGCGGCGAGGCCGTCGAGACGGAGGCGCGGCCGGTCACCGTCTACCGGGCCGAGCTGCTCTGGCACGAGGGCGACCGGGCAGCCTTCGAGATCGAGTGCTCGGCGGGCACCTACGTGCGCACGCTGATCGCCGACCTCGGCGACGCCTACTGCGACGAGCTCGAGCGCACGGCCGTCGGACCGTTCGAGCTGGCCGACGCGGGGCGCGAGCTGGAGCTGACGGAAGCGCTCAGCTTCCTCCCCGAGCGCCCGCTCAACGCGACCGAGACCGACGCCATCCGGCACGGACGACCGGTGTCGGCGGAGGGCGCGGCGGAGGGGCCCGTGCGGCTGACCGCGCTCGACCGGCTCGTGGCAATTGCCGAGCCGCGCGCGGGCGAGCTCCGCCCCGTCGTAGTGTTCGACCCCGCATGAAGGTCACCCAGCTCCCCGATGTCGAGCCCGGTCCGGGGCCACGCAGCGTCGCGATCGGCACGTTCGACGGCGTCCACCTCGGCCACCGCGAGGTGATCAAGGGCGCCGACACGGTGCTCACCTTCGATCCGCACCCGCTGTCGGTGATCCACCCGGAGGCGACGCCCAAGCTGATCGCCCCCTTTCCGGTGAAGCGCGACCTGATCGAGTCGCTGGGCGTCGAGGAGATGGTCGTGATCCCGTTCGACAAGGGCTTCTCCGAGCAGAGCGCCGAGGAGTTCGTGCAGGACGTTCTGATCGACCGGTTGGGCGCCGAGCGTGTCTCGGTGGGGGAGAACTTCCGCTTCGGCAAGGGGGCGAAGGGGACGGCCGAGTTTCTGAGCTCGCGCGACGAGTTCGAGACGCGCGTGGTGGCGCTTGTCGAGGTCGCCGGTGAGACCGTCTCGTCGAGCCAGATTCGCGGGTTGATCGCGGCGGGCGAGGTCGGCCAGGCGGTCGACTTCCTGGGCGGTCCGTTCTTGTTCGAGGGCGAGGTGGTGATCGGTGACCGGCGCGGCCGCGAGCTCGGCGTGCCGACGGCCAACCTGGTTCCCGACGACGCCTACGTGTCGCCCGGCCACGGTGTGTACGCGGCCGTGGCCGAGGGCTACCCGACCGCCGTCAACGTCGGCGTGCGCCCGACCTTCGACACCGGCCGCGGCCTGCTAGTGGAGGCCCACCTGATCGGCTTCGACGGCGACCTCTACGGCAAGCAGCTGCGGATCGCGTTCCTAGAGCGCATGCGCGGCGAGAAGCGTTTCGACAGCGTCGACGAGCTGGTCGAGCAGATGCAGCAGGACCTCCTGGACGCCCGGCAAATCGCCGAGCGGCTGCTACGGTTTCCGGCTCGATGACGCTGACGGCGGACAGGAAGCGCGAGATCGTGGCCGAGTACGGCCGCGGTGATGCCGACACCGGCTCCACCGAGGTCCAGGTTGCGCTGCTCACGGCTCGCATCAACGAGCTGACCGAGCACCTGCGCGAGCACAAGAAGGACCACCACTCGCGCCGCGGGCTGCTGATGCTGGTCGGCAAGCGCCGCCGGCTGCTGAAGTACCTCCAGGCCAGCGACATCGACCGCTACCGCGCGCTGATCCAGCAGCTCGGCCTGCGCCGGTGATCGAAGCCGGCGCGCCGGCACCCGACTTCACCCTCGTCGACCACGACGGCAACCATGTCTCGCTGGCGGACTACCGCGGCCGCCGCGTGCTGCTCGCCTTCTATCCGGGCGACTTCAGCCCGGTCTGCACCGACCAGCTGAGTACGTACGAGGAGGCCCTGGGGGATTTCGAGCGGCGCGGCGTGTCGGTGGTAGGCATCTCGGTGGACAGCGCCTTCTGCCACCGCGCCTTCCGCGAGCACCTCGGCGTGACGATCCCGCTGCTGGCCGATTTCCACCCGAAGGGCGAGGTGGCACGGGCGTACGGCGTGTGGTCGGAGGACTACGGGCAGTCCGGCCGAGCGCTGGTGCTGGTCGGCCCCGGCGGGACGGTGGAGTGGGCGTACGAGTCGCCGCCGCTGGAGGTGCCCGAGCCCGCGCGAGTCCTGGCGGCTTTGGACAACTAGGTACTTTCAGAAACTCGCGCGTTTCGGTTCCTTCCCAATCGGGAATGCTCGCGTTTATCAAACGACGCGGGGGAAACTGCATGAGGAAGCTGGGAGCCGTTGCCGTGGCGGTTTTTGCAGTTATGGCGGGGGCCGGCCCTGCGTCGGCGGGGGATCTGCTGCGAAAGGACGTATCGGTGGCGAGCGCGGTGGCTCGCTCGTGCACAGCGGGCAAGCTGAGCAGCGGCGGGGGCTATGTCCAGCAGACCGTGACGATGCCGACCGCGGGCTCGGTCACGGCCCAGCTGGCGGCCGCGTCGGGCGACTGGGACGTCGCCGTCTTCAAGGCCGAGAACAGCCAGGTCATCGCCGGGTCCGCCTCGCGCGGGGCGCGTGAGCTCGCCGAGGGCTACGCGATCGCCGGCCAGAAGCTCGTCGTCCAGGCCTGCCGGCTGTCCGGCAGTGCTGCGAGCGCCGGCCTGGCCATCGAGTATTCGCCGATCGACACGACCAAGGTGACGGTCGAGAAGCTCGTCAGGGTCGCGACTCCAAGCGCCGCGCGCGAGAACGTCCTCAACGGCCTCGGCCTGGACGTGACCGAGCACGGCGGCGCGGGCTTCGTCGACGTCGTGCTGCACAGCGCGGCCGACGCGACCAAGCTGGCGGCTAACAACTTCAGCTACACGGTCGCGGTCCCGGACCTCGCCGTCCAGGCGCGCAACGACCGCAAGGCGGACATCGCGTACGCCGCGGCGACCACGACCTCCGGGATGCCGAGCGGGCGGGACACGTATCGCCGCCTGTTCGACTACCAGGAGGACATGAAGCGGCTCGCCAACGAGCATCCCGACCTGGTTCGCCCGGTCACCCTCAACCACCAGACCTACGAGGGTCGTCCGGTCGAGGGGATCGAGCTCGCGACCAACCCGAACGCCCGCGACGGGCGCCCGGTGTTCGTCCAGCTGGGCGTGCACCATGCGCGCGAGTGGCCGTCGGGCGAGCACGCGATCGAGTGGGCCTACGAGCTGATCACGAAGTACCGCCGCGGCGACGCGCGCGCCAAGGGCCTGCTGTCGACCACGCGCACGATCGTGGTCCCGATCGTCAACCCGGACGGCTTCAACGCCTCGCGTGAGGCGGGCGAGCTGTACATGCGCGGGGGCGGGGCGTCGGACGACGCCGACGGCGACGGCGCCGTCAGCGATCCCGAGTTCATCCTGGCCGCGGCCGCCCACCCGAACGAGTACCGGCGCAAGAACTGCCGGCTGCTGGTCGGCGACGGCGGCAACTGCAACCAGGTCGACACCGGCGTCTACGGCCCGGGCGTGGACCCGAACCGCAACTACGGCGCGTTCTGGGGCGGCCCCGGCGCCGACACGACCAACCCGCTGACGCAGACGTACGCCGGCCCGGGCCCGTTCTCGGAGCCCGAGTCGCAGAACGTCCGCGAGCTGGTCGCGAGCCGTCAGGTGACGACGCTGATCACCAACCACACGTTCTCGGGCCTCGTGCTGCGCCCGCCCGGACTGGCGGCGCAGGGGACCACCGTCGACGAGGCCATCTACAAGGGGCTGGGCGACGCGATGGCCCACGAGAACGGCTACGCCAGCCAGTACGGCTACGAGCTGTACGACACCACCGGTACGACCGAGGACTGGTCGTACAACGCGACCGGCGGTCTGGGCTACACGTTCGAGATCGGCGACATCGGCTTCCACCCGCCCTACAAGGACACGGTGGACGAATGGCAGGGGACGAGCGACGACGCCACCGGCGGCGGCAACCGGGCGGCGTATTACCTCGCCCAGGAGAACACCGCCACCGCGGCTCGACACTCGGTGCTGACGGGCAAGGCGCCCGCGGGCGCGGTCCTGCGCCTCAAGAAGACGTTCCAGACGCCGACCTACAGCGGGTCGACGTTCACGGACACGCTCGACAGCACGACGGTCGTCCCGTCGAGCGGCGTCTTCGAGTGGCACACGAACCCGTCGACGCGGCCGCTGGTGGCAAAGGGCTCGGGGCGGCCGGCGCATGGCGACCCGAGCGCGCCGATCACGTTCGCCTCGCGCGGCGGCACCACCCCGTGCGCGAACTTCGACACCCCGCCGCCGGACTGCTACGAGGACCACCTGATCGCGGTCCCGAGCGGCACCGGCATCGACAACGCCAAGGCGACCTTCCGCGTCGAGTGGCCCACCCCGGTGAGCGACTACGACATGAAGGTCTACAAGGCGGACGCGTCGGGGAACGCGACCGGCGATCCGGTGGCCACGTCCGGCAACGGCGCCACCAGCGGGGTGCTCGGCTACGAGGAGGCGTCGGTCCTCGATCCGGTCGGCTCCTACGTGGTTCGCGTGATCAACTACGCGGGAGTCGAGCCGTGGACCGGATCGGTGAGCTTCGAGGGACCGCCGCCGGCGAGCGCACCGCAGCAGGAGACCTGGACGCTCTTCTGCGAGCAGCCCGAGGGCGTGATCCGCTCGGCCCGCCAGGTGTACGTGGGCCGCGGCGAGAAGCGCACGCTCGACCTGCGCACAGACTGCAAGGTGAGGCGCTAGGGGGCAGGGGGCAGGAAACGTTCCGTTGCGACACCCGCTGCTAGCCTTCGGCGGGTTCGCAACGGAACGTACTAATCGCATGCCGCCAACCGGAGGCGGCTGAAAGGAACATATGACTGATGGAGCGAGCCGCGTCTCTCTGGAGATCGGCGGCACCTCGATCGAGTTCGAGACCGGCAAGTACGCCAAGCAGGCGTCCGGCTCGGTGGTAGTGACGGCGGGTGACACGAAGGTCCTGTGCACCGCCACGGCGGGGAATCAGCGCGACGTCGACTTCCTCCCCCTGACCGTCGACGTGGAGGAGCGCATGTACGCCGCGGGCAAGATCCCCGGCAGCTTCTTCCGCCGCGAGGGTCGTGCGGGCGAGAAGGCCACGCTGACCGCGCGCATGATCGACCGTCCGCTGCGCCCGCTCTTCCCGAAGGGCTGGACGCGCGAGACCCAGCTCGTGTCGATCCCCATGTCGGTCGACCACGAGAACCCGTACGACATCCTCGCCATGAACGGCGCCAGCGCCGCTCTGATGGTGTCGGACATCCCCTTCCCTGCGCCCGTCGGCGCCGTCCGCATCGGCCAGGACGCCGAGGGCAACTTCCTCGTCAACCCCGACGAGGAGTGGCTGCTCGAGTCGCCGCTCGACCTCGTGGTCGCCGGCACCGAGGAGGCCATCCTGATGGTCGAGGCCGGGGCCAACGAGATCGCCGAGGCCGAGATCCTCGACGCGCTCGACATCGCCCACCAGGCGATCAAGGAGCTCTGCCAGGCCCAGCACGACCTGCGTGCCCAGGCCGGCAAGGAGAAGGTCGAGAGCAACCCGCCGCAGGTCGACGAGTCGATCCTGAGCGAGCTCACCGACCGCTTCGGCGCCAAGCTCGACGAGGCCACCCAGGTGCACGACAAGCTCGAGCGCCAGGACGCCACCAAGGCCGTCGAGGAGGAGGTGCTCGAGGGGCTCGGCGGCGACGCCGAGACGGAGCCGGAGCGCCGCGCGGCGGTCCAGCTCGCCTTCGACAAGCTCGAGAAGGACATCATCCGCAAGCGCATCGCCGTGGACAAGAAGCGTCCCGACGGTCGCGCCGCGGGCGAGCTGCGCGACATCTGGATCGAGGTCGGCGTGGCCCCGCGCACGCACGGCTCGGCGATCTTCACGCGCGGTCAGACACAGGCCTTCTCGGTCGCCGCGCTCGGCACCACGCGTGACGAGATGCGCCTCGACACGCTCGGCCTGCAGGAGGCCAAGCACTACTTCCACCACTACAACTTCCCGCCGTTCTCGGTGGGCGAGGCCGGCTTCATGCGCGGCCCGAAGCGCCGCGACATCGGCCACGGCGCGCTCGCGGAGCGGGCGCTCGTGCCGGTCGTGCCGCCGGTGGACGAGTTCCCGTACACGATCCGCGTCGTCTCGGACATCCTCGAGTCGAACGGCTCGTCGTCGATGGCGTCGGTTTGCGGGTCGTCGCTCTCGCTGATGGACGCCGGCGTGCCGATCAAGGCGCCGGTCGCCGGAGTGGCGATGGGCCTGATCAAGGAGGGCGACGACTACATCGTCCTGACCGACATCGCGGGCGTGGAGGACCACCTGGGCGACATGGACTTCAAGGTCGCCGGGACCTCCGAGGGCATCACCGCCCTCCAGATGGACATCAAGATCACCGGGGTGACGTTCGACATCCTGCGCGACGCGCTGTCGCAGGCGCGCGAGGCGCGGATGACGATCCTCGGCAAGATGAACGACGCGATCTCCGCGCCGCGCAGCGAGCTGTCGCAGTACGCACCGCGCATCAGCGCCATCCAGATCGACACCGAGAAGATCGGCGCCGTGATCGGCAAGGGCGGCGAGACGATCCGGGCGCTGTCGGAGGAGTTCGACGCCCAGATCGACATCGACGACGACGGCACGGTCCGTATCTACGCGCAGACCGGCGAGCAGGGCGACGCCCTGGTCGACCGGATCCGGTCGATGACCAAGGAGGTCGAGGTCGGCGACGAGTTCGACGGCAAGGTCGTCAAGACGACCACCTTCGGCGCGTTCGTCGAGCTGGCCAAGGGCACCGACGGCCTGCTGCACATCTCCAACATCAAGCCCGGCGAGCGGGTCAACGCGGTCGAGGACGTGGTCAACCGCGGCGACGAGCTTCGGGTCAAGGTGGTCGAGGTCGACCGCGAGCGGGGCCGGATCGGCCTGCGCCTGGCGGAGGACCCCGAGATCGCCGGCAAGTCGCCCGACGAGCTGGCCTCGATCGGGTCCGGCGACAAGGGCCCGCGCGGCGACCGCGGCGACCGCGGCAACGGCCGCGGCCGGCGCCCGCGCGACCGCGAGCGCCGTCCGCGCGAGCGCAGCGGCGCCCGTAGCGGCGAGTGAGAAGCGAGACCATACGGGGGGGCGCGCCCCCCGGGCCCCCGCTGATGTCTGGCCGGTCCGAGGCAGCCCGGGTCACCACGCTCGACTCGGGTGTTCGGGTCGTCACCGAGGCGATGCCCTCGGTGCGCTCGATCGCGCTCGGACTCTGGATCCGGGCGGGCTCGCGCGACGAGGGCACCGAGCAGGCCGGGATCTCGCACTTCCTGGAGCACCTCCTCTTCAAGGGGACGGACCGCTTCAGCTCGCTGGAGATCGACGAGCTGTTCGACGCGATGGGAGCGGAGGTGAACGCCGGCACCGGCAAGGAGACGACCTCCGTCTACTCGCGCTTCCTCGACAAGCACCTGGAGCGCGCGTTCGACGTGCTCCAGGACATGGTGCTGCGGCCGTCCTACCCGGACATCGACTCCGAGCGCCAGGTCGTGATCGAGGAGATCGCCATGTACGAGGACGAGCCCTCGGACAAGGTGCACGACGTGCTCGCCGGCGCGATCTTCGGCGACCATCCGCTGGGGCGGCCCGTGATCGGCCGCGCCGAGGTGATCTCGTCGGTGCCCGTGCCGCAGATCGCAACCTGGCACGACGGACGCTATGTGCCGGACAACATGGTCGTGGCGGCGGCCGGCAACCTCGACCACGACCGCATCGTCGAGCTGGTCGACGCGGCCTTCCCGGCCGATGGCGCGACGCCGCCGCAGCTGGCCGTCTCGCCCGAGACGGCGCCGACCACCCGCTTCCACGTCAAGGAGACCGAGCAGTACCACCTCGCCCTGGGTGCGCGCGGGGTCGCCCGGGCCGACGAGCGCCGCTTCGCGCTGCGCATCCTCGACACGATCCTGGGCGGCTCGACCTCGTCGCGGCTGTTCCAGGAGGTGCGCGAGAAGCGCGGGCTCGCCTATGCGGTCTACTCGTACACCTCGGCCTACGCGGACACCGGCCAGGTCGGCCTCTACGTCGGCACGCGGCCCGACAACGTCGGCGCGGCGATGAAGGTGATCGGC
Source organism: Thermoleophilaceae bacterium (assembly GCA_052038485.1). Taxonomy (GTDB): domain Bacteria; phylum Actinomycetota; class Thermoleophilia; order Solirubrobacterales; family Thermoleophilaceae; genus JACVRW01. The sequence goes on along the minus strand of JBQGCL010000127.1, from coordinate 7,266 downwards.
GACGAGCTGAGCCGCCTCCAGTCGGACGGCGTCAGCCAGGCCGAGCTCGACCGCGCGCGTGAGAACTCCAAGGGGCGCACGGTGCTGGCGATGGAGTCGAGCGCCGCGCGCATGAACAGGATCGGCAGCGCGGTCCTGATGGGCGTGCCGCTGTTGACCGTCGACGAGGTGCTGGCTCACCTCGATGCGGTCACGATCGACGACGTCATGGGGCTCGCGCGCGAGCTGTGGCTGCCCGAGCGCCTGTCGGCCGCGGGCGTGGGCGGCGAGGAGACGACCTTCCGCTCCGCGCTCGAGGCGGTCAGCCCGGTGCTCGCCGAAGCGGCGTGATCAACGTCGCCGTCTCCGGGGCGGCCGGCCGGATGGGGGCGACCGTCTGCGAGGCCGTGGAGGGCGCCGAGGACATGGCGCTCGTCGGCCGGGCGGACCCGCTGCTCCAGACGGCTCTGGCCGACGTGCTCGGCGACGCCGACGTGGTGGTCGACTTCTCGACGCCGGACTCGGCCCTGGGCAACGCGCGCGCCTGCCTCGAGGCGGGGGTGCACTGCGTGATGGGCACGAGCGGCGCGGACTTCTCGGAGCTGGCGGGAGTGGGGGAGGCGAACCTGTTCGTGGCGCCCAACTTCGCGATCGGCGCCGTGCTGATGATGAAGTTCGCGGCCGAGGCGGCGGCCCACCTGCCCGAGTGCGAGATCGTCGAGCTGCACCACGACGGCAAGCTCGACGCGCCCTCGGGCACCGCCAAGCACACGGCCGACGTGATCGCGGAGGCGGGCGGCAACGTCCACGCGCCGATCCACTCGGTCCGGCTGCCCGGCCTGGTCGCGCACCAGGAGGTGCTCTTCGGCGGCCCCGGTCAGACGCTCACGATCCGCCACGACTCGATCGACCGGCAGTCGTTCATGCCCGGCGTACTGCTGGCGATCCGGCGCGTGGCTTCACTCGAGAGCTCGCCGGTCATCGGGCTGGACAAGCTGCTCTGAAGGGCCAATCGGTTGTTTGACACCCATAGGGTGCTCAACTACCGAGTCGCGCCCGGCTAGTGCTCGCCGAGGCGGTAGCGGACGCCGCCCAGGTTGAGCTGATCGCCCGGCCTGACCTCGGTCTCCTCCGTCACCCGCACTCCGTTCACGCGCGTGCCGTTGCTCGAGCCCAGATCGCGCAGCAGCCAGCGCGCGCCGGCGCGGCGCACCGAGGCGTGGCGGCGCGAGACGCTCGGCTCGGCCAGATGGCAGTCGCAGTCGGGCGCGCGGCCGATCGTGACCGGGCGCGATTGATGCTCGGGCAGCGCGATCACCGGCATGCGACCTGTCTCCCAAGCGGCCTGGATGTCGGCGCCCAGCCTCGAGATCCAAGTCACCGCCGTTATGGCCGCCTTTCGCAGCGGGCCCGGCCGGCGCACGTCGGCGAGCAGCGAATCGAGCTCGGCCTGGCTGCGCGCGGTCAGCGCCCGCTCCACGCGCGCCGCGAAGGTCTCGCGCGACAGGCGCCCGTCGGTGGAGCCCTCCTGGAGCAGCCGCGCTACGCGCCGGCGGTCGGCATCGGACGCGCGGCCCGGGAGGGGCGTCGGCGCATCGGCGGTCGCCATGCGGCGATTCTACGCCGCGGTCTGCTTGCGCAACGCGCGTGGCACCACGAATCGGATGCCGCTGCGGACATCGTCGATCGAGCAGGTCTTGTTGTCGATCAGGCCGAGGCGCTTGGCGTGCGGGACGAGCGTCATCTGGTTGAGGTAGTGCTCGTGCCCGCGCTTGTGGGTGATCATCCACAGGTAGCCGGTGTCGCGCAGGCGGGCCCGGTAGCGCAGGAGCACCTCCTTGCCCTCCTCCTCCGACTCGACGAGAACGATCGCGCCGTCCAGCTCGCCCGACTTCACCAGGCCGCGTCCGACAGCCTGCTTGACGTCCCGGCGCAGGCCCGGCCCGACGTCGCCGGTGACCTCAACCCGCTGATCGGGCTGGATACCGAGCTTCTGGACGGCGGTCCGGTGGCTGTAGTCGCGTTCCTCGTGAGCCATGCCAACGAGACGAATTCTGACATTTGGCGATCGCGTTCTGGACCGTTTGCAGCGGTTATCCCGCGAAACCGGCCCGCGCGGTACGCTCCAGAGCGATCTAAGCAGGAGGCGACAGTGGGCTGGATGGACAAGGCAAAGAAGCTCGCCGAGCAGGCCCAGGAGAAGCTCGACGAGGCGCAGCAGAACTTCAGCAAGGGCGGTTCGACGCCCGGGCAAGCGGCCGACACCCGCTACGACGACCACGGGCGGCCGATCCAGGACGGCCCGCCGGCCGGCGAGGCCCCGCCGCCAAGCGCAGAGCCCACGCCACCCGCCGCGGAGTCCACGCCACCCGCCGCGGAGCCACCCGCAGCCGAGTCGCCCGCTTCGGAGGGCTCGCCGAACTCGACCCCGGACCCGTTCAAGCCGCTCCAGCAGTGATCGGCGGCATCCTCACGGCGATGGTCACCCCGTTCGACGCGAACGGGGGCCTGAACGAGGACGCCACCGCGCGCCTGATCCATCACCTGCTCGACAACGGCTCGGACGGCCTCGTGCTCGCCGGCAGCACCGGCGAGGCCGCGACGATGACCGACGAGGAGAAGGTCCGCCTCTGGGAGATCGGCGCGGCCGAGAGCGGCGACGCTCCCGTGATCGCCGGCACCGGGACCTACGACACGCGCCACAGCATCGAGCTGACCGAGCGCGCCGCCGAGGCCGGCGTGGACGCGGTCCTGATCGTCACCCCCTACTACGTCCGTCCCAACCGGCGCGGCATCAAGGCCCACTACGAGGCGATCGCCGCCGCGACCGACCTGCCGATCGTCGCCTACAACATCCCCAGCCGCACGGCGACCGACATGCCCAACGACCTGCTGGCCGAGCTCGGTCAGATCGAGAACGTCGTGGCCGTCAAGCAGGCGCGCTACGAGGACATGGCCCCGATCGACGGGCTCGACCTGCTCGCCGGCAACGACGACGTGCTCGCCAAGACCATGGACCTGGGTGGCACGGGCGGGATCCTGGTCGCGTCACATCTCGTCGGGACCGAGATGCGGCGCATCATCGACGAGCCCGACAACCGCCAGGAGATCGAGGACGGCTTGCGCGACCTCTACAAGGCTCTGTCGGTGACCACCAACCCGATCCCGGTCAAGACCGCGCTCAACCTGGTCGGCCACGACGTCGGCCCGCTGCGCCTCCCGCTGGTCGAGGCTACCGAGGAGGAGAGGGCCGTCATCCGCGCCGCGCTCGAGCGCCACCAGCTGCTCGCGGCGGTGTGAGCCCGTCCACCCTGCGGGTCCTGCCGCTCGGCGGGCTCGGCGAGATCGGGAAGAACATGATGGTCGTCGAGTACGACGACCGGCTCGTCGTCGTAGACACCGGGCTGATGTTCCCCACACCGGAGCAGCTCGGCATCGACCTCGTGCTGCCCGACTTCGCCTACCTGCGCGAGCGCGCCGAGGACCTCGAGGCGATCGTGCTCACGCACGGCCACGAGGACCACGTGGGCGCACTGCCGTTCGTGCTGCGAGAGCTCGATCGCATGCCGCCGATCTACGCCGGGCCGCTGACCGCCGCCATGGTCCGGTCCAAGCTCGACGAGCACCGTCTGCGCGACGCGCCGGTCGAGGACGTGCTCGCCACCCAGACCTTCGACGCGGGCCCCTTCTCGGTGGAGATGGTGAAGATGGCCCACTCGATCCCGGACGCGTTCGCGGTCGCGCTCACCTGCGAGCTCGGCACCACGCTCGTCACGGGCGACTACAAGTTCGACCAGACACCGGTCGACGGGGTGCCGGCCGACGTCGCCCGGCTCGCCGAGGTGGGCCGCGAGGGCCTGCTGCTGCTGTGCGGCGACTCGACCAACGCCGACCGGCCCGGCGTGTCGCTGTCGGAGTCGAGCGTCGGACCGCGCCTGGAGGAGGTCTTCTCGCGCTGTCAGGGCCGGATCGTGGTCACCTGCTTCGCCTCCAACATCCACCGCGTGCAGCAGGTCGTGGACGCCGCCGCCGTGCTCGGCCGCAAGGTGTCGCTCGTCGGCCGCTCGATGCGCAAGAACGTGAACATCGGCCGGATGCTCGGCCACATCGACGTACCCGAGGGGATGCTCGTCGGCGCCAAGGAGATCGAGGACTACCCCGACCACAAGCTGGTCGTGATCTCAACCGGCAGCCAGGGCGAGCCGCTCTCGGCGCTGCGCCGGATGGCCCACGCCGACCATCCCCAGGTCGAGCTGCACGACGGCGACACCGTGATCTTCTCGGCCACCCCGATCCCAGGCAACGAGCGCGCCGTCAACGAGACGATCAACCGCATCTACCGGCTCGGCGCCGACGTGATCACGACCGCCGACGTCCCGATCCACGCCTCCGGACACGGCTACCAGGAGGAGCTCAAGCTGATGCTCAACCTGACCAAGCCCGACTACGTGCTGCCGGTGCACGGCGACCACCGCCGCCTGCGGCTGCACGCCGAGCTGGCGGAGGCTGTCGGCATCCCGCCGAAGTCGATCTTCCGCGGCGAGAACGGGCTGCCGCTCGAGATCGACGCAGACGGGGCGCGCTTCGGCACCCGCGAGCAGGCCGGCATGATCTTCGTCGACGGGGTCGACGTGGGGGACATCGAGGACGTCGCGCTGCGCGACCGCCGCATGCTGTCCGCCGACGGCATCTTCATCGTGGTCGCGACGATCTCCGAGCAGGAGGGTCGCTCGGTCGCGCCGCCCGAGATCATCTTCCGCGGCGTGCCGTTCGTCGACGAGACCGACGGGTTCGTCGAGGAGCTGCGAGCGGCCGTCGACGAGTCGCTGGCACGCTCCGCGGAGGAGGAGATCCGCGAGATCGACCTGCTGCAGGACCACCTGCACGACGACGTGGCGGAGTTCGTCTACGAGCGTCTGCGCCGCCGGCCGATGGTCCTGCCTGTCGTCGTCGAGGTCTAGCCCTCCAGCACCACGTGGCCGTTGAAGCGGCACGCGTCGCCGCCGGCACCGACCTGCGCCGCGTAGAGCCCCAAGGTTCCCGCGAGCCCCTGGGTCCCGGCGGTGGCGAAGATCGGTACGCTCGCGACCGAGGCCGCGCCGCCCAGCGTGTCGGGCACCTCGGCGATCGTCACCGGTCCGTCGGTGGCCTGGATCGTGCCTGCCTGGACCGTGCCGGCGGCGGACGCGAGCGCTCCGCTGGTCTGGATGCGCAGCTGAGCGGCCGTGTCCCCGCCGCCGGTCTGGATGCAGGCCGCGCTGAGCGTCAGCGGACCGTGGGTGATCAGGGCCACCGGGGCCGCGCCCTCCGCCACGACCCTCGGGGCGAACGTCTTCAGCGCCGCCACCGAGCCGGCTGTCGTCGCCGAGGGGACCGCGCCGAGCGTCGACTCGTTGATGTCCGCCCCCGTCAGCGTGTTGAAGGCGATGTCGCGCCCCTGGAGCGACGAGTTGCGGACGTCGAACCCGCGGATCTCGTTGTTGCGGATGTCGAAGGTGCGCAGCGAGTTGTTGCGCACGTCCTTGGAGCTGATCGTGTTGTTGCGGATCTCGCGACTGTCGATCGAGCCGGTCGCCACGGCGTAGGAAACGCCGCCGAGCGAGATGAACAGCGCGATGCAGGCGATCACGAGGGCCGGCGACGGCCGTCGCCGCAGGATGTACTTCACAGGGGAAACTCCTCGAAAAGTCGGGTGCGTCTAGGCCCGGAACACGGTAGCCCCGGAATCGGAGCGCACCGGCGCCGGCGCACCCGCCGGAAGTGTCACCACGAAACGCGCGCCGCCGCCGGGCGCGTCCAGCAGCTGGACGGTGCCGCCGTGGGCGTCCGCGACCGCCCTCACGATCGCCAGGCCGAGCCCGCTTCCGGCCACGCGGGCGGTCGCGCCGCTGCCGCGCGCGAAGCGCTCGAACACGCGCTCCCGCATGGCGGCGGGCACGCCCGGCCCACGGTCGGCCACCTCGAGCACTGCCGAGTCTCCCTCGCGCCGGACCGACACCGTCACGGGCGTGCCCGGGGCCGTGTGGATGAGGGCGTTCTCGACGAGGTTCCCGGCCAGCCGGTGGAGGTCGTCGGCGACCCCCTCGATCGTCACCGGCCCGGGCAGGTCGAGCGAGAGCGGGTGGTCCTCCGCCAGCGCGCCGGCCTCCTGGGCCGCCTCGCTGGCGATGGCGGCGAGGTCGACCGGGGCGTGGGGGGCCTCGCGGCCGGCGTCGGCGCGCGCCAGCAGCAGCAGGTCGCCGACCAGCCGGCGCATCCGCTTCGAGGAGCGCAGAGCCGAATCGGCCATCTCGCGCTGCTCGCCCTCCAGCTCGGCCTCGAGCAGCTCGAGGTTGGCGAGGATGCTGGTCAGAGGGGTGCGCAGCTCGTGGGACGCGTCGGCCACGAAGTCACGCTGGCGGTCGAGCGTCGCCTCCGTCTCCTGGCGGGCCGCGCCCAGTTCGCGCAGCATCGCCTCGAAGGTGTTGGCGAGATCGGAGACCTCGTCGTTTGCTCGTGGCTTGGGAAGCGTGATGTCGGGGTCTCGCGTTCGCGCGACCTCACGCGCCGCGCGCGTCAGCCCGGCGATCGGGCGCATCGCGCGCTCGGCGACGTAGAGGCCGCCCACGAACGCCAGCAGCGTGCCCCCGAGGACGCCGAACGCGAGGAACACCCGCACGCGGTTGATCGTCCGGTTCAGGGTGGCCTTCGGCTTGGCGTACTGGACGTAGCCGACCGCCTGGCTGACGGGGTCGCCCAGGCCTCCGAACGGCTCCTCGCGCTGCCGCGCCGGCAGGACCAGGGCGCGCGACAGGACCCGGTAGTCGGGCAGTTCGCTGAATCCCTCGACGCCGACCTCGGCGAGCGGCAGCAGCCCCTCGCTCGGGTAGACGACGTTGCCGTCCTGGCGTAGCACGCGTACCTGCGCCCCGCCCGCCTCGACGACGCCGAGCCGGGCGTCGTTGAACTTGACGCCGTCCGGCTCCTGGCGGACGTCGAGCTCGTTGATGACGCCGGCCACGGTGGCCCGCATGTCGTCGTCGAAGCCCGCCCGGATGCGCTGCTCGGCGACCGCGCCGATCGCGATCGCGAACACGCACAGGATCCCGAAGGTCAGCGCCGCCGTGACGACGGCGAGCTTGAAGCGGACGGGCAGGCGCGTCCTCATGCGTCCCTCAGCACGTAGCCGGCGCCGCGCACGGTGTGCAGCAGGCGATCCTCGCCGCCGGCCTCGAGCTTGCGCCGCAGGTTGGAGATGAACACGTCGACGGTGTTGGTCTCGGCGAACGGGTGGTAGCCCCAGACCTC
>JBQGCL010000126.1:0-16641 GCA_052038485.1 Thermoleophilaceae bacterium | reverse complement strand
GTGCGAGAGGCCGGTGAGGTAGCAGACGATCGAGGACACGCTCGACCCGCGGCCGCGGCCGGGCGGCAGCAGCCGCCGCGCCGACTCGCCGTCGCGCACCTCGCAGGCCACCTCGCGGGCCAGCTCGAGCATGTCGCGGTGCAGCAGGAAGAAGCCGGACAGGCGCAGCCCGCGGATCACGCGCAACTCCTCCTCGAGGCGCGCGGTCGCGACGTCGCCGTTGCGCGGGTAGCGCTCCGCGAGCTTGGCGGCGCACAGCTCGGCAAGCTTGCGGTCGGCGTCGGGGTCCTCCGACCCGGGATAGCGGTAGCCGAGATCCTCGGTCAGGTCGAAGGTCAGGCGCTCGGCCAGGCGCCCTGCCTCGCCGACCGCGTCGGGGTGCTCGCGGAAGCGCTCGGCCATCCGCTCGGGCGGGGCGAGCACGTGGGATGAGTTGCCACGCCGGCGCGGTTCGGTCTCGTCGAGCGTGGCGCCGAGGCGAACGGCGACCATGGCGTCCTGGAGCGGGGTGCGCTCGCGCGAGTGCACGTGCACGTTGCCGGTGGCGACGCAGGGCACGCCCAAACGCTCGGCCAGCTCGGCGAGCAGCTTGTTGCGGCGGCGGTCGTGGCGCCAGAAGGGGCGCTGGAGCTCGATCCGGAAGCTGTCCGGCCCGAAGGCGGCGAGCAGGCGGCGCGCCACCGCCGCTGCCTGCGGGTACTCGGCCCGCTCGACGCGCGCCGCCACCGCGCCGTCGCGTGCGCAGCCGGACAGGCAGACGAGCCCCTCGGCGTGCCGCTCGACATCGGCCAGGGTCAAGCTCGGCTCGGCGTCGAGCGGGTCCTGCGCCGGGCGGCGGCCGTCGAGCACCTGCGCCACCGGCTCCGACCAGCCCTCGCGCGCCCAGCGCCGGGTCGGCCAGTGGGCGGCCGTGATCAGGCGGCAGAGGTTGGTGTAGCCGGCGCGCGTCTGGCACAGCAGCGTGAGGTGGGTGCCGTCGTCGAGCGTGACCTCCGCGCCGGTGATCGGCCGCACCCCGAGTGGCTTCAGCGCCTGGGCCATCTCCATCGCGCCGTGCAGCCCGTCGTGGTCGGTCAGCGCGAGCGCCGAGTGCCCCTGCTCGGCCGCCGCGGCGGCCAGCTCAACCGGATGCGAAGCCCCGTCGAGGAACGAGTAGGCCGAGTGGCAGTGGAGCTCGACGTAGGGCACGAACGTATGTTCGCATACCTAGTCCAGCGGGATCGACATCTTCCCGCCGTGGCCGCCGCGCAGGATCACGACGGCCGACCCGCGGCTCGCGCTCGTATCGACGGCCAGCGAGACCGTGCGCAGCCGCTGACGCGGCAGGTTCACGCGGACGGCCCTCCCGTCGACCCGCGCCGCGACCTGGGTCCCGTTCACGCGTACCGTCGCCGGTCCGCGCAGGCGTCCCGGCACGTGGAAATCGATGCCGCGCGCCTTCGGGCGGCTGCCCAGCCGCAGCTTCACCGCCAGCCGCCCGCCGCGCACACGGGCGGTCGCCGACGAGGCCGGCTTGGCGCGGCTGAGCGTGCGTCCGTCGATGTTCCAGCCGCGCGACACGCGCAGGCCCAGCTGGTGGAGCACGGTCGGGAGGATGTCGACCACGAGCGGCTTCTTCACGTTCGCACCGAGGCCCGGCCCCGACCCGATCAGGAACGAGGTCAGCTCGAGCTTGGTCTTCCCGTAGTGGGCGAGGATCGACGGCTCGGTCAGCGGCCGCTCGCCGTGGTCGGTGACGATCACGATCGTCCAGCTCTCGAACGGGTAGCTCGCGCGGCCGCGGACCGCGCGCAACAGCCGCCCGATGCGCTTGTCGGTGGTCGCGATCGCGTTGGCGTAGGTCGGCGTCGCCGAGCCCGCCAGGTGGGCGGTCTCGTCGACCAGGCCGAGGTAGACGAATCCGGCGTCCGGCGAGCCGTCGCGCAGGTAGCGCTCGGCGGCCTCGGTGACCTCGATGTCGCCGCGGTCCCAGTTGGCGATCGACTCGGCCGGCACACGGGCCGCGAAGTTCGCGTCCATCGCGGTGCCGAAGATCGGACCGCCGTTGAGCGGCAGCCCGATGTTGTCCCAGTCGCTGGCGAGGAACGTGCTCAGCTTCGGCCGGGCGTTCTCGATCCGGGTCAGGAAGTCGAGGTAGCCGTTCTTTGTCGCCTGGCCGGGATCCATGTTCAGCTTGGTCCCGTCGATGCCGTGCTTGTCGTCCCAGACGCCGCTGGCGATCGACGACCAGCCGACCTCGCTCAGCGTAAGCGTGCCGGGCCCGTAGCGAAGCAGCGACGGCCGGCCGAAGCCCTCACGGCGCAACCGCGCCAGGTTGGGCGCCCGGCCCGCCTTCATCGCCTTGTCGAGCAGGTCCCAGCGCGTGCCGTCAGTGCCGATCACGAGCACCTTGTTGAGGCTCGTGCCGGGCGGACCGGTGAGCGTTTGACCAAGAGCGGGCGGAGCGGCGAGTGCGAGGGCGCACAGCGCCGCGGTGAGCGCGAGCCTCATGGCGGCCACTCTATTACGAGACCTTCACAAAGCGGCTTCGCTACGGCAGCAGGCTGCCGCCCGGCGGAACGACCCAAAGCCGCTCGGCGCGCTCGTCGACCGCCTTCGGGTCGAGCTCGGAGACCGTTCGTACACCGGCCGCTTCCATCTGGCGGGCCAGCTCCGCCCAGGCGATCGCGACCGCGGCGACTCGCGCGGTCGGCCCCCATCCCGCCGTGGATTTCAGCTCGGCGGCCCGAGCTTTGACCTCGTCCGCGGTCATCTCGCCGAAGCGCTTGGTCCGGCCGCCGGCGAAGACACGCTCGTCGAGCACGCTCACAGCACGTACGGGACCGCCCCGATCCCGCCCAGCGCGTACCAGCCGCCGAACGCCAGTGTCACCACGCCCAGCGACGGCGCGAGCGCGAGCATCCGGCGCAGGGCGGGGCCGCGCGCGATCGCTTGGCCGAGGGCCGAGGACAGCATCGTCATGGACAGCGCGGTGCCGAGCGCCAGCACGCCCAGGGCGGCGACGGCCTCAGCCCGCTCCGGGATCGTCGCCAGTACCAGCACGGCCACGCCGGCCGAGCCGCCCAGGCCGTGGGCGAGGCCGATCGCGAACGCGCCGGCGGGCGAGCGGCCCAACCGCGCCTCGGGCTCGTGTGCGTGGTCGTGCCGGCTCTCATGTTCGTGCGGGTGCAGGTGGCGGTGGACGACGTCGCCGTGGCGGTGGTCGTGCGCATGGAACTGACCGCGCCGCCAGCGCACCAGCAGGCGCACCGCAAGCGCCATGATGATCAGGCCGACCGCCGTCTCCGCGCCGTGCTGCACGACCTCGGGCAGATCCGCGCCGAACAGCACCACGGGCAACCCGAACGCCGCCAGCGTGAGCGCGTGCCCCAGACCCCAGGCCAGACCGAGCCGGCCCGCGCGCTCGCGGCCGTGCGCGGGGTCGGAGGCGACCAGCGTCGAGACGGCGGCCAGGTGGTCGGGGTCGGACGCGTGGCGGAGCCCGAGCATCAGTGCGACGGCGAGCACCACGACCAGACCCTGGCCCTGTGCCAGCCCGGTGAGCCAGTCGTCAAGCCCGAACATCGCCCTCCGCCAGCCGGGCCGCCGCCACGGCGAGCTGGCCGTAGGCGATACCGCCGTCGTTGGGCGGCAGCGCCTCCGGCGTGAGCACGCGCAGGCCGACCGCCTCGAGCAGCTTCCGGGTCTGTTCGAGCAGGCGCCGGTTCTGGAAGACGCCACCCGAGAGCACGACCGTCTCGGCGCGCTGGCGGCTCGCCGTCCGGGCGCACGCCGCGGCGGTTACGACCGCGAGCGAGTTGTGGAAGCGCGCGGCCACCGCCGGGGCCCCCACGCCCGCACGCAGCTCCTCCGCCACCGCCCAGACGGCGGGGCGCGCGTCCAACACAAGCGGCGCGCCGCCGTGGTCGCGCAGCGCGAACGGGTAGCGCCCCCGGTCGGCCGGGTCGGCAAGCGCCTCCAGCTCGGCCGCCGCCTGGCCCTCGTAGTTGACCTCCGCCCGCACGCCGCAGAGCGCCGCGACGGCGTCGAACAGGCGGCCGGCGCTGGTCGTGAGCGGAGACGCCACGCCGGTCCGGACGAGCTCCGATACGCGGCCCCAGTCGCCCTCGTCCACGTCGAGCAGCGGGGCATCCGCTCCGGCGGCGGTCAGCCAGGAGCAGGCCATCCGCCAGGGCTGCCTGATCGCGGCCTCGCCGCCCGGCATCCGCACCGGCCACAGGAACCCCATGCGCTCGAAGCCGCGCAGATCGCCGAACAGCAGCTCGCCGCCCCAGACGGTCCCGTCGGCGCCGTACCCGGTCCCGTCGAAGATCGCCCCGACCGCCGGCTCGGTGTGGCCGTGCTCGGCCAGGCAGGCGGCCAGGTGTGCGTGGTGGTGCTGGACCCCGATCGGCCCAATCCCGTCGAGCCCGAGCGCGTGCTTGGTGGACAGGTACTCGGGGTGCAGGTCGTGCGCGACGACCTCCGGCGTGACCGCGTAGAGCCGCTGGAAGTGCTCGATCCCGGCGCTGAACGAGCGCAGCGTCTCGTAGTTCTCGAGGTCGCCGACGTGGTGGCTCACCCAGGCAGTCCCGCCCTTCGCCAGCGCGAACGTGTTCTTCAGCTCGGCGCCGCACGCGAGCAGGTGGCGCCCGCAGTCCACGGGCAGCGCCAGCGGGCGCGGCACGTAGCCGCGCGAGCGTCTCAGCAGCAGCGGCCGCTCGCCGACCGCCCGCACGACGCTGTCATCCGTGCGCGTCTCGATCGGGCGGTCGTGCACGAGGAACCGGTCGGCGATCGACGCCAGCCGCTCGGCCGCGTCGGCGTCCTCGAATGCGATCGGCTCGTCCGAGACGTTGCCGCTCGTCATGACCAGCGTCGTGCGTGTGTCCGCCGCCAGGAGATGGTGCAGCGGCGAGTAGGGCAGCATCACGCCGAGCTCCGCCGACCGCGGCGCAACCGCGGTGGCGACCGCGGCCCCGGCGCGCCTCGGGGCGACCACGATCGGTCGCGCGGCCGAGCGCATCAGCCGCCGCTCCTCGGAACCCAGCTCGATCAGCGCCCGAGCCGCTTCCAGGTCCGGCGCCATGAGCGCGAACGGCTTGTCCTCACGATGCTTGCGGGCGCGCAGGCGCGCCACCGCCCGCTCATCGTCGGCGCGGCAGGCCAGGTGGTAGCCGCCGATGCCCTTGATCGCGACGATCGCGCCGGCGACGAGCGCCTGAGCCGCGACGCCCACCGGATCCGCGGTGCATGCCCCCAGCAGCTCCACCCGGGGGCCGCACTCGGGGCACGCGTTGGGCTGGGCGTGGAAGCGCCTGTCGGCCGGGTCGTGGTACTCGGCTTCGCAGGCGGCGCACATGCGGAAGGCGGCCATCGTGGTGTTCGGCCGGTCGTACGGGACGTCCCGGACGATCGTGAAGCGCGGCCCGCAGTTCGTGCAGTTGACGAAGGGATAACGGAAGCGACGGTCGTGCGGGTCGAACAGCTCGGCCAGGCAGTCGGCGCAGGTCGCGCTGTCGGGCGTGACCGCCGCGAGCGGCTCGCCACCGGCAGGGCTGTCGCGGATCGTGAAGCCGTGCTGGCCGAGCTCCTCGACCGGCTCGGCGAGCACCCGCTCGACCGTGGCCAGCGGCGGCGCCTCGGCGGGCAGACGGGCGAGGAACCGCTCGACCGTCTCCGGCGCCGCCTCCACCTCCACGACCACGCCGCGGGCGTCGTTGAGCACGTGCCCGGCGACGCCCAGCTCGCCCGCGAGCCGGTAGACGTAGGGCCGGAAGCCGACGCCCTGCACCGTCCCCTCGACGCGTGCCCGGACCCGGCTCACGCGGCGGTCTCCTGCGGACGGCGGCGGCCCTCGTTGAGAACGAGCCCGTACAGCAGGTGGTCGGCGGCCAGGCCCGCGCGGTCGGCGAGGCGCAGCTGCCTGGCCTGGCTGAGACCGAGCAGCGGCGCGAGCCCCACCTCGAAGGCGAGCCAGACGGCGAGCCCGTAGGCCGGCCCGGCGTAGGGACGTCGGCGCAGGCCGTCGGGCAGCAGCGCAAACGCCGCGCCACCGCCCGCGCCGTAGCTCCAGTGCGCCAGCTCGATCGCGGCGCGGCGCCGCTCGCGCGGCACGCGCCTGAGCAGGCCCCGCGCCTTCTGCTTGACGATTGCCTGCGGCGGCGTCTCCTCCACCAGTCCGATGTCGACCGTGAGGATCCGCATGCCGGTCATCGCCATCGCGGCGACGGCCCCGCGCCCAGCCGCGTGCAGCACCTCCCTCACGAGACCAGCTCCCGCAGCACGTGGTAGGCGCTGGCCTGGGCTTCCTGGATGCGCGGGATGTGCTCCGAGCGCGTCACGATCACGTGGCCGGCCAGGCGCTCTGCCAGCACGCGTCCGCCGTCGTAGCCGACCATCGCGATTGTGCTCAGCCCGCGACGGCCGGCCTCCGCCAGGGCGGCCATCACGTTGGCCGAGTTCCCGCTGGTCGAGATCGCCAGCAGCGTGTCACCGGGGCGTCCGTGGGCGATCACCTGGCGCGCGAAGATCGCCTCCGTCCCGATGTCGTTGGCGATCGCGGTCAGGACCGCCGCGTCCTCGGTCAGGTCGAGCGCCGGCCTGAGCGAGTCGCGGAAGTCCGCCACGACATCCATCGCATCGGTCGCCGAGCCGCCGTTGCCGAGCGCGAGCAGCCGGCCGCCGGCGTCGAGGTCGTGGCGCAGGGACGCGGCGGCGTCGACCAGCCCGTCGCGGTTGTCGATCAGCGTCTGTGCGCGCAGCTCGCCGATCTCCTCCGACTTGGCCAGCACCGAGCGGCGCACGTCGTCGACCACGGCGTCGAGGTCGTGCTCGCGCTCGGCGAGGAACGGATACAGGAAGCTCGACGCGCCGGTGTCGTGCACCGGCCGGGCCTGGCGCCCCTCGAGCAGACCGCGGTGGTCGAAGAAGACGTGCACGAGCTCCCACAGCACGTGGTAGAGCGTCTCCACGAGCTCCTGGCGGATCGACGCGTCGGCGCTGGGCGGCTCGAACTCCCACTCGGCGCCGACCGCGGCGAACGCGACCGTGAGGGAACCGCGCTCGCGCGCGAGGGCGATCGCGCCCGCGACCGCCTCGTCGCCGCCGAAGCCGATCGCGATGTCGTCGGGCTCGGCGAGCAGCGCGACCTGCTCGGCCAGCGGGCCGCCTTCGCCCGCGACTCCGATCGCCGGCAGCGCGCGCTTGCCCACGATCACGGGATGGACGAACTCGACGGCCACGTGGCGGGCGTCCGAGCGAGCCGCGGGGGTCTGTCCGAAGGCGATCAGACGGCCGCCGCGCGCGAAGCGCTCGGCCATCCGATGGCAGAGGCGAGCGAGCCGCTCGGCCTCGGCCTCGAAGAACTCAGCGTTCGCGTGGGAACGGTCGGCGAGGGCCGTTTCCACCAGCCCGCTCCCGACCGCGTGACTCAAGCAGCCACCCCCACGGGCGTGCCGATCCGGGCGAGCCAGCCGCGCCACTCGTCGATGCCCGCTCCGGTCTTGGCGCTGACGACTATGTGCTCTACGCCGGGATGGACCGAGTCGAGGTTGTAGAGGAACTTGTCGAGGTCGAAGTCGAGGTGCGGGAGCAGGTCGACCTTGTTGACGAGGACCAGCTCGCAGGCGCGGAACATGAGCGGGTACTTGAGCGGCTTCTCCTCTCCCTCCGTGACCGCCGAGACCATCACGCGCGCGTCCTCGCCGACCTTGAACTCGGCCGGGCAGACCAGGTTGCCGACGTTCTCGATCACGAGCAGGTCGATCTCCTCGAGCGGCAGCCCCGGGATCGCGGAGCGGACCATGTTCGCGTCCAGGTGGCATTCGCCGCCGAACCCCGAATCGGTGTTGAGCTGGGTGACCGGCACGTGCAGCGAGGCGAGCCGGTCCGCGTCCATCGACCCCTGCACGTCGCCCTCGAGCACGCCCACGCGCACCCCGGGCAGGTCGGCGACGACTCGCTCCAGCAGCGCGGTCTTGCCCGCTCCCGGCGCGCTCATGAAGTTGACCACGCGCACGCCCGCGCGATCGAAGTCGGCCCTGTTTGCGTTGGCGATCGTGTTGTTGGCGTCGAGCGCCTCCTCGACGATCCTCACCTTGGTGCGATGCATTCGGCCTCCTCGACCTGGATCGACTCAACCTCGAGCTCGTCGCCGCTGGCCACCTCGGCCGCGCGCCCGCAGCCGGGACAGACGAACAGCGGCAGCTCGATCTCCCACTCGTGCCGGCAACCGGCACAGCGCAGCCGGGCCGGGACGAACTCCTGCTCCAGCCGCGCCCCTTCGCAGACGGTTCCGCGAGCCACGAACGCGAAGTAGAAGTCGAGCGTGTCCGGCACGACCTGACGCAGCGCGCCGACCCGCAGCGTCACCACGGTCACCGGCCTCCCGTGCGCGTGCTTGACGACGGTGTTCACGATCGCGCCTGAGAGGGACAGCTCGTGCACGGGTCAGTCCACCGCGTAGGCGGAGTCGGACTGCAACTCGCCGATCGTCTCGGCGACGAGGTCGGCGGCGCCTCCGACGGCGCGCTCGACCTCCGAGCTGAGCCCGATGCCGAGCTCGCCGACCGCCGCCGGCTCGCAGGCCACCACGAGCACCTTGCCGGGCCAGCCGCCGAGCGTCTTGACGAAGCGCAGCACTGTCTGCGGGTCCATCGCGTGCGGGTTGAGCAGCTGGCCGTCCTCGATGCCCGCCTCGACCTCGTCCTCGAGCGCCTCCATCACGTAGAGCGTCCCCGGCTCGCCGCCCTGACGGCTGACGTCCACGAGCACCAGCGCGTCGTAGCCGTGCAGCACCTCGTAGGCGAGGTCGAGCCCGCCGGTGCCGAAGTCGAGCACGACCGTCCCCGACGGCAGCGCGCGCGTCTCGAGCCGCTTGACGACCTCGCTGCCGAAGCCGTCGTCCCCGAGCCACGTGTTCCCGATGCCGGCCACCAGTATCCGCTTCATCCGACCACCTCCACCTCGGGCGGGAAGAACCACAGGAAGCGCCCGGTCTCGCGCAGGATCTCCTGGCCGGGCTCGTCGACCGCAACACCGAGGTGCACGCGGCCGTCGTAGTCGCGCTGGATGCGCTCGACGGTGACCGTGCGGCCCTCCAGCAGGCGCGCCTGCAGATCGGCGTCCACGCCCGGGCGAATCGTGACGCGCGCGCCGCGGCGAAACGTGACGCCGTCGACCTCGACCTCGGGCAGCCCCTGGGTGGGGTCGCGGATCTCGGTCATTCGCCCGTGCAGGCGAGCAAGTTGATCGGGCGTGACGGCGGAGGCGCGCTCGACCATCGCGCGCACGGCCGGATCCTGCTCCGAGATCTGCTTGCGCTCCTCGTCGCTGAGCACCTGTACGTGCAGGACGAGCGCCTCCTCGATCTCCGTGTTGTCGAACAGGCTGCCGCGGCTCTCCGGCGCGATCTGCGGATGGTCGGGTAGCACGATCGCCGCGCCCAGCATCGCGTCGTCGGCCGGCGAGGCGAGCACAGGCCAGGTGTTCACGCTCTCGCAGGGGGCGTCCAGCTGCGAGAGGAAGCGCCCACCCGCTATCCGCAGGAGCGGGTGCGTCGAGATCAGCGAGCGCTCGATCGCCGCCGCACGGTCGGCGTCGCCGTCGACGGCGGTGCGGTTCTCGACGCGGTACGACACCAGCCGGCGACCGTCGCCCAGCGCCGTCAGCTCGAGCCGGGTACGCACCCGCAGCCCGCCCGTCTCGAAGTCGCCGCTGCCCTCGATCCGATGCGGCTCGGCGCGGTGACGCTGCCCGCTCGGCGCGAGGAAGCGGACCTCCGCGGAGACCTCTCCCCCGCCCTCCGCCAGGCAGCGCAGGTCGAGGTGGTCGAAGGTCGTGTCGAGCCGCTCCGCGTAGACCGGCGGGTAGACGATCCCGAATGGGGTCGGAGTCGCGTTCTTGGTGGCGCCGGGCGTATACGGGTAGAGCGCGTAGCCCTCGTAGAGCAGCGTGTCGACCAGCTCGTTCACGCCTCGAGCAGCTCCGCCACGCAGGCGTCGAGGGTCGGCAGCGCCCGGCGCGCCTTCTCGCGCTGCAGCGCCCGTAGCGTCCGCTCCTGGAGCGGGATCCAGCCGGTGTGCGGGTAGTAGTGCTCGATCAGGTCGCGCCAAATCGCCACCGGGAAGCGGAACTCGCAGGAGCACGACCAGGGCACGAGCGAGATCTGAAGGCGCCCGTCGTCGCCGCGGTAGTGGACGTTGCCGTTGAAGTTGAAGGCGAGCGGAACCTCGCCGTCCGGCAGCCCGTAGAGGTACTTGGTCGAGGCGACCTCCATGTCGAAGCTGCACGGCACCGGCACGCGGAACGTGGTCGCCCCGGTGAACGCCGGGACGAGCACGTCGGCCTGGTGCCAGACCAGGCTGCGCGTCGTCGTCCCCCAGCGCTCGGGAGCGCCGAACAGCTCGACCAGGCGCTCCCGCGTCTCGGCGTCGTAGGAGCGGCGGGCGGGCTCGATCATCACCTGGGCGCTGAGCGCGATCGCGTAGACCGGGCGGCCGCCCGGCTCGCTGACGTGGACGTCGAAGTCGACGGCCGGCACGGCGGCGTGCCGGCGGCCGGCGGCGTTGAGCACCTGGAACTCGGGCTCGGGCGCCACGCTCACGCCGCCACGCTCCGCAGCTCGTCGAAATAGGCCTCGATCGCCTGCTCGACCGAAGCGCCCCCGGAGATCCCCTCCCAGGCGGCCTTTACCAGTCCGACCAGCATGTAGCAGCGGTCGATCGGCGCGATCGCGAAGGCGGGCGGATCGGACATCCGGTTGACGATCAGCGCCTCGGAGTCGTGCTCGAGCTCGCGCAGAACCGGGTTCAGCGCCACCAGCCGGCCCCAGGTCTCGAAGTGCAGCTCGCTCTCGGTCGCGCCGGCCGGGCTCGGGTACATGGCGACGATGCAGTCGGTCAGGCTCGAGTGCATGAAGAACGCGAGCCCGATCGGGATTCGGAACTGGGCCCAGAGCTCCTCGGGCAGCCGGAAGCCCTCGAGCCAGAGCGTGCGGCTGCCGGTCGGCCGGTACTCCGGGTCGCCCGAGCGCAGCGCCCAGCAGCTCTCACACACGCACACGATCCGCCGCTCGTAGAGGTCGAGCATGTGACGGTGGTCGTGCGGCACCGTCGTCGCGCACAGGTCGCAGCGCTCCTCGGGGCCGGCCGTTGGCGGCTGGGGCTTGGCGAGCCCGCGCAGGCCGGAGATCACCATCGCCCTCCGCCGGCCGGCCACGGCCTCGTCCAGCGGCTTCACAGTGCCACCTTGATCTCCTCCTGCTCCCTCAGCAGGGGGACGGGCTGGAGCTGGAGGTGGTCGTCGTCGACGGAGCGGCCGGCCTGCGGCAGCAGGAAGGTGCGGCCGCAGCCGGGACAGCGCAGCGCGCCTCCCTGCAGGGCGCCGCCGTCGAGTGCTCCGCCGCAATCAGCGCAGCGGTTGCGGTAGGCGAGCAGTGTTCCGTCGACGTTCGCCACGAACAGCGGAACGCCATCCACCTCAGCGGCGGTGAGGGAGTCGGGCGGGTCTATCGAGAGCGTGCGCCACCCGTTGACATGCTGGACCAGCGGGAGCGGCGTCCCACCGATCTCGTCGGGCTCGACAGCCCCCTCGACGTCCATGCCGTCGAGGTCGGGCGCCGCGTCCTCCAGCGCGCGCCGCACCGCCAGCTCCAGCGTCGACGAGGACGCTCGGCACGACTTGCAGCTGCCCTCCAGGCGCAGCTTGGCCACGCCGCCCTCGATCCCGAGCAGCTCGACGTTGCCACCGTGCGACTCCATGTAGGGCCGCACGGTGTCGAGCGCCTGCATCACCCGCTCCTTCAGCGGCACGGGATACAGGTCGTGGATCATCAGCAGGCCGGAGACGAGCTCGTCACGGGCGAGCGCATCGCGCGTCGGTGGGTCCACCAGCCCGACGATCCGCTCCAGGCCGGCGCCGTACATCTGGACGACGGCCGCCGTGAGCTCCTCCGCAAGCTCACGGCAAGCCGGGTCGTCGAGGTCCTCGAGCCGCCCCGTGAGCTCCTGCACACGGGCTATCAGCTGCTCGGTCTCCATGACGTCAGCAGAGCGCCGTCGGCGTGTGCACGACCTTGCGGACCGACCCGCCGCCGCCGTACATGTGCACGCCGCACGGCAGACACGGGTCAAACGAGCGGACCGCCCGCATGATGTCGACCCCCTTGAAGTTCTCGGGGCCGTTCTCCTCGAAGATCGGGGTGTTCTGCACCGCGTCCTCGTAGGGGCCGGGGGTGCCGTACACGTCGCGCGGGCTCGCGTTCCAGGGCGTCGGCGGGTAGGGCTGGTAGTTCGCGATCTTGCCGCCCTCGATCACCATGTGGTGGGAGAGCACGCCGCGGGCCGCCTCGTGGAAGCCGCAGCTGACCGCACGCTCCGGGACCTTGAAGTCGTTCCAGCTCTTGGTCCGGCCGGCCTGCACCTCCTTCATCGCGCGCTCGAGGTTGTGCAGCGCGATCAGCGCCGAGTACGCCTGGTGGTAGGTGCGCGCGCGGTCGCGTTCGATCGCGTTCGACTTCTCGGGCACCTTCCACTCCAGCTCCACCTCCGGGAAGCTCGCCGAGCGCGGCAGCACCATCTGGATGCTGTCCCCCGTCGCCTTGGCATAGCCGAAGTCGACCAGCCCGGCCTTGGCGGTGCACCACTGGCGGGCGAACGGGCCGCCGCCGGTGTCGCAGCAGACGTGGGTGTCGGTCCGCTTGTCGTAGATCCGCGGGGACACGACCCACGTGTACTTGTCCGTGAAGTCGCGCTTCTGCGGCTTTGGCAGCGTGACCTTGTTCCACGGGTGGTTCTTGTCGACCGCGTTGCCGAGCGGGTCCTCGGTCACGAACGTCGGCTCGTTCTCCCAGCTGTCGAAGTAGGACGATCCGAGCAGGATCCGGATCGCCAGGTTGATCTCGACGAGGTCGGTCGTGATCAGCTCCCCGTTGATCGCGATCCCGGGCGTGATGTAGCGCTTACGCCCCCACTCGGTCATGTTGGCGTAGCTGTAGTCGACGTAGTCGGGGTCGTCGAACGAGCCCCAGTTCACGAGGTTCGTGTCCCGGTAGCCGACCATGTCGTAGCCCGGCAGCTGCGTGAGGAAGAAGTCGTACAGGTCGTCGTGCATCGGCACGCTTCTCTTCACGTAGTCGAAGTAGCGCATCAGGCGCACGTAGTAGTCCGTGCAGGTCTGGTGCGTGATGTCGGCGCTGCAGCCGCCCGGCATGATCGTCGAGGGGTGCGTGTGACGCCCGCCGAACAGGCAGTACATCTCGCGCGTGTAGCGGGCGACGTGCAGCGTCTCCAGGTAGAACTCGCCCGTGAACGGGTTCAGCGCCCGCATGATGTCCGCGATCGTCTTGTAGCCGTGGACGTCCTGGCCGGGCGCGGGCGTGGTCTCCGCCTTCGCCAGCAGGCTCGGGTTGGTCTCCTTGACCATCTGCTCGCAGAAGTCCACGTTCGCCATGCAGTCGTTGAAGATCGCGTGGTCGAAGATGTAGTCCGCGGTCTCAGCCAGGTTGAACGCCATGTCGCCGAGCGGCGGCGGCTTGACGCCGTAGGCCATGTTCTGGTTCAGGCAGGAACAGGTGCAGTGGTTGTCGCCGCAGATGCCGCAGATCCGGCTCGTGATGAAGTGGGCGTCGCGCGGGTCGATCCCCTTCATGAAGATGTCGAAGCCGCGGAAGATCATCGACGTCGAGTAGCACTTGAGCACCTGCTGGTTGGAGAAGTCGATCTCCGTGTGGATGCCGAGCGACCCGACGATGCGGGTGATCGGGTCCCACGACATCTCCTTGACGACGACCTTCTGCTCGCGTGGTGTTTCAACGGTGGACATGCGCGCCTCCCTCTACCAGCGCTTGGAGTAGCCGGTGGTGAGCTCGGGCCGGTTGTGTCTCCACTCGGGCTCCCTGTCGTACTTGGTGCGGATGTGGCGTTTGCGGAAGTAGCGGACCATCGGTCCGTACACGTACTTCGTGATGCCCGCCGCCGCGCTGCCCCAGCGGTCCTCGTCCATGAACGGCATGTACTTGTCGGGGAAGCCCGGCATCGTGCAGGCCATGCAGATGCCGCCGACGTTGGGGCAGCCGCCGATGCCGTTGACCCAGCCTCGGATCGGCACGTTGCACTTGACCACCGGGCCCTTGCAGCCCAGCTTGACCAGGCAGCGCGGGTCGGACCCGTACTCGGTCGCGTACTCGCCCTGCTCCGTGAAGCCCGCCCGGTTGCAGCCCTCGCGCACGGTGCGCCCGAACAGCCACTTGGGCCGCAGCTGCTCGTCGAGATCGGGCGCCGGCGCAAGGCCGGCGAGGTGGAGCGCCAGGTAGAGCAGCGTCTCGGTCATGTTGTCGGGCTGCGCGGGGCAGCCGGGAATGCAGACGACCGGCAGGCCGGCCTGCGACTTCCAGCCCCAGCCGAGGTAGTCGGGCACGCCCATCGCCCCGGTCGGGTTGTTCTTCATCGCGGGGATGCCGCCATAGGTGGCGCAGGTGCCGACGGCGACGACGGCGGCCGCCTTCGGCGCCAGCCGGTCGATCCACTCGTTCATCGTGATCGGCTGCCCGTTGGCGGGGTTGACGGCAAAGCCGGTCCAATGTCCCTCGCCGTTGAGCTGCTCGTTGCCGAGCGAGCCCTCGATCACCAGCACGAACGGGTCGAGCTTGCCCTCCTCGGCGTCGAACCAGGCCTGCGCGTACTCCTGACCCACCTCGTAGGCGATCACCTGGTTGTGCACCACGACCTTCGGCATGCCCGGGATCGCCTGCGTAATGATGTCCTCGAGGCTCGGGTTGGTCGCCGACGTCATCGCGACCGAGTCGCCCTCGCATGACAGCCCGGTTGTCATCCAGAGGACATGCGCGGTGACCGCCTCGGTCTCCTTTTGTGCCGCGTATGCATCGGTAGTCGCCATCGGCGCTCCTCTCTCGGTCAACAGATGCGCGGGAGCGGGTCCCCCACCAGTTGGTCCATCACCCGCGTGCCTCCGAAGCTCGTCTCCACCAGCACCATCCCGGGCGGCTCGCTGCGCACCTCGCCGATCTCCGCGGCGCGCTCGCACCCGGGCACGGAGCGAAGGGCGCTCAGCGCGGCGTCGGCTGCCTCCTCGGCCACGAAGGCGACGAGCTTGCCCTCGTTGGCCACGTACATCGGGTCGATCCCGAGCAGCTCGGAGGCGCCCATCACCGCCGGTTCCACCGGCACGGCCGCCTCGCGGACCAGAACCGCGACGGCTGACGAGCGAGCCAGCTCGTTCAGGACCGAGGCCACCCCGCCGCGGGTCGCATCGCGCATGCAGCGCAGCGCCGGGCCGGCCCCCTCCAGCAGAGCGTCCGCGACGGGCCACAGCGAGCGGGTGTCCGACTCGATCGCGGCGTCCAGTTCGAACTCGCCGCGGGCGAGCATGATCGCGGTGCCGTGCTCGCCGATCGTGCCGGACAGCAGCACGCGGTCGCCGGGGCGAATCGAGTCGGCTGCGAGCCGCGCGCGCGGGTCGCGCCGCCCGACGCCGGCGGTGCTCACGTACAGCTGCTCCGCGGCGCCGCGCTCGACGACCTTGGTGTCGCCGGTCACGATCCGGACGCCGGCCAGCTCGGCGGCGGCCGCCATCGCCTCGACCTGGGCGCGCAGCTCCTCTGCGGGAAGGCCCTCCTCGAGGATCAGCGACAGGCTCAGGGCGAGCGGCCGCGCACCCGCCACGGCGAGGTCGTTGACCGTGCCGTTCACGGCGAGGTCGCCGATCGAGCCGCCCGGGAAGCGCAGCGGCTTGACGACGAACGAGTCGGTCGTGAACGCCAGCGCCGCGCCATCGACCTCGAGTGCGGCGGCGTCCTCGGACGCCTGCGCCCCGAAGGCGGGGGCGAGCAGCCCCTCGATCATGCCCTGGGTGGCCTTGCCGCCTGCGCCGTGGGCCATGTTGACGCGCTCGTCGCGGAACTTGGCACGCTTGCCGCGAGCGGTCTCGATGATCTCGAGGATGCGCTCCTCGCTGCGCTCTGCGCGCGCGGTGCTCACACCAGCTCCCGCTCGCGCGCGAAGCGCCCGAAGTTGTAGTACGCCGCGCACGCGCCTTCGGAGGAGACCATGCAGGTGCCGATCGGCCGCTCGGGCGTGCACGCCGTGCCGAACACCTTGCACTCCCAGGGCTTGATCACACCCTTCAGCACCTCGCCGCACTGGCACGCCTTGGGGTCGGCCACGCGAACCCCCGGCACGCTGAAGCGCAGCTCTGTGTCGAGCTCGGCGTAGGCGTCGGACAGCTTCAGGCCGCTCTGGGAGATGAAGCCAAGGCCGCGCCACTCGAAATGCGGCCGCAGCTCGAAGACCTCGGCCATCACCTCGAGCGCGCGCCGGTTGCCCTCGTAGGGGACCACACGCGCGTACTGGTTCTCCACCTCGCAGCGCCCCTCGGCGAGCTGGGCCAGGATCATGCGGATCGCCTGGAGGATGTCGAGCGGCTCGAAGCCGGCCACAACGATCGGCTTGCCGTAGTCGGCCGGGATGAACTCGAAGGGACGCGCCCCGACGACGGTCGACACGTGGCCCGGGCCGACGAAGCCGTCGAGGCGCAGGTCGGGCGAGTCGAGCAGCGCCCTCAGCGGCGGCACGATCGTGACGTGGCTGCACATGCACGAGAAGTTCCGCACCCCCTCGGCCTTGGCGCGCTTGAGCGTCAGCG
>JBQGCL010000125.1:0-4565 GCA_052038485.1 Thermoleophilaceae bacterium | reverse complement strand
GGGGAGGCGATCGAGGTTGACCTTGGCGTCGCCCTTCAGCTCACCGGGGTCGCCGGCGGCGAGCACGTCGACCTCATAGCCGTCCTCGCGCAGCAAGCGCGCGACGACGAGCCCGTCGCCGCCGTTGTTGCCCTTGCCGATAACGACCCGAATCGGCCCCTCCTGCGCGGCTGCCGCGGTCACCCGCGCCAGCCCTTCGCCGGCACGCTCCATCAGGTCGAGCGAGGGCACGCCCTGCTCGTCGATCGCCCAGGCGTCGACGTTGCGCATCTGGTCGGCGGAGAAGAGGGGATCGAGCCAATCGGCGACGGACATGCGCTCGGGAGACTGCCAGCCGCGCGCCCTCGCCGCTTGCCGGCGCGCCCAAGCGAAGCGTGTCGAGTTATCCCCCCTATACGCCGGCAACTCGACATGGTTCGACCGGGACCCGCATGGCCGCCGTCGCCCGCCACCGGCTGAGTGACAGACATTGAAATCTGTCATTCGGTATGGCATAGTGCGCGGCATGCAATCACGCACCCTTGGCACTCACGGCCCCCAGGTTTCGGCGCTCGGCCTTGGCTGCATGGGCATGTCCGACCTCTACGGCCCCGCCGACGAGGCCGAGAGCATCGCCACCATCCATGCCGCTCTCGATTCCGGCGTCAACCTGATCGACACCGGCGACTTCTACGGGATGGGTCACAACGAGATGCTGATCGGGCGCGCGCTCGCCGACCGCGATCGCGACGACGTCCTGATCAGCGTCAAGTTCGGCGGCTTGCGCGACGCCGCGGGCGGCTTCAACGGCTTCGACACCCGCCCGATCGCGGTGAAGAACTTCCTCGCGTACACCCTGCGTCGCCTCGGCACCGACCACATCGACGTCTACCGCCCCGCGCGACTCGACCCGAACGTCCCGAGCGAGGAGACGATCGGCGCCATCGCCGAGATGGTCGAGGCCGGCTACGTCCGCCAGATCGGGCTTTCCGAGGTCGGCGCCGATACGCTGCGCCGCGCCCATGCGGTTCACCCGATCGCGGACCTCCAGATCGAGTACTCGCTGGTCTCGCGCGGCATCGAGGACGCGATCCTGCCCACCTGCCGCGAGCTCGGCATCGCAGTGACCGCCTATGGCGTCCTCTCGCGCGGGCTGATCAGCGGGCACTGGTCGCGCGAGCGCTCCGAGCGCACGCGCGCCCAGCGCGACTTCCGTGGCATGTCGCCCCGCTTCCAGGGCGAGAACCTCGAGCACAACCTGGAGCTCGTCGACCGGCTCCGTGAGGTGGCCGACGCGCAGGACGCCACCGTCGCCCAGGTCGCGATCGCGTGGGTGCTCGGCCGCGGCGACGACATCGTCCCGCTGATCGGAGCCCGCACGCGCGACCGGCTGAACGAGGCGCTCGGCGCGCTCGACCTCGACCTGACCGACGCGGACACGCAGGCCATCGAGCAGGCCGTCCCCGCCGGCTCCGCCGCCGGCGACCGCTACAACGAGCACCAGATGGCCCTCCTGGACAGCGAGCGGTGACCGAGACCACCGTCCTCACCCGCGAGCGCATCCTCGAGGCCGCCGAGGAGGTCCTGCGCCGCTACGGCCCCGCCAAGGCAAACGTCATGGACGTTGCCCGTGCGCTCGGCGTCAGCCACGGCAGCGTCTACCGCCACTTCGAGAGCAAGGCCGCCCTGCGCGACGCGGTCACCGACCGCTTCCTCGCCCGCATCGGCACGCCGCTGGAGAAGATCGCCGGCGCGGACGGCCCGGCGGCGGACCGCCTCCACCGCTGGCTGGTCGCGCTGTCGAAGGCCAAGCGCAAGAAGACGCTCGACGACCCCGAGCTGTTCGCCACCTACATCACGCTCGCGGGCGAGGCGCGCGAGGTGGTCGACAAGCACGTCGACCACCTGGTCGGCCAGGTCACCCGGATCATCGCCGACGGCGTGGAGCGCGGCGAGTTCAACGTCGAGGACCCCGAGCAGGCGGCACGCGCGTTCTTCGACGCCACCTCGCGCTTCCATAACCCGGCGTTCGCGTCGCAGTGGAGCGAGCCGGGCATCGACGACGCGCTGGAGCAGGTCTGGGTGCTGCTGCTAGGTGGGCTGCAGCAGGGCGACCGCGCCGGCGGTCGTGTCGGTGTGCGTTAGCGAGACCGTCGCGGACACCCCCAGCGAGCGCGCCCGCTCGGCCACCGCCCCCGACAGGCGCAGCTCGGGGGCCGCACCGGTGGCCACAACCTCCACGTCCCGCCAGCTCCACGCGGTCATCCCGAGCGCCTTGGCGACCGCCTCCTTGGCGCAGAATCGTGCCGCGAGATGCATCACGGGCCGCGCCCGGGCCGCCGCGTAGGCGCGCTCGGCGTCCGTGAACACCCGCTCGGCCAGCCGCGGCCGACGCTCCAGCGCGCGCTCGAGGCGCGCGATCTCGAGGAGGTCGATGCCGACGCCGCTCACGGGCGCCCGAAGCTACTCGACGGTGACCGTCTTGGCCAGGTTGCGCGGCTGATCCACGTTCAGGCCGCGCTCGCGCGCGATGTAGTAGGCGAGCAGCTGAAGCGGGACGATCGCGAGAACCGGCTGGAGCAGCCAGTCGGTGCGCGGGACCTTGATGACCTCTTCCGCGTCGACGTGCGTGCCCTCGGTGACGACCGCCACCACGTGGGCGCCGCGCGCCCGCACCTCGGCGATGTTCGACATCACCTTGTCGAGCACCGGCGAGTCGGTCGCCACGCAGACGACCGGCGTCTCCTCGCTCAGCAGCGCGATCGGGCCGTGCTTCATCTCCCCCGCCGCGTAGGCGTCGGTGGGGATGTACGAGATCTCCTTCAGCTTGAGCGCGCCCTCGAGGCAGATCGCCAGCCCCACGTGACGGCCGAGGTAGAGGCTGAAGCCGCGGTCCTTCCAGTGCTCCGCGATGCGCTGCACCGGCTCGTCGATCTCCGCGAGCATGTCGCTGATCAGATGCGGCATCTGACGCAGCTCGGTGATCAGGCGATTGGTCACCTCGGGCCCGAGCGTGCCGTGCAGGCCGGCCAGCTTGAGCGCGAACAGCTGCATCGCCACCACCTGGGCGACGAAGGTCTTGGTCGCGGCCACGCCGATCTCGAGACCCGCGCGCGTGAACAGCACGCCGTCGGAGTCGCGCGTGGCCTGGCTGCCCATGATGTTGGTGATCGCGAGCACCTTCGCGCCGCGCTCGCGCGCGAGGCGCATGGCGGCCAGCGTGTCCGCGGTCTCGCCCGACTGGGTGATCCCGATGACCAGGTCGTGCTCGCTGATCAGCGGGTTGCGGTAGCGGAACTCCGAGGCCACGTCCATCTCGACCGGCACGCGCGACCACGTCTCGATGCAGTAGCGGCCGACCAGGCCGGCGTGGTACGAGGTGCCGCAGGCCACGATCACGATGCGGCGGACGTTGCGCAGGAACTCGTCGGGGATCCCGATCTCGCCGAGGTCGATGCCCTCGGGGTGCAGGCGGTCGGCGAGTGTCTCGGCGACGGCGTCTGCCTGCTCGTGGATCTCCTTCAGCATGAAGGTCTCGTAGCCGCCCTTCTCGGCGGCCTCGTCGTCCCACTCGACCTCCTCGACCTGGCGCTCGATCGGCCGGCCGTTGACGGGCTCGATGAAGCGCGAGCCGGCGGCGGTGATCTCGACGATCTCGCCGTCCTGGACGAGCTGGACGTTACGGGTCTCGGCGAGGAAGGCCGGGATCGCGGAGGCGATGAAGCTCTCGCCGTCACCCAGGCCGACGACCAGCGGGCACTCCTTGCGCGCGCCCACGAGCACGCCCGGGTGATCGGCCGACATCGCGACGAAGGCGTAGTGGCCGCGCAGCTCGTTGTAGGCCTGGCGGACGGCCTCGGTCAGATCGCCGTTGAGGTGCTGAGCGATCAGATGAGCCACGACCTCGGCATCGGTGTCGGAGGTGAACTCCGCGCCGACCGTCTCGAGCCGGTCGCGCAGGTCGGTCCAGTTCTCGACGATGCCGTTGAGCACGATGTGCACGCGGTTCGAGGTGTCGGAGTGCGGGTGGGCGTTGGCCTCGGTCACGCGGCCGTGGGTGGCCCAGCGCGTGTGGCCCACCCCTGTCGACCCGCGCACGTGCCCGTTGCCCGCGGCGACCGCGTCACGCAGCTTCTGCAGATTGCCGACCGCGTGCACGCTCGCGATCTCGTCATCGCCGAGCAGCGAGACGCCCGCCGAGTCGTAGCCGCGGTACTCGAGCCGGCGCAGCCCTTCGAGCAAGAGGTCGCGGCACTCGCGCGGACCTACGTATCCAATGATCCCGCACATGACCGAATCAGCGTAAGCACGACTCGACGGTTTTCGCCAGCGACAGCACGATCTCCTCGCACTCCTTCTCGCCCGGCGCCTCGACCATGATGCGGATTAGCGGCTCCGTACCGGACGAACGTACTAGTACCCGGCCCCGGCCTTCGAGACTCCTGTTGGCGGAATCGACCGCGTCCCAGACCTCCTCGGCGCCGGCCAAAGCCTTCGGATCGGACACCTTCACGTTGACCAGCCGCTGGGGCAGCTTCTGCATCGCGTGACGCTCGGCGAGGTCGCCTCCGGCGAGCGCCTCGAGC
>JBQGCL010000124.1:0-3697 GCA_052038485.1 Thermoleophilaceae bacterium | reverse complement strand
TGCGGATCGGGTCGAGCAGACCGGTGTAGGTCGCCGGGTAGCTCCGGCGCGAACCGCGGATCGCGCCCTGGTCGATCGACACGACGCCTGCGCCGGCCGGCATCGACCCGTTCACGAGCGAGCTCTTGCCGGAGCCGGCGACGCCGGTGACGACGACCAGCACGCCGAGCGGGATGTCGACGTCGACGTCGCGCAGGTTGTGCAACGACGCGCCGCGGATCGGAAGCTGGCCGGTGGGCGTGCGCACCGTCTCCTTGAGCGCGGCCCGATCGTCGAGATGGCGGCCCGTGATGGTGCCCTGTGCAGCCTTGAGCCCCTCGACGGTGCCTTCGAAGCAGACGGTGCCGCCCGCGACGCCGGCGCCGGGGCCGAGGTCGACGACATGGTCGGCGATCTCGATTGTCTCCGGTTCGTGCTCGACGACGAGCACGGTGTTGCCCTTGTCGCGCAGCTGGAGCAGCAGGTCGTTCATCCGTTGGACGTCGTGCGGGTGGAGGCCGATGGTTGGTTCGTCGAAGACGTAGGTCGTGTCCGTGAGCGAGGAGCCGAGGTGGCGGATCATCTTGGTGCGCTGTGCCTCGCCGCCCGACAGCGTGCCCGACGGGCGGTCGAGGCTGAGGTAGCCGAGCCCGATCTCCACGAACGAGTCGAGGGTGCGCAGCAGCGACGCCAGCAGCGGCGCCACCGACGGCTCGTCGAGACCACGCACCCACTCGGCCAGGTTGCTGATCTGCATCGCGCAGGCGTCGGCGATGTTGATGCCGTTGACCGTCGACGACCGGGCCGCCTCGGTGAGTCGGGTGCCGCCGCAGTCGGGGCAGACCGTGAAGGTGACCGCCCGCTCCACGAAGGCCCGGACGTGCGGCTGCAGCGCGTCGACGTCCTTCGACAGCATCGACTTCTGGATCGTCGGGATCAGGCCCGCATACGTCAGGTTGATGCCCTCGACCTTGATCTTGGTCGGCTCCTTGTGGAGCAGGTCGTCGAGCTCCCTCTTCGTGTACTTGCGGATCGGCTTGTCGGGGTCGAAGTAGCCGCAGCCTCGGAGGATGCGGCCGTACCAGCCATCCATGCTGTAGCCGGGGATCGTGAGCGCACCCTCGTTGAGCGACTTGGAGTCGTCGTACAGCGCAGACAGGTCGAAGTCGCTGACCGAGCCCCGGCCCTCGCAGCGCGGACACATGCCGCCGGTGCGGGTGAAGGTCTTGCGCTCGGTCTTGCGGCCGCCCCGCGCGACCGTGATCGAGCCCGGCGCCCCCCCCCAGGCCCCGGTGAACGAGAACGCCTGCGGCGACCCGATGTACGGCTGCCCGAGCCGGCTGAACAGGATGCGAAGCATCGCGTTGGCGTCGGTCGCGGTGCCGACCGTGGAACGGGGGTCGGCACCCATCCGCTCCTGGTCGACCAGGATCGCCGTCGTCAACCCCTCGAGCACGTCGACGTCGGGTCGCGCCAGCGTCGGCATGAAACCCTGCACGAACGCGCTGTAGGTCTCGTTGATCAGCCGCTGGGACTCCGCGGCGATCGTGCCGAACACCAACGAGCTCTTCCCGGAACCGGACACGCCGGTGAACACGGTGAGCCGGCGCTTCGGGAGCTCCACGCTGAGGTCCTTGAGGTTGTTCACCCGCGCGCCGTGCACCCGGATCACGTCGTGGCTGTCGGCAACATGCACCACAGGCGAGCGCGTGTCCGTCGTCGTCGCGGTCCTCGGGGCATTGCCCATCGTGTCTCCATTCTGCCGAGATTGATAGTAGCACTCTCAATTCGAGAGTTGTAGTATCAAACTTGTGAGTCGGACCGTCAAGGGGCGCCGCGCAGGCGAGGACAGCGGTGGTGGCCAGGCCCGCACGCGTCTGGCCCGGCGGGCGGTCGTCGAGGCGGCCGGGACCCTCTTCGTCGACCGCGGCTACGGGGCAACCACGATCGAGGCGGTCAGCGACCGCTCTGAGGTGCCGCCGGCCACCGTGTACCGGCTGTTCTCCTCCAAGCTCGGAATCCTGAAGGCGCTCCTCGACGTGTCGATCGCCGGTGACGACCAGGCCATCGCAGTGCTGGATCGCCCGGAGGTCGCGGCGCTGTTGGCGGAGCCGGACCCCGAGAAGCTCGTGGCGGGCTTCGCCCGCTTCAACGTCGCAGTCAACGAGCGGAGCGGGCGGATCTACCAGATCCTGGTCAGCGCCGCCTGCTCCGAGCCGGAGGCGGCCAACCTGCTCGGCCAGTACACGCAGCAACGCCAGCAAGGTCAGCGGCAGATCGCCCGGGCCCTCGCTCGAGAAGGTGCCCTGCGCGCCGACGTGGGTGAGCGCGACGCGGCCGACCTCATCCACGTCTTCATGTCGCCCGAGGTCTACCGGCTCCTCGTGACCGACCGGGGATGGAGTCAGGCGCGCTACGCGCAATGGCTGACGGACGCGCTCGTGCAGCAGCTGCTTCGGCCCACCGAGCCACCTACCTGAGCCGCGCGGCGACGCGCTCGAGCGCGCCGGTGAGCGTCGAGAGCTCGCCGGGCTCGACGACGTCGAGGAAGGCGCTGCGCACGATGTCGATGTGGCCTGCGTACACGCGCTGCCGCATTCGTTCCCCCTTGGCCGTGATGTGGGCGACTACGCCGCGTTCGTCGTCGGCGGAGCGCTCGCGGGTGATCCAGCCGCGCGACTCGAGCTGGGCCACCTGGTAGCTGAGCCCGCTGCGCGACACGATGAGCGCGTCGGCGAGCTGAGCCATGCGGATGCCTGAGTCGCCGGCGTTGGAGAGGTTCATGAGGATCTCGAACTGCACCTGCGTGAGGTCCGCCTGCTCGCGCAGGTTCCTCTCGACGGCGCGCTGGAGCAGGGTCGAGCTCGCGATGAGCGCCGCGTACGCGCGGAACTCCTCGGGCGAGATCCGTGCCGCCATGACTCGACTCTAGGAAGTTCGCGCCGATCGTTCGAATTTGAGCTATCCTGATCTAGTTCCAATTCGAACGATATGGAGAAGACCATGAGAATCGCCATCCTCGGAACTGGCCGCGTCGCCCAGGCCCTCGCCGCCGGTCTCTCACGCGCCGGCCACGAGGTCGTCTTGGGCTCTCGCGACCCAGCAAACCGCCCCGGCCTCCCCGCACCCGTCCTCGCGTCGGCAGATGCCGTCGTCGGCGCCGACGTCGTGCTCAACGCGGTGCAGGGCGTCGACACGATCCCCCTGCTGACCTCGATCGGTCCCGACAAGCTCGAGGGGGTCGTGCTCTGGGACATCGCGAACGCGGCCAATCCCGACTTCTCGCTCGCGATCACCGACGACAGCCTCGGCCGCCGCATCCAGGAGGCATTTCCGGGCGTCAAGGTCGTGAAGGCGGGCAACGGCGTCGCCGCGGTCGTGGTCGCCGACCCCGGCACGCTGCCGGCTCCGACCACGCTGTTCGTCTCGGGCGACGACACCGCTGCGAAGGACGTCGTCTCCGGCCTGCTGGTCGATCTCGGCTGGCCCCGCGAGAGCCTGTTCGACCTGGGCGGCATCGCCAACGCCTACGGGCAGGAGCATTACCTGGCGCTGTTCGGAACGATGCTGCAGAAGCTCGGCACGCCCTACTTCAACATCGCGATCGTCAAGGCCGCATAGCGGGGTCAGGTCCCCGAACCGAGGTCAAGATGACTCGTCCCAGTCGAGGGGCGCCAGCTCATAGAGCTGGGCCAGGTTCGTGGTCTTCATGGTTGGT
>JBQGCL010000123.1:0-9651 GCA_052038485.1 Thermoleophilaceae bacterium | reverse complement strand
AGATTCCCCACTGCTGCCTCCCGTAGGAGTCTGGGCCGTGTCTCAGTCCCAGTGTGGCTGATCGTCCTCTCAGACCAGCTACCCATCGCAGCCTTGGTGAGCCGTTACCTCACCAACAAGCTAATGGGCCGCGGGCCCATCTCGATGCGGAGGCCGAAGCTTCCTTTCCAACCCCCACTTAGGTGGGGGCAGCACATCCGGTATTAGCCCGGGTTTCCCCGGGTTGTCCCGGTCATCGAGGCAGGTTACCCACGTGTTACTCACCCGTTCGCGGCTCTGCCCCAGGCCGAAGCCTGGTTCGTCGCTCCACTTGCATGTGTTAAGCACGCCGCCAGCGTTCGTCCTGAGCCAGGATCAAACTCTCCGTGAAAGTCTGGCGTGGTATCAACGCCGGCCGCCGAAGCGACCGACTGGTCCACTGTCAGATCCAGAAGAGTTGCCAAGTCGTTGATGCCTCCAGGCACACTGCCGGAGGCTGGACTTGACGGGTCTGTTCAGGCCCCGGCGCCGATCGCGGAAACCGCGAGCCGGCCGGGGTTCGAACCTGGGCGACCAAAATCCCGCAGCGCAAGCTTTGCTTGCGGGCGGGTGGTCGCGTGCACTGCTGAGTTTTCAAAGACCGTGCGCCCTCGGGGTGGGGACACCACTACGCACGAGGCGCGACCAGCGAGTGTAGCACCCCTAACGTCGCCTGAGGCGCTTCAGGCGCCGCTTTCCGAGCTGGATCACGGCGCCGTCGAGCCGCTCCGCCGGCAGGTCGAGCGCGGACCCGTCGAGCGCCTCGCCGTCGAGCCGCACCCCGGCCTGGCCGAGCAGCCGGCGGGCCTCGGAGCGCGATACGCCGAACGCGTCGGCCAGCAGCGCGGGCAGGTGCACCGGGTCGCCGTTGGCGGTGAAGTCGAAGTCGTCGATGTCCTCGGGCAGCTCGTGGCGCACGTGCAGGGCGTCGAAGCGCTCCTCGGCCGCGGCGGCGGCATCCTCTGAGTGATAGAGCGCCGTCAGGGAGCGCGCCATGGCCCGCTTGGCGTCGCGCGGCGTCACGGCCGGGTCGAGTGGCTCGTCCAGCAGCAGCTCGTAGTAGGTCGGCATCGCCTCGTCCGGGACCCGCATCAGCTTGCCGTACATCTCCTCGGGCGGGTCGGTCACGCCGACGTAGTTGCCGAGCGACTTGGACATCTTCTGGACGCCGTCGATCCCGGGCAGGATCGGCATGCACAGGACCGACTGCGGCGCGACCCCGTAGGCGCGCTGTACCTCGCGCGCGAGCAGCACGTTGAACTTCTGGTCGCTGCCACCGAGCTCGACGTCGGACTCGATCGCGACCGAGTCGTAGCCCTGGAGCAGCGGGTAGAGCAGCTCGAGGATCGAGATCGGCTCGCCGGCGGAGTAGCGCTTGGCGAAGTCGTCGCGCTCGAGCAGCTGCGCGACCGTCGCCGTGCGCGCCAGCGCGAACAGGTCCTCCATGGCCATGTCGAGCCACTCGCCGTTGCGGCGCACCTCCGTGGCGTCCCGGTCCAGCACCTTGAACGCCTGCTCCTGGTACGTGAGCGCGTTCTGGTCGATCTCCGCGGGGTCTACGTGCGGGCGGACCGACGAGCGCCCGCTCGGATCCCCCACGCGCCCGGTGTAGTCGCCGACGATCAGCACGATCTGGTGGCCCAGGTCCTGGAACTCGCGCAGCTTGCGCAGGACCACGGTGTGACCGAGGTGGATGTCCGGCGTGGTCGGGTCCACGCCCAGCTTCACGCGTAGCGGACGGCCCTTTCCGAGCTGGCGCTCGAGCTCGCCTTCGGGCAGTGCGTCGACGGCGTTGCGGGTGAGGAACCGGGCCGCCTCGCCCGCCGAATCCGTCATGTGGCCAATGCTAGACTGCCTCGCTCGCTGGGCGCCCGGTGGAGCTCCGTACGGGCCGGGTGCGCCCCAACTACGCGTAGGCTCACCCGTACGCAGAGCATGCAGGAGCCGCCGACGTCCACCATCCAGCCCTCGCCCACGCACGGGCCCCGCTTCGTGCGCGGGAAGAACGGCGCCCCGCCCGGGCCGCCGAAGCCGCCCAAGCCCAAGCTCAAGAAGCTGCGCTTGGCGCTGCTCGGGCTCGGCCTCGGGGTGCTCGCGCTGATCTCGACCGTGTTCGGGATGCTGATGGCGGTCGCCAGCGACCTCCCCTCACTCGACAGCGAGGCCCAGTTCAAGGCGGCCGAGAACTCCGTCCTCTACCCGCGCGGGCCCGACTGCCCGGAGCTCGATCCGGACAAGTGCCCGCGGATCGCCAAGCTGACCGGCAACCTCAATCGCATCCTCGTCAAGGAGGGCGAGATCTCGCCCAACCTCAAGAACGCGGTGATCGCGATCGAGGACCGCCGCTTCTACAGCCACGAGGGCGTCGACTACGCCGGCATCGCCCGAGCCCTGTCCCAGGACATCCTCCAGCGCAAGGCGGCCCAGGGCGGCTCGACGATCACGCAGCAGTTCGTCAAGAACGCGCTGTCGGCGCAAGGCGACCGTTCCGTGTTCCAGAAGCTGCGCGAGGCCGCGCTCGCCTACCACCTCGAGCGCAAGTGGTCGAAGGAGAAGATCCTCACGCAGTACCTCAACACCGTCTACTTCGGCAACGGGGCCTACGGCGTGGAGGCGGCCGCCCGCACCTACTTCGGCGACGGCGACGAGCCGGACGAGCGCGAGAGCGCGACCGACGACGCCGGCGTCACCCTCCAGCAGCCGACCACCACCACGGAGGAAGAGGAGGATCCGGACGCGCGCGAGTCACGACTGCTGTCGCCCGCGGAGGCGGCGCTGCTCGCGGGGATGATCTCGTCGCCGGCGATGTACGACCCGCTCCAGCACCCGCAGGCGGCCCGCGCGCGGCGCGACCTGGTGCTGTCGCGCATGCTCGACCAGAGCATGATCACCCGGTCCGAGTACGACGATGCCGTGCGCCAGGCGGTCCCGGACGAGGACCAGGTCGACCCGCCCGACGTCGAGTCCGATCAGCCCTACTTCACGAGCTGGGTGACCGGCCAGCTGCTCGACCGCTACACGGCCGCGCAGGTGTTCAGCGGCGGCCTGTCGATCCGGACCACGATCGACCCCGAGCTGCAGGCCGCCGCGGAGCAGGCGATCGTCGGCCGCCTGGCCGGGATCGGGCCGAGCGCGTCGCTGGTGGCGATCGACAACGACACCGGCGAGGTCAGGGCGATGGTCGGCGGGCCCGACTTCAACGCGCGGCCGTTCAACCTGGCCACCAACGGCCACCGTCAGCCCGGCTCCGCGATCAAGCCGTTCATCCTCGCCCGCGCGCTCGCTGACGGCGTGGATCCGAACAGCAGCTGGGCCTCCCAGCCGAAGGAGTTCCCGGTGCCGGGAACGCACGGCAAGGAGGTCTTCCCGGTCTCGAACTACGAGGACTCCTACCTCGGCACCGCGTCGCTGTGGTCGGCCACGGCGGCCTCGGACAACTCGGTCTTCGCCGAGCTCGGCATCAAGGTCGGCACCAAGCGGATCGCGCGGCTCGCGCGCCGGATGGGCATCCGCACCAAGCTCTCGACCAACCCGGCCATGACGCTCGGCGGGCTCGAGGAGGGCGTCACGCCACTCGAGATGGCCTACGCCTACTCGACGATCGCCAACCACGGGTATCGAACGCAGAGCTCGTTCCTGCCGGACGTGAGCGGGCCGATCGGCTTCGACGCGGTGGAGGGTCGCGGCATCGACGAGTCCAACAAGCCGACGCCGGTGCAGGTGCTGCCGCGCAAGGTCGCCGACCTCGAGAAGGAGATGCTGCACCTGGTCGTCACCAGCGGCACCGGCAAGGCCGCCCAGGTCGGCGACGAGTACATCTGGGGCAAGACCGGCACGACCGAGAACTACGGCGACGCCTGGTTCGTCGGCGGCAACGACGACATGACCGTGGCCATCTGGGTCGGATACGCCGACAAGGTGCAGTCGATGGAGACCGAGCACGCCGGCAGCCCCGTGGCCGGCGGAACCTTCCCCGCCGAGATCTTCCACGACTTCATGACGGCCTGGGTCGAGATGCGCGAGGCGCGCCGCGCCGCCCGTCACAAGCCCGACGACGACTCGACCGAGACAGTCCCCGTCACGCCGGCCCAGCCGGTCGATCCCAACGCCGTCCCCGAGGCCGACCAGCCGGCAGACGCGGCGCCGCAGGACCAGGGCGGCACCGGCGGTACCGGCCAAGACCAGCCCGAGGCCGACACCGGGACCGGCACGCCGCCGGACACGCCTGACCAGAACACGCCTCCGCCGGACCAGCCCGCCACGCCCACGCAGCCGCCGAGTGACGGTGGCGGTACGGGCGGCGGCGTGACACCCGGGACTCCCTAGGCGGCCCGCATCTCGGCGGGCCACGGGCGCGAGACGTGCGCGCTGTCGGCGTCGCAGAAGCGCCAGGGCAGGTCGGCCGCCTTCGTGATCCCGATCCGCTCGCCGATCGCGATGCGCGGCGGCGACTCGCGCTCCAGCACGGCGATCGGGCCATCCACGAGCGAGCTGTCGTTGAGCGAGAGCCCGATGCCGAGCGCCTGCGTCAGCTTGCCGGGGCCGGAGCAGAGCTCGCGCGTCCGCTCGACGCCGCGGCGCTCCCGCATGACGTCGATCCCGTCGACCGGCTCGAGCGCGCGGATCAGCACGGCGGCCCCCACCCCGTCCCCCTCGCAGACCGCGTTCAGCAGCGAGTGGACGCCGTACGAGAAATAGACGTAGGCGTGGCCTGGCGACCCGAACAGGGTGCGTGTGCGCTGCGTCAGCCCCACGTACGCGTGGCAGGCGGGCTCGTCCATGTGGTAGCTCTCGGTCTCGACGATCCGCCCGGCGGTCTCGCCGTGCCGGACGACACAGCCGACCAGGTCGCGCGCCACGTCGTGCACCGAGCGGTCGTAGAACTCGACGCCGAGCCTCATGCCTCGAGCACGCGGCGAGCCCGCTCGAGCTGCTCGCGCACGCGCTCGAGCGCGGTCCCGCCCTCGGAGGTCTTCGACTCGAGCCAGGAGCTCTGCTCTAGCAGCGCCCGGAAGTCCGCGGGGCGCAGGTCCGATGCCAGCTCGGCCAGCTCGTCGTCGGTCAGCTCGGACAGGCGCCTGCCGCGCTCGATCGCTGCGCGCACGAGCCCGCCCACGACGCCGTGGGCCTCCCGGAACGGCACGCCCTGGCGCACGAGCTGGTCGGCCACGTCCGTGGCGGCGATCAGTTCGTCCGACGCCGCCGCGGCCATCCGCTCCCGGTCGAACTCGACCTCCTCGAGCATCCCGCGCGCCACGCGCAGGGACAGCTCGAGCGTGTCGATCGCGTCGAAGAGCGGCTCCTTGTCCTCCTGGAGGTCCTTGTTGTAGGTCAGCGGCAGGCCGTGCAGCACGCCGTGCACGCCCGTCAGCCGGCCCACGATCCGGGGGCCCTTGGCGCGCAGCAGCTCGGCCGCGTCGGGGTTCTTCTTCTGCGGCATCAGGCTCGACCCCGAGGCGAACGCGTCCGACACGCGGCAGAAGCCGAACTCGGCCGTCGACCAGAGCACGAGCTCGCCCCCGAGCTGAGACAGGTGGCCGGCGCAGGTGGCGGCCGCGCTCAGGTAGTCGAGCACGAAGTCGCGGTTCGAGACCGCGTCGAGCGAGTTCTCGGCGACGCCGCCGAAGCCCAGCTCCTGGGCGACGAACATGCGGCCGGTGTCGAAGTTGACGCCCGCCAGCGCCCCGGCGCCGAGCGGGAGGTCGTCGGCGGCGGCCCGGCAGAAGCGGAACCGCTCGCGGTCGCGCCGCAGCTTCCAGAAGTAGGCGAGCAGGTGGTGCGACAGGTAGACCGGCTGGGCGCGCTGGAGATGCGTGTAGCCGGGCAGCGGCCAGTCGAGGTGGCGCTCGGCCAGCTCGACCAGCGTGCCCATCAGCTCCACTAGCAGCGTCTCCGCATCCCGCGCGTGCGCGCGCACGAGCATCGCGACGTCGGTGGCGACCTGGTCGTTGCGCGACCGCGCGGTGTGCAACTTGCCCCCGACCGGGCCGGCCAGCTCCGTGAGCCGCCGTTCGATCGCCATGTGGATGTCCTCGTCGCCGTCCTTGACCTCGAAGCGGTCCTGCTCGAGCTCCTCGCGGACCTTGCCGAGGCCGGCTTCTATCTGCCCGAGATCGTCGTCGGAGATGATCCCGCTGCGGGCGAGCATGCGCGCGTGCGCGAGCGACTGCTCGATGTCGTACGGCCACAGCCGGTGGTCGAAGCCGATCGACGAGTTGAGCGCCTGGAACAGGGGATCCTGAGGGTCGCTGAAGCGGCTCATGCGGTCCGCCAGTCTCTCAGACCGGCCCGCCGAGGCCGGGCCGTAGGATCAGCGCCCATGCGAGCGCTCGTCACCGGCGCCACCGGCAAGGTCGGCCACTCGGTCGCCCGCGCCCTGCTCGAGCGCGGCGACGAGGTCACCGTGCTGGTGCGCAACCCGGGCGCCGCGTCGAGCGTGCTGCCGCCCGGCGTCCACCCCGTCCGGGGCGACGTCACCGAGCCGGCGACCGTGCAGGCGGCGGCCGCCGGCTGCGAGGTCGTCTTCAACGCGATGGGGCTGCCCGAGCAGTGGTTCGCCGATCCCGGCATCTTCGACCGAGTCAATGCCCACGGCACCGCGACGGTCGTGCGAGCGGCCGCCACGGCCGGCGTGCGACGGGTGGTGCACACCTCGACGATCGACGTCTTCCACGCCGAGCCGGGGACGGCCTTCGACGAGTCGCAGGTGGCCGACTACCCGAAGGGGACCGCCTACGAGCGCTCCAAGCAGCACGCCGAGGAGCTGGCTCTGGCCGCGGCCGGCGAGACGGGCGTCGAGCTCGTCATAGTCAACCCCGCCGCCGTCTACGGACCGGGCCCGCCGAGCAGCGCGTCGCTCGAGCTGGGCCTGCTGAAGCCGCTCGTCGAGGGCAAGCGCTCGGCCGTGCCGTTCCTGCCGCCCGGCGGCCTGCCGATGGTCTACTCGACCGGGCTCGCGACCGGGCAGCTGCTCGCCGCCGCGCGCGGCGCGCCGGGCGAGCGATACATCCTCTGCGACGGCCACCTGAGCTTCCGCGAGCTGGCCGAGACCGCCGTCCGGCTCGCCGGGCGCGGGCGGGTACCTCCGGCGATGCCGGTGCCGCTCGCCACGGCGGTCGCGACCGGCGGCGAGGCCGTCGCGCGCCTGATCCGCAAGCCGCCCCTGCTGCCGAAGGGCCAGCTGCACTTCTTCCTCTGGGACGTGCGGCCGAGCTCCGCCAAGGCGCAGCGCGAGCTGGGCTGGGTGCCCACCCCGCTGGAGGAGGGCTTGCGGGCGGTGGTGTCGGCGTTTGGTTGAGGTCCGGCGGGCCGAGCCGCCCGACTTCCCAGCCGTCGCCCGCCTGCTCCACCACAGCGCCGTCGACATGTACAACCGGTTCGCGGGCGGCCAGCCCCGCGCGCTGCGGCTCCTGGAGCGGTCGCTCCGCGAGCCCGGCAACGCGTCGAGCGCAGACGTCGTCTGGGTCGCCGAGGTCGATGGCGAGCTCGCCGCGGCGATGGCGGCTTTCCCGGTCGACGAGGCGGTCGCCCGCTCAGCGAGCTTCCTGCGCCTCGCGCTGCGGATGGCGCCGCCCTGGCGCTGGCCGCGCGCGCTCGCGCTCTACTGGACCGGCGGCCGCGCCGCGCCCACCCCACCGGCTCAGGCGTTCTACGTCGACGCGCTCGCCACCGACCCGGCCCAGCGGCGCCGCGGCGCCGCGAGCGCCCTGCTCGCCGAGGCCGAGCGCCAGGCCCGCACGCGCGGCCTGCCGACGGTCGCGCTCGACACCACGGAGGGCAACAGCGAGGCGCGCGCCCTGTACGCCCGCGAGGGCTTCGACGAGGTCGGCTACCGCCCCGCGGGGCGGGCACTGCCCGGCTTCGTGGCGCTCGTCAAGCGGGTGCGCTGAGCGTCGATGGTCTCGCGCAGCGCCGCGACGACCCGCTCGATCTCGCCGTCGGTCAGCTCGCCGAAGAAGGGCAGGGCGAGCGAGCGGGCGGCCACGTCCTCGCAGACCGGGAACTCGCCCTCCCGGTGGCCGAAGCGCTCACGGTAGAAGCTCATCAGGTGGATGGCGGGCAGATAGGGCTTCGTGTCCACCCCGCGCTCGCGCATCCCGACCACAGCGGCGTCGCGGTCGACCCCGGGCGGCAGCTGCACGGCGTAGACGAACCAAGAGCGCCGGTCGCCGCCCTCGTCGGGGCAGGGCAGCGTGAGCTCCTCCACGTCGGCCAGCGCCTCGGTGTAGAGCGCCGCCACGCGCGCCCGCCCGGCGAGCAGCTCGTCGAGGCGTTCTAGCTGCGCGATGCCCAGCGCGCAGGAGAGGTCGTCGAGGCGGTAGTTGAAGCCGAGCCGGTCGTGGTCGAGCCAGCCCATGTCCGGCGCGCGGCCCTGGTTGCGCTCGGAGTCGATGCGCTGCTTGACGCCATCGTCGGGGCAGACGACCGCGCCTCCCTCCCCCGTCGTGATCTGCTTGTTGGGGTAGAAGCCGAACAC
The DNA here is from genome assembly GCA_052038485.1 of Thermoleophilaceae bacterium. Classification (GTDB taxonomy): domain Bacteria; phylum Actinomycetota; class Thermoleophilia; order Solirubrobacterales; family Thermoleophilaceae; genus JACVRW01. Next base: position 1,157 of record JBQGCL010000123.1, on the reverse strand, counting down.
CGCCAGGTTGCCGCGCGCGCCCACCGCCACCCCGTCCCCATGCCATCCCCCCAGGGCCTCACAGGCGTCCTCGACCAGCCACAGCTTTCTCTCACCCGCAATCCGCTCCAGGGCCGGCATGTCAGCCGGATAGCCGAAGATGTGCACCGGCAGGAGCCCCGTGGTTCGCTCCGTCACCGAGGCCTCCGCGGCCCGCGCGTCGATGTTGAGCGTGCGCGGGTCGATGTCGCAGAAGACGGGCCTCGCGTGCTCGTACAAGAGGCAGTTCGCAGACGCAACGAACGAGAACGGGGTCGTGACAACCTCGTCACCGCTTTGCACGCCGGCGGCGCGAATCGCGAGATGGAGGCCGGCGGTGCCGCTGGACACTGCTGAAACCGGAGGGCCGATCAAGGCCGAGAGCCGGGCTTCGAACTCCGGCAGCAGCGGGCCGAGGGCGAGCCGGCCGGAGTCGAGGACCTGCCGGACGAGTTCGTGCTCGCGGGCGCCGATCGACGGCTTCGCGAGCGGGATCACGAGGTGAAGCGAGTGCCTGCGCGCCCGGCCGAGCCGGGCGCAGGGCCAACGGCCGCGGCGCGTCCGGTTCGCGCCGGCAGCATGCCCGCCTCGAGCGAGTCGACCAGCGCCTCCCAGCTCGCCTCGATGATGTTCTCGGACACGCCGATCGCGCCCCAGTTGTCGGTGCCGTCGCTGGCGTCGAGCAGCACGCGCGTGACCGCGGCGGTGCCCTTGCGCTCGTCGAGGATGCGCACCTTGAAGTTGACGAGCTGGATGTCGCGCAGGTGCGGGTAGCGCTCGCCGATCGCCTCCCGCAGCGCCCGGTCGAGCGCGTGCACCGGGCCGTTGCCCTCGGCGGTGCGCACGTAGCGCTCGCCGTCGACCCAGATCTTGATCGTCGCCTCGGTCTCGACTCGGCCGTCGGCGCGCTTCTCGACGATCGCGCGCCACGACTCGAGCCGGAACAGCGGCTCGTAGTCGCCCGTCTCCTTGCGGATCAGCAGGTCGAACGAGCCGTCGGCGGCCTCGAACTGGTAGCCCCGGTGCTCGAGGTCCTTGACCCGCTCGATCACCCGAGCGGCCGTCGCCTCGTCCACGTCGGCGCGCGCCGTGACAGTCCCCTTGCCGGACAGCTCGGAGACCAGCACGCGCCGGTCGGC
>JBQGCL010000122.1:0-5204 GCA_052038485.1 Thermoleophilaceae bacterium | reverse complement strand
ACCCACTGGGCGAGGTGCTCGATCGCGTCGAGCATTCCGTCGTCGGCCCAGTGGATGTCCTCGAAGGCGAGCACGAGCGGCTGACGGCCCGCCATCGCCTCGATGCCGGCGCGCAGCGCCGAGAAGAACGACTCGCGCAGCCGTTCGGGATCCTCGCCCGACGGCACCAGGTCGGCCGGCACCTCGAGACCGATCAGGCGAGCGATCAGCGCCGTCTTGCGCTCGGCTTCGTCGGACATGGGCGACACGCCCCTCGCTCCGAACAGGTCGAGCGCGTAGTCGCGCAGCTTGCGCCAGGCCTCGTCCGCGGAGTCGCTGTCGACGATGCCGCACTCGTCGCGCAGGACCTCGCCCAGCGCCCAGAAGACGATCCCGCTGCCGTAGGGGAGGCAGCGCCCGGTGCGGAAGGTCGGCTTGAGCGTGCGACTGCAGAGCTGGCTCTCGAGCTCGCGCAGCACGCGCGACTTGCCGACGCCGGCCTCGCCGACCAGGGTGACCAGGTGCGGCGCTCGTTCGAGCGTGACCCGCTCGAAGATCGTCTCGAGCGTCGACAGCTCCTGCCCGCGGCCCACCAGAGGCGCCTCGCGCGAGGGCGCGCCGCGGCCGACCGCCTGGAGCGCACGCACCTCCACGGCCTCCCAGGCCGGGACGGGCTCGGACTTGCCCTTCAGCTCGAGCGGCTCGAGCGGCTCGTAGCGGACCGCGCCGCCCGACGCGCGCATGGTGCGCTCGCCGACGGTCACGCTGCCCGGGCGGGCGGCGCTCTGGAGCCGGGCGGCCACGTTGACCGTGTCGCCTACCACCGTGTAGTCCTGGCCAACGGCCCCGGCCAGCACCTCGCCGGTGTTGACGCCCACGCGCAGGTCGAAGTGAACGCCGTCGGGCAGGCCCTCGTTGACCTCGACCATCGCGGCCTGCATTCCGAGCCCGGCGCGGACGGCGCGCTCCTCGTCGTCCTCGTGGGCGACCGGGGCGCCGAAGATCGCCATGACGTTGTCGCCGATGTACTTGTCGACGGTTCCGCCGTAGCGGTCGACCTCCTCGCCGAGCCGCAGCAGCACTCGGTCGACGAGCGTCTTCACGGCCTCCGGGTCCATGCGCTCGGCGACCGCGGTGTAGCCGGACAGGTCGGCGAACAGCACGGTCACCTGGCGGCGCTCCTCGGGCGGCCGGTCGGGGGCCGGGACCCGGCCGCCACCACCGCCGCCGCCACCGGCGCCGCGGTCCTCGTCGAGCCGGTTTCCGCAGCTCATGCAGAAGCGCGCCTCGGGCGGCGCCGGGGTACCGCAACTGGGGCAGCGGTGCTCCAGCTTGGCGCCACAGGCCATGCAGAAGCGAGCCCCGGCGGGGTTCTCGGTCCCGCACGCCGCGCAACTCATCTAACGAGCGTACTCCGCGCCCATTCCCGAATTATGTGACGAAGCTCACATTTCACGGAAAACGGCCCGCGTCGCGGTAGGCGGCGGCGATTTCGGCGAGCAGTTTCTCGTCGACCAGCGTGACCCGCCGGCCGTCGATTTCGACCACCGCACCGGGCCAGGGCGGGTACCAGAACGCACGCACCTTGCGCTCGAGATCGTCGCCCGGGCGGACCACGCGCAGCTCCTCGAACTCCGTGCGCGACACGTAGCGCCCGTCGGCCTGAGGCGTGCGGGGCAGCTCCTCGCCGTCGAGCAGGCGCTGCATCACGCGCTGGAACAGCTCGACCAGGTGCCGTTGGGACTTCAGGTCGAGCGAGAAGGACGTCTCCGCCGCCGCGTCGATCGGGAAGTGGTCGACCTCGACCACGTCGCCGGTGTCCAACCGCTCGTCGACGAAGTGGCACGAGACGCCCCAGCGATCGAGGCCCTCGAGGATCGCCACGTTGTACCCGCCCACGCCGCGGTAGTCCGGCAGCGGGGCCGGGTGGAAGTTGAGGCAGCCGACGCGTCCGAGCGAGATCACCGGCTCCCGGATCAGGTTCCAGAACAGAAACGAGACGACCACGTCGACGTCGGCGGGCGGGTCGGCGTACAGCTCGCCCTCGGTGCGCAGGGGCAGCCCGTGGCGCTCGGCCGCGAGGTCGAGCCGCTGCTGGTGGTGCAGGGTCTCGTCGGGCTCGGGGGCCACCACCGCGACCACCTCGGCGCCGCGCGCGACCAGCCAGTCGAGCGCGACCACGGCCGAGCGCTTGCTCTTGCCCATGAAGACGACCCTCACAGCAGCTCCTCGTAGACGGCCAGCGTGCGCTCCGCGATCGAGTCCCAGGAGTACGGGCCGGCGGCCGCGGCGCGGGCGCGCCCGGCGAGGCGCTCGCGCTCGGCCGGGTCGGCCAGCAGCTCGCCGATCGCCGCCGCGAGCGCCGCCGGGTCGCCCGGCGCGACCAGTCGCCCGGCGCCGTGCTCCTCCACCAGCTCGCGGAAGCCGCCGACGTCGGACAGCACCATCGGCTTGCCGAAGGCCAGCCCGGCGAACAGCACGCCCGAGACGTCCACCGAGCGGTGCGGCAGCACGAGCAGGTCGGCGCGGCGGAAATAGGCGGGCAGCTCGGCGTCGGACACGTAGCGCGGCACGAAGCGCACGTTGGCGGGCGCGCGCAGCCCGTCGAGGTCGACGCCCAGCGGACGCCCCACGACCCACAGCTCGGCTCCCTCGAGCGAGCGGAACGCGTCGACGAGCGCGTCAACCCCCTTGTACGGCCGCACGACGCCGAAGCAGAGCACGACCGGACCCTCCACGGCGGCCAGCTCGGGCGGCAGCGGCCGCTCGTCCGGCTGGCGGGTGAGGTGCTCGAACGCGCCGTGCGGGATCACGTGCACGCGCGGCCCATCGCCGAGCAGCTCGGCCCCGTGGCGTGTGTGCACGATGGTGGCGTCCATGCGGTCGGCGAGCGCGCGCCCGGACCGGCCGCGCCTGATCACGTTGTGCATGGTCAGCACCTGGGGCCGGCCGCGCGGCAGCAGGCGGGTGGTCACCGCCTCGAGCCAGAGCCACTGCCAGTGCTGGAGGTCGGCCGCGGCGGCGTGTCGGCGCACGCGCAAGGTGTCGGGCACGTGCTCGGCCAGCTTGAGCGCGCGGCGCAGGCGCGGGCGGTCGGCCGCCGGCCCGGTGGCGAGCCGGTAGAAGGACCGCTCGACGGCGTAGCCGTTCGGCGCGGGGGCCGGTCCATGGACGAAGCGCGAGGTGATCAGCTCCACCCCCGCGCCGCGGCGCGCCAGCGCGCCGGCGAGGGCGTGGTCGTAGGGCAGCACGTCCGCGGAGGGATCGATGAGCTGAACACGCATCGGACCGACATTCTCAACCACTAGGGTCCCGCGCCCATGGCCCGTCCCGTCGTCCGCGCGGTCTTCGCGCTGCTTGTCCTTGCGACGATCGCGGCCTTCTTCGCGACGCAGCAGCTCAAAAGCGAGTTCCCGCTGGTGATCCGCTTCGCCGCGAAGCCGAAGCAGATCTCGCCGAACGGCGACCGCTTCCGCGACTCAACCGAGGTCGGCTTCGACCTGTCCGAGCCGGCCAAGGTCACGTTCTCGATCATGGACAGCGAGGGCAACGAGGTGCGCCGGGTGGTCGACGATCGCGAGCTGAGCGGCGACACCAAGCACCGCTTCCGCTGGGACGGGCGCGACGACGACGGTGCAGTGGTGCCGGACGGCGAATACCGGATGCGCGTAGTCCGCCGCGACGAGGGCCGCGTGATCGACTCGTCCAAGCGGATCCGGGTGGACCTTCAGCCGCCGCGCGTGAGGCTCGTGTCCGCGACGCCGAGCGAGATCGCCCCCGCCGCGGGAGAGGTCAGGCTGCGCTACGAGGGCCCGGCCAACCAGGCGCCCGAGTTCCGCGTGTTCCGGACCGACGACGCACCGAAGCCGCACGTCGTGCGCCGCTTCCGCGGCAACGGACGCGGCGGCGTGTGGCACGGCGAGGTGGCCACCGGTCTCGAGCAGACCGGCCCGGCGCCCGACGGCGACTACGCCTTCTCGGTCAGCGTGCGCGACAAGGCGGGCAACCTCACGGTCGCCCCGGCGGAGATCCCGAGCGCGGAGACCGCGCAGCCGGGGACTGGCGTGTCGGTGCGCTCGTTCACGCTGCGCGGCCCCCTGGAGGTGGTCCCGGCCGGCGCGCTCGCGGTCTTCGGGGTCGGGCCGATCGACCGCAGCGTCTCCTTCGCCGTCTCGCGGCTGGGCGACCCCAAGCCGATCCGGCGCGGCGAGCGCATCGCCGGCCGCCTGCGCGTGCGCATCCCCTCCGAGACGAAGACCGGCGTGTACGTGCTGCGCGTGCGCTCGGGCAGGCACCGAGCCGTCTGGCCGATCGCGGTCACCGGCCGGCCGCAGTCGAAGCGCGCGGCCGAGCATCCGCGCCCGCTGGTGGTGCTGCCGGCGATCTCGTGGCAGGCCCTCAACTCCGTGGACGACGATCACGACGGCTTCGCCGACTCCTTCCCCAAGGCGCGCTCGCTGTCGCTCGACCGGCCGTTCGCGGGGGGCGGCCTGCCGTCGGGGTTCGCCTCCGAGGTGGCGCCACTGCTGCGCTACCTGGACCGCGAGCGGCTGGCGTACGACCTGACCACGGACCTGTCGCTGGCCCGCGGCGAGGGGCCCGCGCTCGGCAACGCGCCGGGGGTGGCCTTCGCCGGGAGCGCGCTGTGGCTGCCGGAGCCGCTGTTGGACCGGCTGCGGGACGAGGTGGCCGACGGGCTGCGCATAGCGTCCTTCGGGGCCGACGCCTTCCGGCGCACGGTGCGGATCCGCGACGACAAGCTGGTCGATCCGCAACGCCGGCGCGTGAACGCTTTCGGCGAGGCGACGGCCCCGTTCGAGGAGAGCACGTCCGCCCCGCTGACCGTGTTCGAGGACGGGCTCGGCCTGTTCGAGGGGCTCGACGAGTTCATCGGCGACTTCACGAAGTTCGAGCAGTCGCGCCGGCTGCCAACGAGCGGCCGCCTGATCGCGGCGGCGGGTCGCGACCCGACCCAGCCGGCGTTCGTGGCGTTCGGCCTCGGCGGGGGCTTCGTGATCCGCTCCGGGACCGCGCAGTGGGCGGGCCAGCTGAACGAGTCGGCGCTCAGCGACGAGGTGCCGACCGTCACGCGCCGCATCTGGCGGCTCCTGGGCCAAGGTGCGAGATAGCCCGATGCGGTAGCTAGCCTGCCCCCGGTGACCAGACGACGCTTGATCGCAGGCGCCGCGCTAGTCGCTGCCGTGGTGGTTGGGGTGGGGGTCTCC
>JBQGCL010000121.1:0-1982 GCA_052038485.1 Thermoleophilaceae bacterium | reverse complement strand
GACGGTAAGACTGGGCGAGCCGGTCCGTCTGGGGCCGTCGCCAGCCTGGTGCCGCCGTGCCGTGTGTGACTCGTCAAGCGACTGGCCGCCTTGTGCGTGCCTTGGGAATGATCCGTCCGCGTGTGCGCGGCGGCGCCGGTCTGGCGCCCGCTGCTGGCTTGATTAGGAGCTTGTCCGCCTTGTGGGCGTGACTCATTACCGTCCTGCCGCCGCGGTTTCCCTGCACTCAGACCGGCACCACCGGACCCAACGAGCGAGGTCGGAGGATCGAGTCGGATGCTTGCAGATGAGCTGGACTACGTAGTCGGCGTCGACACCCATCGGGACGAGCACGTGCTGGCCGTGCTGGCTGCACCCGCCGGCGCTGTCATTGCTAGGCACGCGATAGGGGCGAACGCGCGCGGCTACCGTGCTGGGCTCCGCTTCGTCGAGCAGTACACGGAGGGCGGAAGGGCCTGGGCAGTCGAGGGCGCCGGTCACTACGGTGCCGGGCTTGCCCGCTTCCTCGCCGGGCGTGGCGAGACAGTGCTCGAGATCAGCCGCAGGCCGCGAGCCGAGCGGCGTTTGCGCGGCAAAGATGACCTACTCGATGCGGTTTCTACGGCGCGGGCAGCGCTTGCCAGCGAGACGCTCGCGCTCCCGCGCTCAGGGCAACGGCGTGAAGCACTGCGGCTCTTGCTGATCGCGCGTCGCAGCGCCGTCGACGTGCGCCGCGAGGCGCTTGTGCAGCTGCGCAGCGTGGTCGTCACCGCTCCCGACCGGCTCCGCGAGGAACTGCGCGGGCTGCCCGCTGGGCGGCTCCTCGAGCGCTGCAGTCGGCTTCGCCGCTCGGGCCCGATGAGCGTCGACGAGCTCGCCACCAGGCTCGTCTTGCGCTCACTCGCCCGCCGGATCGAGGCGGCGACCGCCGAGGCCGCCGAACTCGAACGCGAGCTGCTCGGACATGTTCGTGCACTCGCACCACAGCTACTCGAGGAGCCGGGAGTCGGCCCGGTCGTTGCCGCGCAGGTGATCGTCGCCTGGTCACACCGAGGGCGGCTGCGCTCCGAGGCCGCCTTCGCACGCCTCGCCGGCGTCGCGCCGATTCCCGCCTCCAGCGGCCAGACGCAACGGCACCGGCTCAGCCGCGGCGGCGATCGCCAACTCAACCGGGCACTCCACACCGTTGTCCTCCATCGCCGCCAGCACGATGCGGCGACCAAGGACTACATCGCCAAGCGGATCGCGGAGGGGAAGAGCCGCCGCGACGCTACCCGGCTGCTCAAGCGCTACCTCGCCCGCCACCTCTACCGACTACTGCAAGAACAGGAGCAGCAGATGGCTTGACAGTCATAGGAGCATCATTTCCCGCACTCAATGTCATCGTCGGGCGCGGGAGCGGACTAGAGCTCCAGCCGGAATCGGCGTTCTCCCGCTTCGTGATGCCAATGCCGGTACACGAGCGAGGAACCTTCGAAGCGATCCGGGTTCCCGAGTCCGCGCCGATCCGGAGAAGCGGCGATCCGCACGAGCCGCATCGTGTCGAACACGACGACGCGTGTCACTGGCCCATCGGGCCACGACACAAGCTCCTGCGCAGCGAGCAGCGCGCCATCGTCCGACCAACAGAGCGAGCGCGACTCGATGCTGAGTGGCGGAGTCAAGGCGTGGCCGTCGAGGACAAGCTGGCCATAGTGGGGGCTGCCCATCCGAAGCTCCTCGGGATTCCGGATGCGTGCCCGGACCCGCCGCGGTAGAAGGTGCGCTCGCAGCCAACTTGCTGCCATCCAATCGTTCCTACCCGTCCCCCACATCGAATCACGCTGCCAATCGTTTCCTCAAGCGACTGTGTCTCAAGATCGGGGGTGCCGTCCGCTTGGACGGCGAGGCTGCCCACTCCCGTCGGTCTGACTCAGGCAAAAGGCATGTCGAGGATGCGCTTGTGATCGTTGCTTCCGCTGACCTGCGCTCGATTCGTCGACCGACGGGCAGTGGGCGGGCCG
>JBQGCL010000120.1:0-10805 GCA_052038485.1 Thermoleophilaceae bacterium | reverse complement strand
TCGCGCCGACCACCGGTCTGCTGGCGCCGGTGACGGATGTCCTGACACCGCCGGCGAACGGCGACGACGACAGCGGCCTGCTCGCGCCCGTGACCGATCTGCTCGCGCCGCCCGCCACTGGCGGCGGCGACGACCCGCTCGCGCCGGTGACCGATCTCTTGGCGCCGGTGACGAACGTGCTGGCACCGCCGGCGGGTGGCGACGGCGACAGCGGCCTGCTCGCGCCGGTGACCGATCTGCTTGCGCCGGTCACCGACCTGCTCGCGCCGCCGGCTGGTGGGGACGACGGTGGTCTCCTGGCGCCGGTCACCGATCTGCTCGCTCCGCCGGCGAGTGGCGACCCGCTCGCGCCGGTCACCGATCTGCTCGCGCCGGTCACCGACCTGCTCGCGCCGCCGGCCGGTGGGGACGGCGCTGGTCTGCTGGCGCCGGTCACCGATCTGCTCGCTCCGCCTTCGGCCGTTCAGGGGCTCCTGACGCTCGCCACTCCGACGCTCACCGTTCCGAGTCCTCCGGCCGCCCTTGACCAGGTCGCGGCCGCGCCTGGCCGGCTGTCGCCTCCGGCCGCCTCGCCGACCTTCCCGGCCGCCCCGACCGCTCCGGCCGTTCCGGACGTCGCTCTGACCGACGCGGCGCCCGTGACCGGGACGCACCCCGCGGGCCTCGCGCTGCCCGCCGGTCCCTGGTCCCCGCTGGCTCTTGCTCAGGCCGCCCTGGGCTCCGCCGCCCTCGCCGGCGCCACACAGGCGACGCCGTCCGCGACCCCGGACAGCGCTCCGAGCCCGCGCGCGCCCGATCCCATCCCGGCCGGTGGCAGCGCCGCCGGCGGGGTGAGCTCCGGCGTGGCCTTCGGCCTCTTCCTGGCCCTGATCTTCTCCCTTGCAGCCTTCGCGCTGCAGCACTACAGCCGCCTCCGCGTCCCGCCGGCGCGTTGGCGGCTCTTCACGTTCGTCGCCGTCATCGAGCGGCCTGGCTAGTCCCACCGAGGACCTGACCAGACCTCCCGGGCGCCGGATCGCGCCCGGTGCACACCGCTCGATGAGGAGACAACGATGCGAAGGACATATGACGTGCCCTTCAGCAGGGCCGGATTGGCGGGCCTCTTGGCCGCGCTCGTCCTGCTCTGCCTCCCGGGCACGAGCATCGCGGCCGCCGGCCTGCTCCAGTACGGAGCCGGTTATGGCAAGGCCGAGGGGGCTCCGCAGGTGCGCGAGGTTCAGCGCACTCTGGACCGGCTGGGCTGGCAGCCCGGGCCGGTGGACGGGCTGTACGGGCCTCTGACCGAGGCCGCGGTCACCCGCTTCCAAGCCGCCACCGACGTCGGGACCGACGGGATCGTCGGTCCGCAGACACGCCGCGCGCTGACGCGCGCATCCAACGAGCCGCTCCGGCGGGGAGCCGGCTTTGCACAGCCCGAGGGATCGCCGCGGGTGCGTGTGCTCCAGTCATCGCTGCGACGGCACGGGTTCCGGCCCGGCCCGGTGGACGGCCTCTTCGGGCCGATCACGCAGGCCGCGGTCGAGCGCGCCCAGAAGGCACGCGGGATCCCGGTGAACGGCGTGGCCACCGCCAAGACGCGGCGGCTGATCGCCGAGGTGCCGCAGCAGCCCGACGAGCCGGCCTCGACGCAGGCACCGGCCGACGAGCCGGGCGCTCAGGCGAACGCCGAGAAGCCCGACGCCTCGCCACCGGCGACCGAGAAGCCGAACACCGAAGCGCCCGGGCTCGAGGGCACCGCGCAGGCGGCGACGCCTGGGCAGCCCGCCGAGCGCGGGGAGACCAGCGGGGTCTCCGTTCCGATCGCCGTCTTGATCGGCGCGCTCGCACTGGCGCTGGGCCTGATCGGCGGCGCATTGCTGGGCCGTCGTAACCGGGTCGTCACCGGCACCGCGGTCCCGCTGGCGAAGGGGGTCGTCGCCGAGGGGACCACCAACACGAGGTCGGTGGGCCGCTTCCGCGGTCAGGTGCACGCCCTCGTGCTCGGCAGGCGCGGCCTGCGCAGGACCCCGGAGGCTCGCTATCTGGTGAGCGATCCGGGCATTCAGGACCCGTTCTGGGTCTCTCAGGACGAGGTCACGAACATCGTGCCGCCGGCACGCAGCTCGCCCTTCCGGCGCAGCGAGCAGAAGGTGCTCGCCGTGGGCTACGTGAGCGTGCCAGCCAGCCGGGCGCTCCAGCCTGAGGAGTTCGACACCCAGCTCGAGGCGATCGACTCCTACTGCGAGGAGCAGGGCTGGGAGCTGGTGGAGGTGGTGCGCGACGTCGACGCGGGAGGCAAGGACCTGGAACGCGAGGGCCTGCTCTACGCGCTCGACAAGATCGGCCGCGGCGAGGCCGAGTGCATCATCGTCTCCGAGCTCGGGAGGCTGAGCCGATCGGCCGCGGACCTCGGAGGCGTGCTGGACCGGCTTCAGCGGACGGGCGGACGGCTGGTCGCGCTCGACCTCGGGCTGGACACGGCGTCCCCCGAGGGTCGCGTGGCGGCGCAGGCGCTGGCGCGGGTCAGCTCCTGGGAGCACGAGCGCACGCGCAAGGGGCTGGCCGCCGCGGCGGCCGGCTCGACGGCGACGGCCGAGCCGCAGGTGGTCCAGGACGTCCCGGCGCTCAAGCAGCGCATCGCGTCGATGCGCGAGGCCGGCATGACGCTCCAGGCGATCGCCGACGTGCTCAACGCCGAGGGCGTCCCGACCCTGCGCGGCGGGGCCCAGTGGCGGCCGTCGAGCGTGCAGTCCGCCGCGGGCTACCGGCGACCGCCGAAACGGCAGAACGAGTGAGGTGAGCGCCACGACATAGGATCCGTTCCATGAAGCAACTCGCCCCGGGCGTCTGGCAGCTCAAGGGCCGGCCCCCGAACGCCATCAACGTGTACCTCGTCGAGGACGTGCTGATCGACGCCGCCACCCGGCGCGCGCCGCGGCGCATCCTCAAGCAGATCGAGGGCCATACGGTGAGCGCGCACGCGCTGACGCACGCGCACCCCGACCACCAGGGCGCGTCGAACGCGCTCTGCGAACGGCTCGGCATCCCGTACTGGGTCGGGGCCACCGACGTGCCGCTCGCGGAGGACCTCGACAAGATGCGCGCCAGCCAGGCCCCGCATCCGCTCAACCGGGCGATCATGAAGTACTGGTGCGGCCCGGCCCGCAAGGTCGACCGACAGCTGCGCGAGGGCGACGAGGTCGCGGGCTTCAAGGTGCTCGACGTCCCCGGCCACTCGCCCGGCCACATCGCCTACTGGCGCGAGTCGGACCGCGTGCTGATCCTCGGCGACGTGCTCAACAACATGGACGTGATCACCGGCCTGCCCGGTCTCAAGGAGCCGAAGGCCTACTTCACGCACGACCCGCCGCTCAACCGGCGCTCGGCAAAGCGCCTCGGGCTGCTCGAGCCCAAGCTCGTCATGTTCGGCCACGGCGCGCCGCTGCGCGACACGCGCAAGTTCGTCGACTTCGTGAACGCGCTACCCGACTAGCCCCTGGCAGACTTGGCGGCGATGCCCGACCGCCACCAGATCCTCGCCACGCGCACGCGCTACGAGCCCGCCGACGTGGAGTCGCGCGTGTTCGCGCGCTGGCAGGACACGGGCATATTCCACGCCGAGCCAGAGGGCACGCCGGACGAGAACTACTCGATCGCGGTGCCCCCGCCGAACGTGACCGGCTCGCTGCACATGGGCCACGCGCTGAACGGGTCGATCCAGGACGTGTGCATCCGGCTCGCCCGCATGCGCGGCAGGCGAGCGAAGTGGATCTACGGCACCGACCACGCCGGCATCGCCGTCCAGCGCCAGGTCGAGAAGGCGCTCGAGGCCGAGGGCAAGACCAAGGAGCAGCTCGGCCGCGACGGGTTCATCGAGCGCGTCTGGGACTGGCGCCGCGAGCACGGCTCCACGATCACCGAGCAGTTCAAGCGCCTCGGCGCGTCGCTCGACTACGACGACGAGCGCTTCACGATGGACGACGACTACCAGCGCGCCGTCGCGCTCGTGTTCGTGCGCCTGTACGAGAAGGGGCTCGTCTACCGCGACAACTACATGGTCAACTGGGACCCGGGCCTGCGCACCGCGATCTCGGACCTCGAGGTCGAGCAGCGCACCGTCGAGGACACGCTCTACTCGATCGACTACCCGCTCGAGTCGGGCTCGGGCTCGATCACGGTGGCGACGGTGCGCCCGGAGACGATGCTGGCCGACACCGCGATCGCGGTGAACCCGAGCGACGAGCGCTACTCGCGCCTGATCGGCGAGACGGCGATCCTGCCGCTCGTCGGTCGCCGGCTGCCGGTGATCGCCGACGAGCACGTCGATCCCGAGTTCGGCACCGGCGCGCTCAAGATCACGCCGGGGCACGACCCGGCCGACTTCGAGATCGGCCGCCGCAACGGCCTCGACGAGGTGAGCGTGATCGGCGAGGACGGCCGGATCACGGACGCGGCACCCGAGCAGTTCCGCGGCATGGAGGTCGACGAGGCGCGCGCCGCCGTGGTCGACGCGCTGCGCGCCGAGGGACTGATCTCGGCCACCGAGGCCTACGTCCACGACGTCCCGCACTCGCACCGCTCGGGCCGCCGCATCGAGCCGCTGATCTCGCTTCAGTGGTTCTGCGACATGAACGAGCTGGCGCGGCCGGCGATCGAGGTCGTGCAGGACGGGCGCGTGAAGTTCCACCCCGAGAGACCGTGGGCGGGCGTCTACCTCGACTGGCTCGAGAACATCCGCCCCTGGTGCATCTCGCGCCAGCTCTGGTGGGGTCACCAGCTGCCCGTCTGGTATCGCGGCGATGAGACCTACGTCGGCGTCGAGTCGCCGGCGGGCGACGGCTGGGAGCGCGACCCCGACGTGCTCGACACCTGGTTCTCGTCCGGGCTGTGGCCGTTCGCCACGCTCGGCTGGCCGGAGCCGACGCCCGAGTTCAAGGCCTTCTACCCGACCGACCTCAACTCGACGGCGCGCGACATCATCTTCCTCTGGGTCGCGCGCATGGTGATGTTCGGCATCGAGCTGACCGGCGAGGTGCCGTTCACCGACGTGAACATCCACTCGGTGATCCAGGCGCCCGACGGGCGGCGCATGTCGAAGTCGCTCGGGACCGGCATGGACCCGCTGGAGCTGATCGACGTGCACGGCGCCGACGCACTGCGCTTCGGCCTGCTGGCGATGTCCTCGGCCCAGGACGTGAAGTTCAACGAGGAGCGCGTCAAGCAGGGGCGCGACCTGGCCAACAAGCTCTGGAACGCGTCGCGGCTGATCCTGATGAGGGTGGCCGAGGTCGAGCCCGACCCACGCGCCGCCACCGCCGTCGAGGACCGCTGGATCGTGTCGCGGCTCGATCACCTGACCGCGCGGGCGACCGAGCTCTACGAGGGCTTCCGCTTCTCGCACGCCACGCTCGACCTCTACGGCGCCTTCTGGTCCGAGCTGTGCGACTGGTACCTCGAGCTCGTCAAGCCGCGCCTCTACGAGGAGGACAACCAGGGGGTCTCGGGCGTGCTGCTGTGGGCGCTCGAGCGCACGCTCCGGCTGCTGCACCCGGTGATGCCGTTCGTGACGGAGGAGATCTGGTCGCTGCTGCCGGGCGAGCGCGGCCTGCTGGCGGTCGCCGGCTGGCCGGAGCCGGACGAGTCGCTGTTCGACGACGCAGCCGAAGCCGAGGTCGGCGCGCTGATCGAGGCCGTCACGGCCCTGCGGCGGTACCGCGACGAGGTCGGCGCGAAGCCGTCGGCGATCGTGCGCGGGCGGCTGGCCGCGGACGGCTACGACGGTCTGCGCGGGCACCTCGCCCGGCTGGCTCGCTTCGAGCTGGTCGGCGAGGACGTCTCCAACGGCGACGTGCTGGCCACGGTGCCGGTGCCCGGCGGCGGGGTGCAGGTGCTGCCGTCGGACGCGTTCGATCCGGCCGAGGCCGAGCGACGCCGCGCCGCGCGTCGGGACCAGCTGGCCGCCGAGATCGAGCGAGCGGAGCGCAAGCTCGCCAACGAGCAGTTCGTCGAGCGCGCGCCGGCCGAGGTGGTGGCCGAGGAGCGGCGCAAGCTCGAGGAGTACCGCGACGCGCTCCGGCGCCTGGGCGAATGACCTTCCGCGAGGCCGAGGAGTACCTGCTCTCGCTCGAGCTGTTCGGGATGCGGTTCGGGCTGGACCGCATGCACCGGCTGATGACCGTGATGGGGCTGCCGCAGCGGCGCTTCGCGTCGATTCACGTCGTGGGCACCAACGGCAAGTCGTCCACGGTGCGCTTCTGCGCAGCCATCCTCGAGCGCCACGGCCTGCGCACCGGCAGCTACACGTCGCCCCACCTCGCCTCGTTCAAGGAGCGGATCGAGGTGGGGGAGGAGCCGGTCTCGGAGGGCGACTTCGCCGCGGCGGTCGAGCGCGCCGCCCAGGCGGCCGAGCTCGTCAACCGCACCGAGGACGACCCGGTCACCCAGTTCGAGGCGCTCACCGCGGCCGCCTACCACGAGCTGGCGCGGCGCGGTGTGGAGGTCGCCGTGATCGAGGCCGGCCTGGGCGGCCGCTTCGACGCGACCAACGTGATCCCCTCGAAGGTGCAGGCGCTGACATCGGTCGGGCTCGAGCACACGCGCTGGCTCGGCCCGACGCTGGCGGACATCGCCGAGGAGAAGCTGGCGGTCGTGCGCGACCACGGCACGCTCGTCGTCGGCCAGCTCGACCCCGACTCGGCGGCCGTGGCCGGGCGCGTCGCGGCCGAGCGCCACGCCACGCTCGTGCGCGCGCCCGCCGATGCCGGGGTCCCGCTGCGCGCGCCGGGCGGCTTCCAGCGCCGCAACTTCGCGATGGCCCTCGCCGCGGCGGACGCGTTCCTCGGGCCGGGCGAGCTGCGCGCCGAGACGATCGCCGCGGCCGCCGCCCAGACGACCGTGCCCGGCCGCGTGGAGATCGTGGCCGAGCGGCCGCTGACCGTCTACGACGGCGCCCACAACCCGGCCGGCGCCCGCGCGCTGGCGGAATCCCTCGACGACGTGTTCGGCTCGCGCCGCCCGCGTGTGGCGGTGATCGGCGTGCTCGAGGACAAGGACGCCGCCGGCATGCTCGGCGAGCTGCTGCCGCGCGTGGACCACGCCATCTACACGCGCTCGGCCAACCCGCGCTCGCTGTCGCCCGGCACGCTCGGCTCGCTGGCCGAGAAGCTCGGCGGGCCGCCATCCGAGACGGTCGCGGACCCGCGCGCGGCGGTCGCCCGGGCGCGCGAGCTGGCCGGCCCCGGCGGGGCCGTGCTCGCCACCGGATCGATCTACCTGGTCGCCGACCTGGTCAGGGCCGATCCGGACAGGCGTGCTTCGATGCTCTAGCGGGTAGGTAGTCGCGCATGAGGGTCCGGGGGGTGCTCGTAGCGCTGGCGCTGACGCTCGTATTTGCCGCGCCCGCCGCCGCGCAGGCGCCCGGCATCAGCCCGCCGGGCGCAAACGACTGGACCTGCAAGCCGAGCTCCGCTCACCCGTACCCGATCGTGCTCGTGCACGGCACGTTCGGCGACATGACGGTCTCCTGGAACCTGATCTCGCCCCGCCTCAAGCAGGACGGTTACTGCGTCTTCGCGCTGGACTACGGCAACCGCGCCACCGGTCCGATCGAGGATTCGGCGGCCCAGCTGCGCGACTTGGTCGACCGCGTGCTGGCCGCCACCGGCGCCCGCAAGGTCTCGGTCGTCGGTCACTCGCAGGGCGGGATGATGCCGCGCTACTACGTCAAGTTCCTGGGCGGCGCGTCGAAGGTCGACGACCTGATCGGCCTCGCGCCCTCGAACCACGGGACGAGCAACCCCGGCGCGCTGCTGCTCGACGGAGCGGGTCTCTGTTACTCGTGCGGCCAGCAGGCAACCGGCTCGGCCTTCCTGACCAACCTCAACGCCGGCGACGAGACGCCCGGCGAGGTCAGCTACACGGCAATCGAGACGCGCTACGACGAGGTCGTGATCCCGTACACGTCGGCGTTCCTGTCCGGGGCCACCAACGTGCTGCTCCAGGAACGCTGCCCGCTCGACGTCGCCGAGCACCTGGGGATCATCTACGACGCGGTGGCGCTGCGCTGGGTGCGCAATGCCCTCGCCCGCCCCGGCCCGGCCGACCCCGGGTTCCGCCCGAGCTGCATCCCGCTCTAGCCTGTTCGGGCAATGGACGGCGACGGCCCCCGCTTCGGCGCGATGATCGCCCTGGTCGCGATCGTCGTCGCGACCGTGATCCTGGTCTTCTTCGGGATCGGCTACGCGCTGGGCCGGCTCTTCCTCTAGTAGATCGACTCGCCGATCCCGAGCATGTTGTTGTCGCAGTCGCGGAACCAGACGGCCCACTCGCCCTTGCCGCCCTTGCTCGGGTAGTTGCCCTCGACCCTGGTGATGTCCTCGTACTCGAACTCGAGGCCGCGCTGCTTGAGGTCGGCGACGGTGGCCTCGATGTCATCCACGCTGAAGCCCATCTGGGTGAACGTCCCGGACGAGCTGCCGGCCGACGTGAACAGCGCGAACTCGCACCCGCCGAGGCGGTAGAGCAGGCCGCCCTCGCGCTCCTCGCTGGCCTCGAGCCCCAGCTTCTCGGCGTACCAGCGCCTCGCTCGCTCGAGGTCCTGGACCGGGATCCGCGCGGCCACGCGCGCGTCCTTGAGCATCCTGCATCCTCCTGTTCCGGGGGGACTGCAAGCTACACTCGCCCCTCCTATGGGCGCCCTGGCCGTCTTCGGCATCGAGAACGACGGGCTCAACACGGCCGCCAGCCTGCTGCTGCTGTTTCTGGTCGTGATCTGGCTGGCGCTGATCTACTGGACGTTCGCCGACGCCCGCCGGCGCATCGACGACCCGCTGCTGGTCGGCTGCGCGACGGTCGCATCGGTGTTCCCGTTCGCGGGGACGATCGTCTACCTGATCGTGCGCCCGCCCGAGTACCTCGAGGACGTCCGCGAGCGCGAGCTGGAGATGGCCGCCGCCGAGGCGCGCCTGGCGAGCCTCGAGCACGTGCACTGCCAGTACTGCGGCTTCGAGGTCGAGAAGGACTTCTTGCGGTGCCCCAGCTGCCTGCGCCGGTTGCGCGAGCCCTGCACGGTCTGCGCCCGCCCGCTCGATCCGCGCTGGAAGATCTGCCCGTACTGCGAGGCCGAGGTCGGCCAGGCGGCTCCGGAGGCGCGCCCGCGCCGCCGGCGCACGGCCGCGGCTTCGGCCCAGCGCCAGAGCGGCCAGCGCTCGTCGCGGCCGCGCCAGCAGGAGCCGCGTTCGCAGGAGCAGACGTCCGAGCGCCAGGCGCCGACCAGCGAGCGCCCGGTGCCCACCGAGCCGCCGGTCGCCGCCGAGCGGCGCGCCGCGCGCGCGTCGCGCGAGCGGCCGTCCGGCTAGGCTCCGCGCGCCCTCTACCCGAATAGGAGATCGATGGACCGGACGCTGATCCTGGTGAAGCCCGACGCCTTCGAGCGCCGTCTCACGGGCGAGATCCTCGCCCGCTTCGAGCGCAAGGGACTCACGATCGTGGCGATGAAGCACATGACGGTCGAGCGCGAGCTGGCCGAGCGCCACTACGCCGAGCACGCCGAGAAGCCCTTCTTCGGCGACCTCGTGGACTTCATCACCGGCGGCCCGCTGGTGGCGCTCGTGCTCGAGGGCTACGAGGCCGTCACCGCGGCGCGGCAGGTAATCGGGGCGACCAACCCGCTCGAGGCGGCTCCCGGCTCGATCCGCGGCGAGTTCGGGCTCGAGGTCCAGACCAACCTCGTGCACGGCTCTGACTCGGCCGAGTCCGCCGCGCGCGAGATCGGGCTGTTCTTCCCCGAGCTCTAGGTGATCCTCGCCTCGGCCTCGCCCCAGCGGAGGGCCATCCTCGAGCAGCTGGGCGTGGACTTCCGCGTGGAGGTGCCCGAGCTCGAGGAGGTCGTGGACGGCGACCCGCACGAGATCGTCCGCGAGAACGCCCTGCTGAAGGCGCGCGCGGTGTCCGGCAAGCGCGTGCTGGGCGCCGACACCGCCGTGGTGCTGGGCGGCCAGGTCTACGGCAAGCCCGCCGACGAGCACGCCGCGAAGCACTTCCTGACCAGCCTCTCGGGGCGGAAGCATGAGGTGTTGACGGGCATCGCCGTGATCGCCGGCGGTGAGGAGCGCAGCGACGTCGCCGTGACCGCGGTGCGCTTTCGGGAGCTGAGCGAGGCCGACCTCGACTGGTACCTCGCGACCGGCGAGTGGCGCGACCGCGCAGGGGGCTACGCGATCCAGGGCCGCGGGGCCGCCCTGGTCGAGTCGATAGACGGTGATTACTGGAACGTCGTCGGCCTGCCGGTGCCGCTCTTGCTAAGGCTCATGCCTGACCTGTTGGCTCGCTAGACTCCGGCTCGCGTTCGGGGCTCTCGCGTGCTGCCGCTCCGGCGCTTATCCTCCTGTCTCAACGCGCGAAATGGGCTTTTTCTCCTACCTCACCGGCATGGGCGGCCGTGACATGGCTGTCGACCTGGGGACCGCCAACACGCTCGTCTACGTCCGCGGCCGCGGGATCGTGCTCTCGGAGCCGTCCGTGGTCGCGATCGACTCCCGCACGGCCGAGGTGCACGCGGTCGGGATCGAGGCGAAGCGCATGCTGGGGCGGACCCCCGGGACGATCCAGGCGATCCGCCCGCTCAAGGACGGCGTGATCGCCGACTTCGACGTGACCGAGCAGATGCTCCGTCACTTCATCCAGAAGGTCCACCAGAACCGCTGGGCGCACCCGCGCGTGGTGGTCTGCGTGCCGAGCGGCGTGACCGGGGTGGAGAAGCGAGCCGTGGAGGAGGCCTGCCTGAGCGCCGGCGCGCGCCAGGCCTACCTGATCGAGGAGCCGATGGC
>JBQGCL010000119.1:0-17100 GCA_052038485.1 Thermoleophilaceae bacterium | reverse complement strand
GGGCAGGCGGCGGGGCGGCCCGCGCGGTACAGCCAGTCGTCGAAGAAGGCGTCCAGTTGGCGGCCCGTCTTGCGCTCGGCGAGCGCGATGAAGTCACCGGTGGTGACGTTGCCGCCGTTGTGGTCGCGGAACCAGGTGCGCCGGCGAGTAGCCGCCGGCGGCAGCCGGCGCAGCCGCGGCGAGCAGCGCCGCGACGGCGGCCAGCCCTACGGGCCGGACCATCCGGCCGCGTGGCAGGGGGCGCTGCCGCACACGTCGATCAGATGCCCGTCGATGCGCAGCCATTCCGCGATCTGGCGCCGCACGGAGGGCTCGGACTCGATCACCAGGTCGTGCGGGTCCACGCCGATGCGCGGTGGCGTGTTCGTGATCGGCGGCGCCGGAGTCCCGAGCGTGCCCCCGGCCCGCAGCGGCCCGATGTCCCACACGACCAGCGCGGCGTCGCCGTCGAAGGGGAACTGCTCGATGTGCGGGATCCCGTAGTAGGGCGCGACGTCGGTGTGGCGGCCGGGGTCGGTTGCGGGCAGGCGCAGCTTCGAGCCGATCGTGCGCGCCTCGATCTCGGTGCCGACATTGGCGACCTGGTGGTCGCCGAACGAGAGGATCTGGAGCACCTTGTGCGGCGGCGTGTTCGGCAGCGGGTCGCCGGTCATGTGCCAGGCGTAGCCGTTCGGCTCGCCGCGGTCCCAGAGCGTCTGGATCAGCGACAGCAACAGCGGTCGCTCGAGCCGGTCCGGATAGGAGCCGTCGAGCACCGCGCCGAACGGGTCGAAGTCGACGCTGCGTTCGACCAGCAGGCTGTAGTTCATCGCGCCCACGTAGAGCACCGAGCGGTTGAAGTCGGGCGCCACGGCGGTCAGCGCGCCGCCGGCGATGCCCCCTTGGCTGTTGCCGTAGTAGAAGAGCCGGCGCGTGTCGATCAGCGGACCCTTCGGGTCCCAGAATGCGAGGCTCGACGAGAAGCCCTTGGGGTGGATCATCGCGCGCCCGATGTAGAGGAAGTCGAGGAACCCCTGCTGGAGGCGGTCGGGCAGGGTCGGGAAGTCCGACAGGTCACCGAGCACGCCGAGCGCGTTGGGCAGGTCGTTCTCGGACATGCCGATCCAGTCGGCCGCGCAGACCATCACGTCGTTCTCGTTGCCGAGCTGCTCGACGTTGTCCGCCCCCACCTCGCCGGCGTCGCCGAACAGGCCGTGCCCGTACAGCGACGGGCGCGCCGGGTGGTCGGGCGTGGCCGAGCGCGGGATGTTGCAGATGAACGCCGCCTCGTAGGTGTTGCCGGGGATGCGCTGCGGCAGGCCATCGGGGCCGAGGCTGAAGCGCGACCCGGGCGGGCAGCCCGGCTGGTCGAGGAAGCAGGGCACGGTCACGTGCCCCTCCACGCGCCGGCGCACGTTCGGCTGCTGGGCCGGCGTGTAGTCGATGATCTTGTCGATCGTGAACTTCGGCGGCGCGCCCTCGACCTCGAGGTCCTTGAGGTTGGCGTCGCCCAGGTCGGCGAAGGCGCGGTCGCGGATGGAGAGCATCCTGCGCGACAGCGAGCGCTCACTGGCCACCGTGAAGTCCCAGGCGAGGTAGAGGCCGTGGCGCTTGATCCCGGCGCGCTTGAGGCGCTTGAAGATGGCCTCCATGTGCGGGCGGCGCGCCTCGAACGACGGCGTCTTCGTGACGACGCGGTCGCGGTAGAAGCGGAACGCCAGCGGGGCGGTGAGCAGCGCGCCGTCGGCGTTGCGCAGCCAGCGCAGCGCAACGATGTAGCGCTCACCCTCGCGGAAGTTCTTGGCCGGGTGGATCAGCAGCGCCGTGTTCGCCGCCGAGCCGGCGTTCGAGTCGAGCTCGGCCCAGATCAGCTGGCGCCGCAGCGTGCGCGCGTTGATCACGACGATTGGGGCCCGGCGGTCGTAGGTGCGCGCGAGGTCCGTGATCGGCACCGCGCCCGTCCGCTCCAGCGCCGCGGGCGTGTCGAGCCCGGGCACCTTGGTCACGATCGTCGCGCCCGGGCTGAAGCCGTCCTGACGGTTGTAGTCGGTCGGGTCGATCGGGACGCCGGAGCTGTTGGCCGGCATCATCGACGGCGTCAGGGCCAGGTGGCCGTCCTCGCGGAAGTAGTCGTTCGGCCACGGGTAGAGGCAGTTGCCGACGCCGATCGGGTCGCAGCCAGCGGCGCCGGCGGGCGCCGCCGCGACGAGCGCCACGACGGCCGCGGCCGTGATCGCGACAAGCCGTCTCACGGCGATCCGTCCCAGCCCGCCGCGTGGCAGGGCTTGCCGAGACAGACGTCGATCAGGTCACCGTCGATGAACTTCGAGAACTGGAGCTGGGCGCCGATCTCGCGGCCGGTCAGCCCGTGCGGGTCGCGGCCGATCCGCGGTGCCGGGTTGGTGTCGGGCGGCAGCGGGGTGCCCAGGCTGCCGCGCAGCGGGCCGATGTCCCAGACGACGAGCGCGCTGCCGTGGTACGGCCACTCGGTGATCGGCTTGATCCCGTAGAAGGGCTGGACGTCGTTCGAGCGGAACGGCTCGACCGCCGGGACCCGGAGCTTGGCGCCGATCGTGCGCGCCTCGACCTGGGTCGCGACGTTGGCCACCTGGTGGTCGCCGACGGCCATGTGCAGGAGGACCGTGTGCGCGGGCGTGTTCGGATACGGGTTGGTCGTCATGTGCCACGCGTAGCCGTCCGGCTCGCCGCGGTCCCAGAGCGTCTGGATCATCGACAGCAGCAGCGGCCGGGTCAGCTCGTCCGGATAGGCCGGGTAGAGCACCTGCGCGAACGGGTCGAAGTCGATCGAGCGCGTGAGCAGCAGGCTGTAGTTCATCGCCGGCACGATCAACACCGAGCGCGTGAAATCAGGCGCGACCGCGGTCAGCGCACCGCCCGCGATGCCGCCCTGGCTTCCGCCCGAGTAGTAGACCTTGCGCGTGTCGATCAGCGGGCCGCCCGAGTCCCAGAACGCGAGGCTCGATGAGAACCCCTTCGGGTGGATCATCGTCCGGCCCAAGAAGAGGAAGTTGATGAAGCCCTGCTGGAGCCGGTCGGCCAGCTCGGGGAAGTTCGACAGCTCTCCCAGGATCGAGATCGTGTTCGGGATGTCGCCGCCGGACATGCCGATCCAGTCGCTCGCGCAGAGCACCACCTTGTGCTCGCTGGCGATCTGGAGCTGGCTGATGCTGTTGACCTCGCCGGCGCCGCCGAACAGGCCGTGCCCGTAGAGCGACAGCCGACCCGGCGTAGCCGACGTCACCGAGCGCGGGATGTTGCAGATGAAGTTGGCGTTGGTGACGTTCCCGGGCGTGCGCACCGGCTGGCCGTTCGGCCCGAGCCGGAAGCGCGACCCCGCCGGGCAGCCGGGCTGGTCGAGGTAGCACGGCACCTCGACGGTGCCCTCGATCCGGCGCCGGATCACGGCGTTCTCGGCCGGCGTGAACTCGGTGATCTTGCTGATCGTGAACTTGGGCGAGGTGCCGCTGACCTTGAGGTCGCCGAGGTTCGTGTCGCCGAGCCCGCGGAACGCGTCGTCGCGGATGCGCCGCAGCCGGCCCGACAGCGAGCCCGCGCTGGCCACCGTGAAGTCCCAGGCTAGGTACAGCTCGTTGCGCTTGACCCCCGCTCGCTTCAGCCGCTTGAAGAGGCGCTCCATGTGCGGCCGGCGCGCCTCGAACGCGTTCGAGCCGGTCGCGATCTTGTCGCGGTAGCGCCGGAACGCGGTGCTCGGCTGGAGCAGCGTCCCGTCGGCGCCGCGCAGGTTGCGCAGCGCGACGATGTAGCGCTCGCCCTCGCGGAAGTTCTTGGCCGGGTGGATCAGCAGCGCGGTGTTCGCCGCCGTCGAGGCGTTCGAGTCGAGCTCGGTCCAGATCAGCTGGCGCCGCAGCGTGCGCGCGTTGATCACGAGGACCGGGGCCCCGGAGTCGTACGTGCGCGCGAGATCGGTAATCGGCACCGAGCCGGTCTCGGCGAAGGCCGCCGGCGTGTCGAGCCCGGGCACCTTGGTGACGAGCGTGCTGCCCGGGCTGAAGCCGTCCGACCAGTTGTAGTCCGACGGCTCGATCGGCGTTCCGGACGCGTTGGTGGGCATCATCGACGGCGACAGGGCGAGGTGGCCGCCCGAGCGGAAGTGGTTGTTCGGCCACGGATAGAGGCAGCGCGACGGGTCGATCGGGTCGCAGCCGGCGGCGCCCGCGGGCGCCGCCGCGACCAGCGCCACGACCGCCGCGGCCGTGATCGCGACGAGCCGCCTCACGGCCCCGTCCATCCGGCCGAGTAGCACGGCTTGCCCTTGTCGCAGTGATCCACGAAGGCTCCATTCAGCTTGAGGAAGTCGGAGAACTCGAACACGGCGTTCAGCCCGGTGGCGGTGATGCCGTGCGGGTCGACGCCCACGTCCGGCGGCGTGTTGGTCACCGGCGCCGGCGGGGTCCCGAGGCAGGCCGCGCCGCTGCACCCGGGCGGGCGCAGCGGGCCGATGTCGAAGATCGTCAGCGCGTTGCCCTTCCACGGGTACCGCTGGATCCGCTTGATCCCGTAGAACGGCACGCGGTCGCGGCTGCGGCCAGGGTCAAGCGCCGGGGTGCGCAGGCGCGCGCCGATGATGCGCGCCTCGGTCTCGGTGGCAACGTTGCTGACCTGGTGGTCACCGAACGCCTCGTGCAGCAGCACGGTCTTCTTCGGCGTGTTCGGCAGCGGGTCGCGGACCATGTGGTAGACGTAGCCGTTGGCCTCGCCGCGGTCCCAGAGCAGCTGGATCATCGAGTTGACCAGCGACTGCTCGACCGGGTCCGGGTACTTGCCGTACAGGATCCGGCCGAAGCTCGGGAACTGGGTGCTGCGCGTGAGCAGCAGGCTGAAGCGCAGGCCCGGCACGATCAGCGCGGAGCGGTCGAAGTCGGGCGCGACCGACGTGAGCGCCCCGCCGATGATCCCGCCCAGGCTGGCGCCCGCGTAGAACAGCCGGCGGGTGTCGATCCGCCCGGCGAACTCGGGGTTCGACGAGAAGCCCTGCGGATGGATCATCGCCCGGCCCAGGAACGTGAACGCGAGGATGCCCTGCTGGAGCCGGTCGGCGATCTCGGGGAAGCGCGACAGGTCGGACGACACGTTCGCGTCGTTGACCAGATCCTCCATCGACATGCCGGTGAAGTTGGTGCCGCAGATGACCGCGTTCGAGACCGGCGCGAACAGCGCGATCGTGTCCACCGCCGCGGCGTCCTGGAACAGGCCGTGGCCAAACAGCAGCGGACGCGCCGGCGTCGCCGCAGAGGTGTTCGGCACCACGCAAACGAACGGCGCCTGCTGGACGTTGCCGGCTGTCCGCACAGGCAGCCCGCGCTTGTTCAGCTTGTAGCGCGAGCCGGGCACGCAGCCCGGCTTGTCGAGCCAGCAGGGCACCTCGACCGTGCCCGCGACGCGCCGGCCGATGCCGGGGATGTCGCGTGCCTCGGTGACCGTGAACTTGGGAGCCGCACCGGCGACCTTGAGGTCGCGCAGGTTGCGGTCGCCGAGCGCGCCGAACGAGCGGTCGCGGATCGTGAGCAGCCGCTCCGTCAGGTTGCGGCGGCTGGCGATCGTGAAGTCCCAGGCGAGGTAGAGGCCCTTGCGCTTGACGCCCGCGCGCGCGAGCCGGCCGAGGATGTCGGGCATGCGCCGGTCGCCGCGCGCGACCGCCCGGCGGAACGCCCGCGGCGCCTTGATCGTGCTCCCGTTGGACCGCTTCAGGTTGCGCAGGGCGACGATGTACCGGTGACCCTCGCGCCAGCCGATGCCCGGGTGGATGTTGAGCGTGCGCTTCCTCGGGTTCTTCGGGACTGCATTGAGCTCGGACCAGATCAGCTGGCGCTTGCCGGTCCTGGCGTCGATCACGAGGATCGACTGCTTGCGCTTCAGCGAGCGGCCGATGTCTGTGACCGGCGCGGCGCCCGTCCGCTTGAGGTCGAGGCCCGGGACGAGCGTCACGATGATCTGGCCCGGGCTGAAGCCGTCCGACCAGTTGTAGTCGCGCGCGGCGATCGGCACGCCGTCGGTGCTGTGCGGCATCTGCCTGTCCGTCAGCGCGAGGTGGCCGCGCTTGACGAAGTAGTCGTTCGGCCAGGGCAGCAGGCAGGCGGCCTTGTCGAACGGGTCACAGCCCTTGGGCGCGGCCTCCGCGGGCACCGCGAAGCCCAGCGCTATCGCGCACAGCGCGATCGACAGAGCTGCCCTCCTCACCGGCGCGCCAGCCTATGTCATGGCGCCGGAGCCGAAAAGGGGCTACTTGAGGCGGAAGGCCTTGATGCGGTCCGCGTAGGCGGGCTCGTCCTGGGCGTACACGCCGTAGGCGAGCGCCTGGATCAGCCCGAGCAGCGCCGAGTGGGAGCGCACGAAGGCCGGGCTGTTGGACGAGTAGTAGAGCCGGTGGTCGGCCAGCTTGGCGACCTCCGAGAGCGTCGCGTCGGCAATCGCGATCGTCGCCGCGTGGCGGTTGCGGGCGAGCTTCATCGCGCGCACGACCAGCGGGTGCGGACGGCCGGCCGAGAAGCCGACCATCACGGTTTTCTCGTGCACGCGCCCGAGCTTGGCCAGGTTCTCCTGGCTCGGCGAGGCGACCACCTCGGCGCGCAGGTCGAGCAGCATCAGCAGGTGGCGCAGGTAACTGGCGAAGAAGGCCATCTGGTCGGTGCCGCAGAGCACGATCCGCTCCGCGTGGGAGATCAGGTCGACGGCCGCGGCGACCTCCTCGCGGTCGACCTTGCGGGCCGTCTCGGCGAGGTTCGCGTGGTCGGCCGCCAGCGCGGCCTCGAACTCGGTCTGGTCGATCGGGAACAGCGGCGCCCCGGCGACGTCAGCCCCGCCGTTACCACCCTCGCGCGCGCGCCGGTACTCGTCGCGCGCCGCGGCCTGAAGCTCAGGAAAGCCCTCGAACCCGAGCGCCTGCGCGAAGCGCACGACGGTCGAGCTGGAGGTGTTGGCCCGGCGGGCGAGCTCCTCGGCCGTGTGGAAGGCCGCCTCCTCGAGATGGTCGACGATGTACTGCCCCACGTCCTTCTGCGAGCGGGAGAACTCGTCGAAGCGCTGGCGAATCTCGTCGGAGAGCGTGAGTGCGGTCGTGCCCGTTCGAGTCACGGCCGAGGTTTTCGCCTTTGGTGCGAGAGTTCCTTCCAGAACGCTGATTGCGGCCCCCGTCGCCGGGTAGCTCAGCGCCATGAGCGATGTTCACGTGACACCCGATGACGGCGGCTGGGCGATCAAGGTCGATGGCGACACCCGCGAGACGTTCGACACCCAGGACGAGGCGGTCGGCCGCGGCCGCGAGGTGGCCGAGGCCGAGCAGGGCGAGCTGGTCGTCCACGGCACAGGCGGCGAGATCCGCGAGAAGGACAGCCACGGCAACGACCCGCGGGACATCCCGGGCTGATCGCCGCTAGCGGGCGGTGCCGGCCCGTCCCGCTCCGCCCGGTGCGCCGATCGGGTCCTGCGACAGCCGGTTGGCGAAGTAGACGGGGATGATCGACAGGATGATCACCGACAGGCCGACGACGTTCACGATCGGCAGCTGGTTGGGCCGCGAGTAGTTCGTGAAGATCCAGATCGGCAGGGTTTGCTCGGACCCTGCCGTGAACGTCGTGACGATGATCTCGTCGAACGAGAGCGCGAAGGCCAGCAGCGCGCCGGCGACGAGGGCGGTGCGCAGCTGCGGGAAGGTCACGTCACGGAACGTGCGCCAGGGACCGGCGCCCAGGTCGTTGGCCGCCTCCTCCAGCGAGGTGCCGGTCCGTCTCAGCCGCGCGACCGCGTTGTTGTAGACCACGACGATGCAGAAGTTCGCGTGGCCGACGATCACCGTGAACAGGGTCAGGTCGACGCCGAGCACCTGGGTGAAGGTCGCGTTGAGCGCCATGCCGGTGACGATGCCCGGCAGCGCGATCGGCAGGATCACCAGGAACGAGATCACGTCGCGCCCGAAGAAGCGGTGGCGCGACACCGCCATCGCCGCCAGCGTGCCGAGCACGATCGCGATCGCCGTGGCGCCCAGCCCCGCCTTCAGCGAGGTCCACAGCGCGTCGCGCACGCCGGGGTTGTGGATCGCCTTGTCCCACCACTCGAGCGTGAACCCCTCGATCGGCCACGTCGGCGACTTCGACTCGTTGAACGCGTAGAGCGCGATCACGAACAGGGGCACGTAGATGAACGCCAGGGTGATCGCGCTGCCGATGCGGAGGATCCAGCGCATGCCGTTCGAGAGGTGGAGCATCAGAGGCTCTCGAATGCGCCGAGCCGGCGCGCGATCAGCAGGTACACGAGCATGATCACCACGGGCACCGTCGCGAACGCGGCAGCCAGCGGCAGGTTGTTGGCGATCCCGACGTTGGCGTAGACGACGTTGCCGATGAACTGCGTGCTCGAGACGAGCGTCGGCGTGATGTAGTCGCCGAGCGTCAGCGAGAACGTGAAGATCGAGCCGGCGATCAGCGCCGGCAGCACCAGCGGCAGGATCACGCGCCGGAACGTCAGCCAGTTGGGCGCGCCCAGGTCACTCGACGCGTCGATCAGCGAGTTGGGGATCCGCTCGAGCCCCGCGTAGATCGGCAGGATCATGAACGGCAGCCACAGGTACGAGAAGACGAGCCAGGTGGCGACGTTCCCGAACCCCGGCCCCTCGAGCCCGAACGGGTTGAGCAGCCAGTTCACCACGCCGTCGTTGCTCAGCATGATGCGCCACGTGTAGACCTTGACCAGGTAGCTCGACCAGAGCGGCATCAGCACCGCCACGACGAGCAGCGCCCGCACGCGCGGCGTCGCGACCTTGGCCATGTAGAACGCGATCGGGAATGCCAGGATCGCGTCGGTGATCGTCACGAGCGCCGCGATCAGGACCGTCCGCAGGACGATCGACCGGTAGACCGGCGTCTCGATCAGCTCCTGGAAGTTCTGGAGGCCCGGCTCGTGGACGATCTTGCCGCTGAACTCGTCGAGCTGCCAAAGCGACGCGGCGAACAGGACGGCCAGCGACCCCAGATAGGCGATGACCAGCCAGCCAACCGGCCCCGCCAGCAGCAACGACAGCTGCAGGCGGGGCCGGCGCCAGAGAGTTCTGGCTACTGCTGACAATCCGCGACTAGCCCTTGATCTCCGTCCAGGCCTTCACCCACTCGGAGTAGTCCTTGCAGGTGTCCCCACGGTCGTCGCCGCAGTCCTTCGTCGGCGTGTTCCAGTAGGCGACCTTGTCGAAGAACGCCTCGTCGTCCGCGTGGAAGATCTCGCAGTGGTTCTTCACCGCGGTCAGCGCGCACGACTTCTCGTTCGCCGGGGCCTCACCGAACCACTCGGCCACCGCGGCGTTCGCCTCGGGGCTGATGATGTGGTTCATCCACTTGTACATGCAGTTCGGGTGCTTGGCCTGCGACGAGATCATCCAGGTGTCCGACCACCCGGTCGCGCCCTCCTTGGGCAGGATCGCATCGACCGGCGGTGACTTCTTGTCCGCCTGCACGAGGTTCGCGATCACCTGCCAGGTCGTGCCGATCACGGAGTCGCCGCCGGTGAAGGCCGCCTGCTCCTTGGTGTAGTCGGACCAGTACTCGCCGATCACGTCGCGCTGCTGCTTGAGCAGGTCGACGGCAGCGTTGAACTGGTCGTCGTCGAGCTCGTAGACGTTGTCTATCCCCAGATCGGGCTGGGTCGCCTTCAGGTAGAGCGCCGCGTCCGCGATGTAGATCGGGTTGTCGTAGGCCGTGACCTTGCCCTTGTACTTCGCGGCCTGGGCCGGGTCGAGGACCGCGCCCCACGAGTCGGGCGCCGGCTTGACGACGTCCTTGTTGTACATGAGCAGGTTGGCGCCGCGGCCGTGCGGGATGCCGTAGTTGACCCCGTCGACGGTGTTGTGCGGCTGGTCCTTCAGCGCCGGGAAGACGTCCTTGTAGTTGGGGACCAGGTCCGTGTTGACCGGGTCGACGTCGCCACCGGCGATCAGCCGCAACGTCGCGTCGCCCGAGGCCGACACGCCGTCGTAGTTGCCGGTGCGCATCAGCGTGACCATCTCGTCCGAGGTGTTGCCGATCTTCACGTTGACCTTGCAGCCGGTCTCCTTCTCGAAGTCCGACACCCAGTCGACGGCCGGGTCGGTCGAGCCGTCCTCGACGTAGCCGGCCCAGGCGATCAGGTCGACCTCCCCCTCGCCCTTGCCGACCTTGGTCAGAGCGTCGGACTCGTCGCCGCCACCACCGCCGCCGGAATCGTCGTCGTCGCCCCCGCAGCCGGCCGCCGTCAGCGCTGCCAACGCCAACGTCAGGACGGCGAGCAGCGACCACCACTGCCATCGCGTCTTCACATTCCCTCCTCTGGTTGTTCCTGCGAGTCGGGGATCGCGTACGCGTGCTCGCCGCGCCACGCGACGCGCACCCGCCTCCCCCGCTGTTCGAGCGCCTCCTGCGAGGACATCTCGAGGTTCTGCCGCACGACCTGTATCTCGCCGCCCCCGTCGAGGTCGACGATGTAGCGCGTGACCGCGCCGATGTAGGCAACGTCGCGGACGTGTCCGGGCTCCACGTGCAGCCCGTCCGCCGCGCTGTCGGCCTCGTGCAGGATATGCACCTTCTCCGGCCGGATCGTGAACCGCTCGCCGTCGCGCTCGACGATGTTCGAGACGCCGACGAAGCCGGCGACGAACTCGTTGGCCGGGTGCTCGTAGACCTCGGCCGGAACGCCGAGCTGCTCGATCCGGCCCTCGTTGAAGACGGCCAGGCGGTCGCTCATCGTGAGCGCCTCCTCCTGGTCGTGGGTCACGTAGATGAAGGTCACGCCGACCTCCTGCTGGAGCCCGCGCAGCTCCCCCTGCATCTGCTGGCGCAGCTTGAGGTCGAGCGCGCCGAGCGGCTCGTCGAGCAGCAGCACGCGCGGGCGGTTGACGAGGGCGCGGGCGAGCGCCACGCGCTGGCGCTGGCCGCCCGAGAGCTGGGCCGGCCGGCGGTCCTCGTAGCCGGCCAGGCGGACCATCTCGAGCGCCTCGCCCACCCGCCGGCGTCGCTCGTCGGCGTTGACCTTCTTGACCTTGAGCCCGTAGGCGACGTTGTCGCCGACCGACATGTGCGGGAACAGCGCGTAGTCCTGGAAGACCGTGTTGACGTCGCGTTCGTGCGGCGGCAGCCCGCTGACGTCGCGGCCGCCGAGCTCGATGCGGCCGCCGTCCGGGTGCTCGAAGCCGGCGATCAGCCGCAGGCAGGTCGTCTTGCCGGAGCCGGACGGTCCGAGCATCGTGAAGAACTCGTCCTCGGCGATTTCGAGGTCGATGCCGTCCACGGCGACGACGTCTCCGTATGTCTTGCGTGCGCCTACGAGGCGCACGGCGGAGTCCCCGTTACGGGTCACAGGCCGTTCTTGTACACCCTATGGACGACGGGTGCGTCGAACTTACGCCGTTATGGAGCATCCCGACGGCTGGGTTTGGCCGAGCGGCCAAAGGGGGATATCCCGGCCGGGGAATGGGACGCCTTGGGGTCGGGATCGTGCTGGGGATTGCGCTCGCCGTTGCGAGCCCCGCGTCTGCGCAGACGCCGGTCGTGCCGTGGGACGGCACCAACCCGTTCCGCTGCGAGGTCCAGACCGTCGGCACCGGTGTCGACTTCCCGGACCCGGACGCCGACCCGTTCTGTGTCGAGTTCGACAAGACGCAGCAGAACATCACCGACTTCGGGCTGGTCGAGTTCCTGGCGATGGAGCCCGCGCGCGTGGCCGCAGCGGTGCCGAAGTGCTTCTACTTCCAGCACGACCACTGGACCGGCTCGATCGTCCAGGGCATGCCGCCCGAGCTGTGGCACTGGGACGGCAGCTACTTCTTCGACAAGGCAAAGGGCATCGGCGGCGTCTACGTCAGCGACCTGAGCAGCGCGCTGTTCGGGCCGGTCACGGGCGGCGTGCGCCTCGTCTCGCTTGGCTCGGTGGACCCGATCTGCGCAGCCAAGGTGGACACGCCCCAGGAGCAGCGCCGCGTCTACAAGCGTGGCTGGTACTAGCGCGACGTCCCGGGGCGGGCTCTCGCGGCGAGAGCTGCTCCAGCGCGGAGCCGTCCTCTCGCTGTTGCCGCTCGCCGAGCAGGTGCTCGCCGCCCCGGCTCCCGCGCTCGGCGCGCCCAGCCTCGCCGACGGCACGCTCCAGGCGTTCGCCGACACGCTGATCCCCGGCAAGAAGGTGACGCGCACCGACCTCGGCAACGAGGTCCACCCGAAGGCGATCGCCGGCGCGCATCCCGAGCCGGGCGCGGTGCAGGCCGACGCGCTGCTGCTCTACCACCACCCGCTGATCGGCTTCGACCTGGTCGCACCGGCGTTCCTGGCCGACCTCGAGGCGCGCTCGCTGCTGAGGCTGGGCCAGTTCATCGACCTGCCGTTCGACAAGCGCGTGGCGGTCTGCGTCGACGGTCTGTCGCCCTCCAACCCGACAGCCCAGGTCTGGCAGCTCGCCTGCGCGGTGCCCTTTGCCGCCTTCCTCTGCACGGCCAACCAGAAGAACGCCACCATCGACAACTCGAGCGGGCTCCAGGTGATGGGCTTCCCGGGAACGGCGCCGAACGGCTTCGCCGACTACTCGTACCGCCGCGCGCTGTCGACCGAGCGGACCGCGGCCGGGAGCCTGCCGTGAAGGTCGACGTCTGCATCGTCGGCTCGGGCTTCGGCGGCTCGATCTCGGCCTTCCGGCTCGCCGAGCTCTACCGCGCGGCGGGCCAGGAGCCGAGCATCCTCGTGCTCGAGCGCGGGCAGCGGCACCTCCACACGGACTTCCGGCAGTCGATGGACATCGAGCTGCTCGCGCGCATCTACGGGCTCGTGCAGGGGCTGGGCGCCCAGATCGTGCTCGGTGACGGCGTGGGCGGGAGCTCGAACCTGTACCTGGCCGCCTCGTTGCGCTCGCCGAGCCAGACGTTCGAGCGGCGCGACCACCGCCCCGACGACGGGCCGGACCGGCGCATCTGGCCGCGCGAGATCACCCGCGCCGCGCTCAACCCCTACTACACGCGCGCGGAGCAGGCCCTGCGCGTGCAGCGGCCGACCTGGAACCAAGTGGCGAAGTCGGGCGGGCTGTGGGCGGCGACGCTGAAGTCCGCCGGCCACACCTGCGACCGCGTCCCGCTGGCGATCGACCTGAACCGGTGCATCCAGGCAAAGTGGTGCCATACCGGCTGCATCTACGGCGCCAAGAACTCGGTGATGACCAACTACCTGGCGGCGGCCGAGCAGCTCGGGGTCGAGGTGCGGCCGAACTCGGAGGCGGAGCTGATCGCCCCCAGCCCGGCGCGGCCCTACCGCTACCTCGTGACCGCGGCCCAGATCGGCGACTCGCGTCAGCCGACCGGCCAGACGTTCGAGGTCGAGTGCAAGGTGCTGATCCTCGCGGCGGGCGCGATGGGCAACCCGCCGCTGCTGATGCGCTCGCGCCCGCTGCTGCCGGGGCTGTCCGGCCGGGTCGGCAAGCACCTGGGGGTCAACGGCGACCACATCGCCGCCGTCGAGTACGACGAGAAGAAGGTGCGCGACGTGCTGGGCCTGCCCGGCTACGGCCAGTTCTACAAGGGCAACCACATCACGACGATGTCCTACGACTGGTGGAAGGGCGTGGACGGCACCCGCTTCACGCTCCAGGAGATCTACCTGTCGAACCTCGCCCACACGCTCTACGACGACGGGCGCGCTCCTTCGAGCGAGCCGACCTGGTGGGGCCTCCAGAAGAAGCAGGCGCTGAGCACCTTCAACAACCACATCGAGGTGCTCGCGATGGTCGAGGACACCCACGACGGCGAGTTCCTGGCGCCGCCGCCGACCGGCAGCCACATCCGCCCCAACGCGGGGCCGGTCGGGATCGGGCCGTTCCGGTACGACCTGTCGGACCAGTCGATCGCCGTCCGCGAGGCGGCCAACGCGGCGATCACGAGCGTGGTGTCGCGCAACGGCCTGGGCCGCTACATGAAGCCGACCTTCGACAGCCTCAGCGCCGCCCACCCGCTGGGCGGCTGCCGGATGGCCGACTCGAAGGACTTCGGCGTGGTCGACCACCGAAACGAGGTGTTCGGCTACGAGGGCCTGTTCTGCATGGACTCGTCGTCGATCCCGACCTCGCTCGGCGTCAACCCGTCGCTGACGATCTCGGCCGTCGCCGAGCGCGCCTGCGAACAGCTGATCGCGCGGGCCGATGGGTACGGACTGCCGGCGCGGCCGGCCGGCTTCAGGCCGGGAGTGCCGGGCGTAACGCTCGGCCCGCACGTCGAACCGCACCGCGCGGCGTCGGACGCGGCGATCGATGCCAAGGTGCGAAGCTACGGCTAGCGCCGTGCTCGCCCCGCTGCCGCCCAACTTCGCCGAGACCCGGGTCAAGCTCCACCGTGTCGCCGAGGAGGTGCTGAAGCCCGCGCGCGAGCGCGTCACCGGGCGCTACGGGCTGCGCGCGGTGCCGGGGGGCTTCGGGACGCCGCCGTTCGGCGATGTGCTCCAGATGCACGTGGACGGGGTGGAGCTCGTGACGCGCGACGGGGACCACGTCAGCCGCGAGAGGATCGACGGCGTCGACCCGGCGGCCGCCGCGGCGCTGGCCGCCTGGTTCGCGTTCGCAACGGGCGTGCTGGAGGAGCTGCTCGCGGACGCGGACGGGGCGCTCGCCCCGAGTCCGGCGCAGCTCTGGCCCGAGCACTTCGACGTGGCGATCGTGCTGGGCTCCGAGGCGGCCGGCCAGCGCGCCACCTACGGCGGCTCGCCCGGCGACGAGCAGCACCCCGAGCCCTACCTGTACGTGTCGACCTGGTCCGTCCCGCCGGCCGGACCGCTCTGGAACGCCACGGCGTTCGGCGGCGCGGAGCTCGGCTACGCCGACCTGATCGCATCGGCCGACCGGCGCGCGACCGCACGGGAGTTCTTCCAGACGCGGCTGGAGGCGCTCGTCTCGACCTAGGTGGGGTTCGCCCGCTGAGCGCGAGAGAATCGGCTTCAACGACGCGAGAACACCGCGAGGCCGGCTTCGGACACGACGTACAGGTTGCGCCCGTCGGGGGACGGGGCCAAGGCGTAGATGAGCCCGAGCGCGCGTGCGGGCGTGCAACTCGAGGTCTCCTCCTCGCGCCGCACGCGGCTCCCTCCACCGGCGACGCAGCCGTCGGCCCCAGCGAGCTGTCGAATGACGCCGGCCGGGCCGTATCGACGAAACACCACCAGCGCGTAGGCGAGGTAGTTGCCGGCGTAGACGTTGCGCCCATCGGGCGAGACGCCGAGCACGGTGGCACCGGTCAGGCCGCGGGCGTAGCTGCAGCCCTTGCCGCCCCCGCGGCGCACGCACCCTGCTCGTCCCACGAGCTGCGTGATACCGCCGCTGCGTTGGTCGCGCTCGAAGGCACCCACCACGGTGTCCCCATCGGCCATGTAGACGTTGCGCCCGTCCGGGCTCGCAGCAATGGGCAGCCCTGAGCCGAATGTCCCGAAGCCGCGCAACAGCGTGCAGCCTCGTACGCGAGGCCGGTCGGGATCGAACGTCCAGTAGCAGCCGCCGGGTCGGTGGAGGCGAGTCAGCAAGCCGGTCGCGGGGTCGCGTGAGAACACCTGGCCGCCCGTGTAGAGCTGAAGCCCATCGGGGGAGAGCGCCATGTCGCGGGTCCCGGCCGAGAGGTAGGCGCACTCCTTGAGGGTCCGCGGGTCCACGTCCGGGTCAGGCGGAAGCACGGAGCACCGCCCGGAAGCAGGGACGCGCACGCCGCCCGTCAGTGGATCCACGCGCAGCAGTGCGACGCCTTGGGAGAGAACGTACTGGGGCAGTCCTCCCATGGTGCCGACATAGACGTCAGCCCCGTCCGGCGTGACCACGAGATCGCTGTCGATGTCGATCTGCCTCCAGTTGGTGCAGCCGTCAAGCCCGGTGTTGTCCACGCAACCGGCGCCGCCGGCCAGCTCGGTCAATGCGCCGCTGGTGGGATTGCGGCGCAGCACCGAAAGACCCGCTCGCGACGACAGAGCGGTGTCCGTCCATGTGGCGTAGACGGTGGCGCCGTCCGGGGAGATCGCGAGCTCGGTGACGAAACGGGTGCCGGCGCCGGGTGGAGTTGGGCCGGTGAGCTGAGTCAACGCCCCCGTCGACGGATCGCGAGCGAACGCCAGCACGCCGTGATCCGAGCCGGCGTAGACGTTTCTCCCATCCGGGCTGACGACGACCGTGCTCGTCGGCTGGCCGCGGACTGGAGTGCATCCGCCACGACCCTTGCGCGTCAGACACCCCGCCCGCCCACCGAGCTGCCGCAACGCGCCGACCTTCGTCCGGATGCCGGCCGTAACCGCCATGTCCAAGCGCGCGCCCCGCACTCGACACGTCTGAGCTCGGCCGCCACCACCTCCGGGGAGACCAATGGTCACCGACACCCTTCCACCCAGCCCCGGCAGTGGACGAGAGCCGAACGCCCCCCGAAGACGGATGGTGGCATGCCAGCGCTGGCCCTTGCGCACGCGGGAGAAGCGCTGCCGAGTATCGAAACGCCCGCTGCGGACGCGTATCGGTTTCAGCTTGTACGTCCACCACGCGTAGCCACGCCGGCAGTCGGCGTAGATCACGAACTTGTCGAACCGCACCGTGCGCCGGTCGCGTGAGACGTGCAGGGTCATCGGGACATCGAGGTCCGGGGCCACAGGCACCCGCGCGTCGACGGTGCCGACATAGGTCGACCCGCCCACCGGCAACGAAGCCGGCGCCATCGCGATCGCAAGCAGATGAGCAGCCCATCCGACCTGCATGCGCCGACGGTACGTCCGGAGTCGCGGGGCCGCATCGGGAGTTCGCCGAGCCCGACAGCGGGCGACTACGCGTTCCGCGACCAGTTCGAAGCTAGGCGGAGCCGATCAGGCAACCGACATGAACGCGAAGCTCCGATCGATGGACTCACAGCCGCGCGGTTGCGTCGACCGCGGCGAAGAGCCCCGCGCCAGGCGGGGCTCTCCACTGTCAGTACCCCTTCGCCGGGGCTGCTACCCGGTCGCCTCCCTACTTGCAGCCCGGCTCATCCACCGTCTGGCCGGGCGGGTGGCACTTCGCGCCCGCGTCATGCGGCCCCTTGCTGCTGTTGCCGGGGCCGAAGTCCGGGTCCGCGAAGGCCGGCGCCGCCGAGATTGAGAG
>JBQGCL010000118.1:0-9649 GCA_052038485.1 Thermoleophilaceae bacterium | reverse complement strand
GGTCTTCTTGCGGGTGTAGAAGTCGACGGCGTCGGTGCCGTGGGCGTGCAGGTCGCCGAGGAAGCTGTCTTTCCAGCCGGAGAAGGGGAAGAAGGCGACGGGGGCGGCGACGCCGATGTTGACGCCGATCATGCCGGCTTGGACTTCGTGGCGGAAGCGGCGGACCGAGGCGCCGGACTCGGTGAAGATCGAGACGCCGTTGCCGAAGCGGGAGTTGTTGACGATCTCCATCGCCTCGTCGAGGCTGGCGGCTCGGATCACCGACAGGACCGGTCCGAAGATCTCCTCGCGGGCGGCGTCGGAGTCGGGGGAGACCTCGTCGAGGATCGTCGCGCCCAGGAAGCAGCTCGCGGAGTCGCCCGCTTCGCGCCCGTCGAGCGTGATGGTCGCGCCGTCCTCGGCCGCTTGCCCGATCGCCTTCACGATCCGCTCGCGCGCCGCTTCGGACACCACCGGGCCGAGCTCGCTGGACTCGTCGAGGCCGTCGCCGACTTTGAGGCCGGCGGCCGCTTCGCGCAGGGGCGGCATCAGCTGGTCGTGCGCTTCGCCGACCGTCACCACGACCGAGCCGGCCATGCAGCGCTGCCCGGCCGCGCCGAAGGCCGAGCCGATGATCCCCTGCACGGTCTTGTCGATCACCGCATCCGGGAGCACGACCATGTGGTTCTTGGCGCCACCCAGCGCCTGGACGCGCTTGCCGGCCTTGGCGGCGCGCTCGTAGACCAACCTGGCGACCGGCGCGGACCCGACGAACGAGATCGCGTCGATGCCGGGATGGTCGAGCATCCCCCCCACGACCTCGCGGCTGCCGTTGACGAGATTGACCACACCGGGCGGCAGGTCGAGCTCGTCGATCAGCTCGAAGGCGATCTGCTGGGTCAGCGGCACCTGCTCGGACGGTTTGAGCACAAACGAGTTGCCGCAGGCGATCGCGAACGGCAAGAACCAGAACGGCACCATCGCGGGGAAGTTGAACGGCACGATCGCCGCGCACACACCGACCGGCTGGCGCACCGTCTCAGCGTCGACGTTGCGCGACACGTCCTCGATGATGCGGCCCTGCATGGTCGTCGGCACCGCGCAGGCCGCCTCGACCATCTCGATCATCCTGGCCACCTCCGCGCGCGCATCGGCGATCGTCTT
Source organism: Thermoleophilaceae bacterium (assembly GCA_052038485.1). Classification (GTDB taxonomy): domain Bacteria; phylum Actinomycetota; class Thermoleophilia; order Solirubrobacterales; family Thermoleophilaceae; genus JACVRW01. The sequence continues at coordinate 8,506 of JBQGCL010000118.1, read as the reverse complement.
GCCCATCTCGCTCGTCACCGACCGCGCCAGGTCCTCGCGCCGGGCGTCGAGCGACTGGCGCAGCGCAAACAGCTTGCGCGCCCGCTCGATCACGCTGACCGCACGCCACGCAGGCAACGCCGCCCGGGCCGCGCCGACCGCCGCGTCGAGATCGGCCGCCGACGACAGCGGCACCCGCGCCAGCAGCTCGCCCGTCGCGGGATTGGTGACCGGCAACGCCTCCCCGGACGTGGCCGGCGTCCACGCACCACCCACGTAGTTGTCGAGCAAGCGGACGTTCGTGACTTCCTGCGTGGCCATGTGCCAAAGCTACACCTCAGCGGAACAGGTCCTGCTCGGGCGGGCGCCGCAGCGCCGCCGCGCCCGGCCCGTCCCCGGCCGTGACGTAGCGGTCGAGCCCGCGCACCAGCACGACCGGGCGGCGGGCGTCCTTGGCGCGCGCCAGATCGGCCGCGGCGGCCGCGGCGTCGGCGACCGCGATCGACGTCGCCCGCAGCTCGCGGCCGTAGGCGTCGGCGCGCCCGGTCCAGTCGTCCAGCCCGACCAGCCCGGCGGCCCCGATCGCCACGTCGGTCTGACCGAGCCGCCAGGCGCGCCCGAACGAGTCGGCGATCAGCACCGCCGGGCGCACTCCCAGCGCGGCGCCGATCCCCGCCCGCAGCCGCCGCGCCGACTCGTCGGGGTCGACCGGCAGCAGGATCAGCTCGCCCGGCCGCGCGGCGTTCGACTGGTCGACGCCGGCGTTGGCGCAGACGAACCCGTGGCGGGTCGCGCAGATCAGCACCCCGTCGTGAGCGCGAAGCAGCTCGGCCGACTCGTCCAGCACCGCCTGGACCAGGCGGGCGTCCTTTCGGTGCTCGGCCGCCAGCGCCAGCGCGCGCTCGCCCGGGGCTATGTCGTCGAGCAGCCGCACCCGTCCCTCGGCCTTGGAAACCACCTTGTGGGCGATCACGAGCAGGTCGCCGTCGCCGAGGTCGTCCGGCGCCGCGGCGGCGATCAGCGTGGCGAGGTCGTCGCCGGCGCTCACGTCGGGGAGCGCCGCGAGGGCGCTCGCGGACAGCGGTGGCGTCAGGCCGGCACCGGCGCTCGCCGCCAGGCCTGCGAGCGGTCGAGCTGGCGGAGGGCGCCACGTGTCGAAGGAGCCTGGCCGCGACGGCCCTCTAACGTCGCCGCCAGCAGCTCCAGGTCCTGGCCGGTGTCCACGTCCAGCGCCAAAGTGGGCACCCGCTCGACCGTGCACGTGACGCCCGCCGCCCGCGCTGCGGCCAGATGCCGCTCGCAGCTACCGGGCCCGAAGGAGGGCTCGATGGCATCCGGCGGGCTGAGTAGCAGCGCGTTCGTCCCCTCGCCGTGGCGATCGGGCACGACCACAGCTCCGACCCCGTCCTCGACTCCCCGGCGCAGCAGGCCCGCGACCTCCCCCGGATCGAGTAAGGGGGTGTCGCCCGGCACGAGCAGCACCCGCTCGTAGCCGCGCGCCTGCGCGTAGTGGATTCCGATCAGCGCTGCGGCCGTCTGGCCGGCTTGCTCGGTGTCCCGCAGCACCTGGACTCGCTCGCCGAGGGCGGCGGTCTCCGCCACCCGGTCGGCGGTTACGACCGCCACGGAGTCGAGCCCCGGCACCCGCCGCAGCGATGCCAGCACGTCCGAGAGCATCGCCTGCGCCAGCGCCTGGCGTGAGCCGGCGCCGAGCGCGGCGGCCAGGCGCTGCTTGGCGGCGCCGAAGCTCTTCACGGGAAGGATGGCGATCGTGCTCATCGGGTACCGATTGGGGCCGTGGCCGAGAGTACCGCGAAGGGGCGGCGAGACGGCCCTCAGCGCTCGAGGCTGCTCCCAAACTCCAGGATCTTTCGTGCCAACTGCCTCATGCCGTCGGGGTCGGCCATCAGCGTGTCGGTGACCAGGTGCGGACCGGGCGCCGGCTCGTCCGCCACCAGCGCGTCGGCCACGCCGGCATAGGCCGCCGCGACGCCCGCGGGGCTCGTCGCGATCCCCGCCCAGGCGCAGAAGGCCTCGGTCGGCCCCTTGATCGAGCGCCCGCCCACGAACGGGCTAACCGCCACGACCGGGGCGGGCGCCCCGGCCAGGGCCTCGCGCATGCCCGGGAGCGCCAGGATCGGACCGATCGAGATGACCGGGTTGGAGGGCCCGATCACGATCAACTCGGCCTCGGCCAGCGCGGCCAGCACGGCGTCGGTCGGGCGGGCCGCGTCGACCCCGTCGAGCTCCACTCCCTCGACCGGCGGGGCCGCGCCGTGGACGATCATGTACTCCTGGAACGGCAGCCAGCGGCCGCCGTGGCGGACCCGCGTGGAAACCGGCTCGTCGGCCATCGGCAGCACGCGCGCCGCGACGGTGAGCGCGTCCACCACCGCCGCGTGGGCTTCCGTCAGGGTCCGGCCGGCGTGGAGCTCCTCGGTCCGGACCAGGCACATCGCCAGGTCGCGGTCGCCGAGCCGGAACCAGGCCGGCCGGCCGGCGGCCTCGAGCGCGTCCATCACGGCCCAGGTGTCGCCGCGCAGCCCGAAGCCGCGCTCGTCGATCTCGTCGGCGAGCCAGTAGGTGACCAGGTCGGGGTCGGGGGAGACGTGCACTCCGTGCACGAAAGCGTCGTCACCGGTGTTGGCGACGACGACCAGGTCGTCGCACTCGTCGAGCAGCCCCCGGGCGAGCTTGGCGCCGCCCGTGCCCCCGGACAGCAGGACGACGGTCAGGCGGGCACGCCCTCCGGCCAGCCGTCGATGAAGATGTCGAGCACGAGGTCGGCGCTGTCGGCCTGGTAGGCGCTCAGGTCGGTGATGCCCGCCTCGGCCAGCACCTCGTCGTCGATGAACGTGTTGCCGGTCGTGCTGCGCGGGTCGCGAATCAGGATCTCGTAGGCCGCGTCGGCGAGGATCTCGGGGGTGCGGGCGCGCGCCATCGCCTCGTCGCCGCCGAGCAGGTTCTGCACCGCCGCGGTGGCGATGATCGTCCGCGGCCACAGGCAGTTGGCTCCGATGCCCGCCTCCGCCTCGTCGGCCGCGACGCCGAGCGTGATCATCGTCATGCCCATCTTCGAGAGCGTGTAGGCGCTGTGAGCGGCCAGCCAGCGGCGGTCGACCGAGAGCGGCGGCGACAGGGTCAGCACGTGGGCGTGGGCGGACTCGCGCAGGTAGGGCAGGCACGCCTGGGTGACGACGAACGTGCCGCGCGCGTTGATCTGCTGCATCAGGTCGAACCGCTTGACCGGCAGCTCGCGCATGGGGGCGAGGTTGATCGCGCTGGCGTTGTTCACGACCAGGTCGATTCCGCCGAACCTCTCCGCGGTCTGCGCCGCGGCAGCCTCGACGGCCTCGGCGTCGCGGATGTCGCCGACGATCGGCAGCGCCTCGCCGCCGGCCGCCTCGATCTCCTCGGCGGCGGTGAATACCGTGCCCGGGAGCTTCGGGTGCGGCTCGGCCGTCTTCGCCATCAGCGCGATCCTGGCGCCGTCGCGCGCCGCCCGGATCGCGATCGCGAGGCCGATTCCGCGGCTCCCGCCGGACATGAACATGACACGACCCTCGAGGCTCATGCGGGGAATCTATCCCGCAGCAGCGGGAGGACGTCCTCGCCGAACTCCTTCAGGAAGCGGGACTGGTCGGTGCCGGGCGCGTGCAGCAGCAGCTCCTCGAAGCCGAGCTCGACGTAGACCGCGATGCGCTCGACGACCTCCTCCGGGTCGGCCGAGCAGATGAAGCGGCTGGGGGCCTGGTCGAGGTTGGCGTCCGCCACCCGCTCCATCTCGATCGGGTCCTCGATGCCCTCCTTCTGCTCGGGCTTGAGCGCGAGCGCCGCCCACGGGTGGGTGTTCGTCACCGCCCGCTCGGGGTCGCGGTCGTAGGAGACCTTGATCTCGATCATGTGGCGGATCTGGCCCACGTCGCGGCCGGCCTGCTCGGCGCCCTCGGCGACCTTGGCGGTCAGCTCGTCGTACAGGGCGGGGTCCTTGCCGCTCGTGCAGATGAAGCCGTCGCCGACGCGACCGGCGAGCTTGGCGGCGAGCGGCCCGGAGGCGGCGACGTAGATCGGCACCGGCTGGTCGGGGCGGTCGTAGATCGTCGCCTTGGAGGTGCGGTAGTAGTCGCCCTCGAAGTCCACGCGCTCCTCCGACCAGAGCCGCCGGATCAGCTCGATTGCCTCGGCCAGGCGCAGGCGACGCTCCTTGCGCCCTGGGAACTCGCCGCCGGTGACCGGGGTCTCGTTCATCGCCTCGCCGGTGCCGACGCCGAGGAACACCCGTCCGGGCGTCAGGCAACCGAGCGTGGCGAACGACTGCGCGATCACCGACGGGTGGTAGCGCAGGGTGGGCGTCAGCACGCTTGTGCCGAGCACCATTCCCGTCGTGCGCTGGCCGGCGGCGGCCAGCCAGGGAATCGCGGCCGGCGAATGGCCGCCGGTGTGGCGCCAGGGCTGAAAGTGGTCCGACACGCCCGCGAGCTCGAACCCGAGCCCCTCGGCCTCGGCGGTGAAGGCGAGCAGCGTCGTCGGGTCGAACTGCTCGGCCGAGGCCTTGTAGCCGATGCGCAGCGCCACGCGCCGCATCCTACGGATAGGCTGCTCCGCGGTTTGCGCCTCGCGGATCGCACAGCGCTCGTGACCGGCGGAGCGTCCGGCATCGGAGCCGCCACCTGCCGGCGGCTCGCCGCCGAGGGCGCGCGCGTGGCCGTGACCGACATGAACCTCGAGGGCGCCCAGCAGGTCGCCGACGAGATCGGCGGCGCCGCCTACGAGCTGGACGTGCGCTCCGACGAGTCGATCAAGGCGGCCGTGAGCGCCGCCGAGTCCGACCTCGGGCCGGTCGACGCCCTGATCAACAACGCCGGCTACGACGAGTGGGGCTTCTTCACCAACACCGATCCCGAGCTGTGGGACCGCGTGCTGGCCGTCAACCTGCGCGGGGTGATCGCCGTGACCCATGCGGTGCTGCCCGGCATGCAGGAGCGCCGCCGCGGCCGGATCGTCAACACGGCGTCCGAGGCCGGCCGGGTCGGGTCGAGCGGCTCGGCCATCTACTCGGCCGCGAAGGCCGGCGTGATCGGCTTCACCAAGGCGATCGCGATCGAGAACGGCCGCTACGGCATCACCTCCAACGCCGTGGCGCCGGGGCCGATCGAGACGCCGCTGCTGATGGCCGCGCCCGAGGCGTTCGGTGACCTCGGCAAGCGGCTCGTCGAGAACATGGTGAGCTCCACGAACCTGCGCCGCCTCGGCCAGCCCGACGAGGTCGCAGCCGCGATCACGTTCCTCGCCTCCGACGACGCCTCCTACATCACCGGACAGGCCCTTGGCGTCAGCGGAGGGCTTGCCAGAATCTGACCGTGGTCTCCATCCGCGAGGTCGGCCCGCGCGACGGCTTTCAGAACGAGCCCGAGGTCATCGGGACCGACGACAAGGTGCGCCTGGTCGAGATGCTGGCGCGCACCGGGCTGCGCCGGCTGGAGGTGACGAGCTTCGTGCGCGCGGACGTGATCCCGCAGCTGGCCGACGGCGCCGAGGTGCTGCGGCGCGCAGAGATCCCCGACGAGGTGGCGGTGTCGGTGCTGATCCCCAACGAGCGAGGGCTGGACAACGCGCTGCCCCTGCGCGAGCACTTCGACGAGGTGAACCTGTTCCTGTCGGCGTCGGAGACGCACAACCAGAAGAACGTGAACCGCTCGATCGAGGAGTCGCTGGCCGGGCTCGAGCGAGTGATCGAGCGGGCGCGCGGCGAGGGGCTGCGCTGCGAGGGCGTGATCTCGGTGGCGTTCGGCTGCCCCTACGAGGGCGACGTGCCGCGCGACCGGGTGCTGACGATCGCCCGGCGACTGGTCGAGGCCGGCTGCGAGGAGATCGCCTTCGGCGACACGACCGGCATGGCCAACCCGGCCCAGGTGGCGGGCTTCTTCGAGGGGCTCGACCTGGGCGTCGAGCTGACCGGGCACTTCCACAACACGCGCGGGCAGGGGCTGGCCAACGTCCTGGCCGCACTGGGCGCGGGAGTCCGCTCGTTCGAGTCGTCGTTCGGCGAGCTCGGCGGCTGCCCGGTGCCGCCGGGTGCCACCGGCAACATCGCCTCGGAGGACCTCGTCTCGATGCTCCACGAGATGGGGGAGGAGACCGGGATCGACCTCGGGGCGCTGGTCGAGTGCGCCCGCGAGGTGCAGCGGGTGCTGGGGCGCTCGCTCGGGAGTCACGTGCTGACCGCGGGGCCGGTGGAATGGCACCGCGGCTAGGCGCCGACGTCGAGGCGCTCGCGGCGATCGAGCGCGGCTCGGCCAGCCCCGGCGAGCATCGCTCGGCCGAGTGGATCGCCGGGCGGCTGCTCCAGGAGGGCGCCACCGACGTGCGCATCGAACCGTTCGAGTACCAGGGGACGTTCGCCCACGCCCAGGCCGTCCACTTCGCCGCCGGGACGCTGGCGGCGCTCGCGCGCAGCCGGCTGCTCGCCGCGGCCGCGCTCGCCTCGTTCGAGCTGGAGTACTCCGGGCGAGCGCAGTGGCTGCGGCGCGTTCTGCCGAGCAGCACGGGCCACAACGTGATCGGCCGGCTGCCGGCGATCGGCGCCCACGAGCGCACGGTCGTGCTGGTCGCCCACCACGACGCCGCCCGCACCGGGCTGATGTGGGATCCGCGCTTCACTGCGCTGGGTGACCAGGCCGCCGCCAAGAGCGGCAGGCGCGCCTCGCTGGCGCTGTTGCCCGAGGCCGCTTTCGTCGCCGCGGCCCTGGGCCTGCGCAAGCTGCCCGCCGCGGTGCTCGGGCTGGCGCTGGCGCTGTCGCTCGACCAGGCGCGCAGCGCCGTCGTGCCCGGCGCCAACGACAACGCGTCGGGCGTCGCGGGGGTGCTGGAGCTGGTCCGGCGATTTGCCGGCGAGCGCCCGCGCGGGCTCGAGGTGATCGCGCTCTTCCCGGGCTGCGAGGAGTCGGGCATGGGCGGGATGGGCGCCTGGCTCGACTCGGTCTCGCTCGATCCCGAGCGCACGCTCGTGGTCGGGCTCGACACGATCGGGTCCAGCGAGCCGGTGGTGCTCGAGGCGGAGGGCGGCCTCTGGCCGGTGCGCTACCGCGAGCAGGACGTCGCGGCGGCCGAGCGGGCCGGGCTGCGGCGCTGGCGGCTCGGCGCCTGGACGGATCCGGTGCTCGCGGCGCTGCGCGGGCTGCCGGCCCTCTCGATCCTGAGCGTGCGCGACGGCGGCTTCCCCAACTACCACCTGCCGACCGACACGCCGGACAACGTCGACCTCCGCTGCGTCGAGGCCTGCGTGGACGCCGCGGACGCGATCAGCCGATCCGCTTGACGCGCTCGCAGTGGATCACCCGATCCTTGCGATCCACGCGCGCCCTGTCGCGACCGCTGCCGCAGTCGACCACCTCGCGCGTGCCGTCCGCGGAGCTCACGTAGTCGTTCCCCGAGCCGGCCATGTTGACGTCCACGCCGGCGTCCCCCGCGAGGCGGTCGGGGCCGGGGCCGCCGAGCAGCCGGTCGCGACCGCGGCCGCCGGCGAGCTTGTCCGCGCCGCCGGCGCCGCTCATCCGGTCGTTGCCGCCGCCGCCCGACAGGGTGTCCCGGTCGGGGCCGCCGAACAGCTTGTCGTTGCCGTCGCCGCCCTCGAGGCGGTCACGGCCGCGCTCGCCGCGCAGGCAGTCGTCGCCGGCCCGGCCGCGCAGCAGGTCGTTGCCGCGGCCGGCGATCAGGAGGTCGCCGCCGCCCGTGCCGAACAGGCGGTCGGCGCTGCGCGTGCCGGCCCGCCGCGTCTTGCACGCGCGATCCGAGCCGGGAGGTGGCGGCGTGCCGCCGCCGCCCCCGGGTCCGCCGCCGCCTGGCGGTGCGGGCGGGACGAATTCGTCGGCGCCGATGTCGGGCGCGGAGCCGAGCGTGCGCGCGTTGCCGTCGATGTCGGTCGGCCCGAGCTGCGGGTCGGCGAAGCCCGCGTTGATCGTCGGCGATCCCTCCAGCTGGTGGAAGTTGCCGCCGGCGAAGTTCGCGAACAGCGGCGCGGCGGTCTGGTTGCCGCCCAGATTGTTGAGCTGCGCACCCGAGCCGAACACCTCGACGGCCGAGTAGTTGGAGTTGCGCGCGTCGACGACGATCGTGTCCAGGGCGCTCGAGCTGCGCGACTGGATGTCGAAGTTGCCGCCGTCGAGGACCGCGTTGACCGCCGTGACCTTCCAGTTCTCGGTGCCGCCGGAGCCGAAGTCGTAGACGCTCAGCCCGACCGAGTTGGCGCCGGTGGCGACGGCCGTCACGTTGAGCACCTTGTTCGTCGTGCCGCCGACAACGCGCACCCCGTTCCCGAACACGTTCTCCACCCGGACCGTGCTGTCACGCAGGAGCGCCCCGCTGCCGAGGACCATCCCGACGAGCGTGGCGCCGGTGGACACGATCTCGAGGTCGGAGTAGACGGCCGCGGCGCTGGTGCTGAGCGCGGCGACAGAGCCGCTGTTGTTGTCACCGAGGATGCGCAGGTGCCGCATCGTGCCGGGCGCGGTCAGCGACGAGCTCACCG
>JBQGCL010000117.1:0-10177 GCA_052038485.1 Thermoleophilaceae bacterium | reverse complement strand
GGGGCCTCCTCTTCGGGGGCAGCCGCCTCCGGCGCGGCCTCCTCGGCCGCGGTCTCCTCCGGCGTCTGCTCCTCGTTCACGTTCTCTTCGTTCTCAGCCACTGGTTCTGCGGATCTCTGTGTCGATGTCGATGTCGCGCTGGCGCGCCACGGTCAGCGCGCGCGCGAGGTCCTGCTTGGCCGCCTTCAGGCGGGCGGTGTTCTCCAGCTGGCCCGTGGCGTGCTGGAAGCGCAGGTTGAACAGCTCCTTGCGCGCGTTGTCAGCGAACTCCACGAGCTGGCCGTCCTCAAGGTTATGCACCTCGACCGCCTTCATCACTGGCCGCCCTCTCGCTGCACGAACTTGGTCTTGACCGGCAGCTTGTGGCCCGCCAGCCTCATCGCCTCGCGCGCGAGCGGCTCCGGCACGCCGGACAGCTCGAACATCACGCGCCCGGGCTTGACGACCGCCACCCACCCCTCGGGCGAGCCCTTGCCCGACCCCATGCGGGTCTCGGCCGGCTTCTGCGTGTAGGGCTTGTCCGGGAAGATGTTGATCCAGACCTTGCCGCCGCGCTTGATCTTGCGGGTCATCGCGATACGCGCAGCCTCGATCTGGCGGTTGGTCACCCAGCCGCGCTCGAGCGACTTGAGCCCGTACTCGCCGAACTCCACGCGCGTGCCGCCCTTGGCGTTGCCGCGCATTCGTCCGCGGTGCTCCTTGCGCCACTTGACTCGCTTCGGCTGCAGCATCAGAGCCTGCCTCCCGGCTGCGGGCCACCCTGGCCGCCGCGACCGCCACGGCCGCCGCCGCGTCCGCCGCCACCCGGGCCGCGACCGCCACCCGGGCCGCGTCCGCCGCCCGGCCCGCGCCCACCGCCGCCCCCACCGGGGCCGACAGCCTGCGGCGCCTCTAGCTCGGTCAGGTCCTGCGCGAAGCCCTTGGGCATGATCTCGCCCTTGTTGATCCACACCTTCACGCCGATGCGGCCGAAGGTCGTGCGCGCCTCGTAGAAGCCGTAGTCGATGTCGGCGCGCAGTGTGTGCAGCGGCACGCGGCCGTCCGAGTAGCCCTCGGTGCGCGCCATCTCGGCGCCGCCCAGCCGGCCGGACACCTGGATCTTCACGCCCTTGGCGCCCGAGCGCATCGCGCTCGTCAGCGCGCGCTTCATCGCGCGCCGGAAGGCCACGCGGTTCTGGAGCTGCTCGGCGATCGACTGCGCGACCAGCTTCGCGTCCAGCTCGGGGCGCTTGATCTCGAGGATGTTGACCTTGACGGCCTTGCCGGTCATGCGGTGGAGCTCCTTACGCAGGGCGTCCACCTCCGAGCCGGACTTGCCGATCACGATGCCCGGCCGGGCCGTGTGGATGTTGACCTCGACCTCGTTCTTGTTCTTCTTGATGGTGATCGTGGACAGGCCGGCATGCGCGAGCTTGTTCTCGATGTGCTCGCGGATGCGGATGTCCTCCATCAGGTAGTCGGAGAACTCCTTCTCGTTGAACCAGGTCGACTTCCAGTCGTGGATGTAGCCGACCCGCAGAGCTTCCGGATGAACCTTCTGGCCCATGGCGGCTACCTCCCGTTCGCTGTGGTCGTAAGTTCGATCGTCATGTGGCTCGTGCGCTTCTTGATCGGGGTCGCGCGCCCGAGCGCCCGCGGCCGGTAGCGCTTGATCGTGGGGCCCTCGTCGACGACGGCCTTCACGACCCGCAGCTCGTCCGGCCCGAGCTCGTAGGCCGACTCGGCGTTGGCGATCGCCGAGTTCAGCAGCTTGAGGATGTCCTCGGCCACGGCCCGGGGCGCGTGGTTGAGGATGGCACGCGCCTGCTCGACTTCCTTGCCGCGGATGTGGTTCATCACGAGGCGCGCCTTGCGCGGGGCGCTGCGCACGTACTTGGAACGGGCGCGGACGATCAGCTCGCCGTCGGGACGGGGAGCGGGCGCCTTCTTCTCGCGCTGCGTGCTGGTCTCCGCGGAGCCGCGGCGCCGAGCGGGCTTCGGCGCTTCCTCTTCCTCGGCCGGGGCCGCCTCCTCGGCCGGGGCCGCCTCCTCGGCAGGCGCGGCCTCGAACTCCTCCAGGCGAGCGACGAGCTCGTCCTTCTTGCCCGACTTCGGCAAGCCGCGAGCCTCGAGCTGCTCCTTGAGCTCGTCGACCTTGAGGGAGGCCCAGCCCTCCTCCGGAGCTTCGATCCGGTCGGGGCTCATCGCATCCTCACCCTGTCGCTGCCGGCGTGCCCGCGGAACACGCGCGTGGGGGCGAACTCGCCGAGCTTGTGCCCGACCATCGACTCGGAGACGAACACCGGCACGTGCTTGCGCCCGTCGTGCACGGCGATCGTGTGCCCGACCATCTCGGGGAAGATCACCGACGTGCGCGACCAGGTCTTGATCATCTGCTTGTCGCCCGAGGCGTTCATGGCCTCGACGCGGCGCAGCAGGCGCTCCTCGATGAACGGACCCTTCTTCGATGAGCGCGACACCTAGCGCCTCCCCTTCTTGCCGCGCCGCCGGCCGCGAACGATGAACTTGTCGGATGCCTTGCGCTTCTTGCGCGTGCGGTAGCCGAGCGTCGGGACGCCCCAGGGCGTGACCGGGTGGCCGCCGGGCGTGTGGTGCGCCTCGCCGCCGCCGTGGGGGTGGTCGACCGGGTTCATGGCCACGCCGCGGGTCTGCGGGCGCTTCCCGCGGTGGCGCGAGCGGCCCGCCTTGCCGAGCTCGACCAGCTCGTGCTCGGCGTTGCCGAGCACGCCGATCGTGGCGCGGCAGTCGACCGACACCATGCGCATCTCGCCCGAGGGCAGCCGCAGCGTCGCGTAGCGGCCCTCCTTGGCGACGAGCTGGACGGACGTCCCGGCGCTGCGCGCGAGCTGCCCGCCACGGCCGGGCGTCAGCTCGACGTTGTGGACCGTCGTACCGGTCGGGATGTTCGCGATCGGCAGCGCGTTGCCCGGCGCGATGTCGGCGCCCGGTCCGGACGACACCTCGGCCCCGACCGCGATCCGGGCCGGCGCGAGGATGTAGCTCTTCTCGCCGTCGGCGTAGTGCAGCAGGGCGATGTGCGCCGAGCGGTTCGGGTCGTACTCGATCGCGGCCACCTTGGCCGGCACGCCGTCCTTGCGGCGCTTGAAGTCGATCTTGCGGTAGCGGCGCTTGGCCCCGCCGCCGCGGTGGCGCGAGGTCACGCGGCCGTGGACGTTGCGACCGCCCGACTTGCGCAGGCCCTCCGTCAGCGCCTTCTCGGGCTCGCTCTTGGTGACGGCCTCGTGCTGGAGGTAGGTCGCGAAGCGGCGGCCCGGCGACGTCGGCTTGTACTTCTTGATCGCCATTACGCCTCCTGGCCCTCGAACAGCTCGATCGAATCGTCCGGGTGCAGCGTCACGACCGCCTTCTTCCAGCGGCGGCGCTGCCCCTTGCTGAAGCCGCGGCGCTTCGGTTTGGGCTTGACCCAGGACGTGCGCACGCCGATCACGCGGACACCGAAGATCTCCTCGATCGCCTGGCGCACCTGCGTCTTGTTCGAGCCCTCGTCGACCCGGAACGTGTACTTGTTGGCCGCCAGCAGGGCGTAGCTCTTCTCCGAGATCACGGGGCGCACGATCACCTGGCGGGCGTTCATTTGGCCACCGCCTTCTCGGTCAGGCGCGCGAGCGCGGCCTCGGATACGACGAGCCGGCCGGCGCCGATGACGTCGGCCACGCCAACCTGGTCGGCGTGCAGCACGACCACGTCCGCGAGGTTGCGGAACGACTTGAGACAGGCCTCCTCGCCGTCGGTCAGGACCAGAAGCACGGAGCCCTCGCCGTCGAACTTGGCGAGCGCGGCCGCGGCGGCCTTGGTCGAGGGCGTATCGAACTTCGACGGGTCGATGGCGGCGATCGAGCCGCGCTCGGCGTGCACCGTCAGGGCGGCCCGCAGCGCGCGCCGGCGCGCCTTGCGGTTGACCTTGACCGTGTAGCCGCGCGGCTTGGGGCCGAACGCCACGCCGCCACCGGTGCGGTTGGGCGTGGACAGCGCGCCCACGCGCGCCCGGCCGGTGCCCTTCTGGCGCCAGGCCTTCGCGCCGGTCATGGCGACCTCGCCGCGCGTCTTGGTCGACGCGGTGCCGCGCCTGCGCGCGGCCAGCTCGGCGCGCACGGCCTCGTGCACGATCGGCCCGTGGAAGCGCTCGCCGAAGACGGCGTCGTCCAGCGCCAGCGTGCCCGACCCGCCGCCGATGTACTTCGCGGCCGCGGCCATCAGGCGTCGCTCCTGATCTCGACTACCGAGCCCTTCGGCCCGGGAACAGAGCCGCGCACGAGCAGCAGGTTCTCGTCGGCGCGCACGTCGACGACCTCGAGGCCGCGCTGCGTCGAGCGCTTGTTGCCCATCTGCCCGGGGCCGCGGATCCCCTTGAACACGCGCGCGGGGTCGGCGGAGGCGCCGATCGAGCCGGGCGCGCGCACGTTGTGCGAGCCGTGCGTGACCGGCCCGCGGTGAAAGTTGTGGCGCTTGATCGTGCCGGCGAAGCCCTTGCCCTTCGAGACGCCCGAGACCTTGACCTTCTGCCCCTTCTCGAAGACGGCGTCGACCTTCAGCTCGGCGCCGACCTCGAGCTCGCCCGGCTCGCCGCGGAACTCGCGCAGGTGGCGCAGGTTGCCGACGCCGGCCTTCGTGAGGAGGCCGCGCTTGGGCTTGTTGAGCCGCTTCTCGGTCGTCTCGCCGAAGGCCAGCTGGATCGCGTCGTAGCCGTCGCGATCGGCGCGGCGGATGCCAGTCACGAAGCACGGCCCGGCCTCGATCACCGTGACGCGCTCGACGTGGCCGTCCTCGGGGTCGAAGACCTGCGTCATGCCGATTTTTCGTCCGAGGAGCCCAGCCATGGCGTCAGACGAGCTGAATCTGGATGTCGACGCCCGCCGGGAGGTGGTCGAGACGCTGGAGCGAGTCCACCGTCTTCGGCGTGGGCTGGAGGATGTCGATCAGCCGCTTGTGGGTGCGGATCTCGAAGTGCTCGCGCGAGTCCTTGTCCTTGAACGGCGAGCGGATCACGCAGTAGACGTTCTTCTCCGTCGGAAGCGGCACCGGGCCGGACACCGACGCACCCGTGCGCGTGGCCGTCTCGACGATCTCCTTGGCGGCCGTCTCGATCGCCGAGTGGTCGTAGGCCTTGAGCCGGATTCGGATCTTGTTCTGGGTCAGTGTCGCCATGGTGCTAGAGACAGATTCGGGGGCGAGCCAACTTCTGCTCGCCCCCGTGTAGGTCCTCTGTCGGAGGTGCTCCTACTCGACTACTTCGGTGACCACCCCCGAGCCGACGGTACGCCCGCCCTCGCGGATGGCGAAGCGCAGGCCCTCGTCCATGGCGATGGGCTGGATCAGCTCCACCGTCATCTCGACGTTGTCGCCCGGCATGACCATCTCGGTGCCCTCGGGCAGGTTGGCGACGCCGGTCACGTCCGTCGTGCGGAAGTAGAACTGCGGCCGGTAGCCGTTGAAGAACGGCGTGTGACGGCCACCCTCCTCCTTCTTCAGGCAGTAGACCTGCGCCTTGAACTTCGTGTGCGGCGTGATCGAGCCCGGCTTGCAGAGCACCTGCCCGCGCTCGATGTCCTCGCGGCCGACGCCGCGCAGCAGGCAGCCGACGTTGTCGCCCGCCTGACCCTCGTCGAGGATCTTGCGGAACATCTCGACGCCGGTGACCACCGTCGAGGCGGTCTGCTCGTGGATGCCGACGATCTCGACGGTGTCGCCGGTGTGCACGATGCCCTGCTCGATGCGGCCGGTCGCGACCGTGCCGCGGCCGGTGATCGAGAAGACGTCCTCGACCGGCATCAGGAACGGCCTGTCGAGCGGGCGCTCGGGCTCCGGGATGTAGCTGTCGAGGTGTCCGGCCAGCTCGAGGATCTTCTCCACGTACTGGTCGTCGCCCTCGAGCGCCTTCAGGGCCGAGCCGGTGACGAACGGGATGTCGTCGCCCGGGAACTCGTACTCGCTGAGCAGCTCGCGGACCTCGACCTCGACGAGCTCCAGGAGCTCCTCGTCGTCGACCATGTCGACCTTGTTGAGGAACACGACGATGTACGGCACGCCGACCTGACGGGCGAGCAGGATGTGCTCGCGCGTCTGCGGCATCGGGCCATCGGCGGCCGAGACCACGAGGATCGCGCCGTCCATCTGGGCGGCGCCCGTGATCATGTTCTTGACGTAGTCGGCGTGACCCGGACAGTCGACGTGGGCGTAGTGACGGTTCTCCGTCTCGTACTCCACGTGCGAGGTGGCGATCGTGATGCCCCGCTCCTTCTCCTCAGGAGCGTTGTCGATCTCCTCGAAGCTCTTCGCCTGCCCGCCGACCTTCTCGGCGAGCACCTTCGTGATCGCCGCGGTCAGCGTGGTCTTGCCGTGGTCGATGTGACCGATCGTGCCGACGTTGACGTGCGGCTTATTGCGCTCGAACTTCTCCTTCGCCACTCCGAACTACCCCTTTCTCAAAGTCTTCTCCGGGCGGGGCCCGAACTTGCGAAACATACTCCTTACGCCGCCGCCGAGCCGGGCTCTTCCCCGGTGCGGTGCTCGATGATCTCGTCGGCGATGTTCTTGGGGACCTCGTCGTACCGGTCGAACTGCATCGTGTACGTCGCCCGCCCCTGGGTCGACGACCGGAGATCGGTCGCGTACCCGAACATAGCCGCCAGCGGGACGCTGCCCTTGACGGCGACCGCGTTGCCGCGCGGCTCCTGACCCTCGACGTGACCGCGGCGGCGCGATAGGTCGCCGATCACGTCCCCGATGAAATCCTGGGGCGTGACGACCTCGACCGCCATGATCGGCTCGAGCAGGATCGGCTTGGCGCGGCGGGCGGCCTCCTTCAGCGCCAGCGAGCCGGCGATCTTGAAGGCGACCTCGGAAGAGTCGGTGTCGTGGTACTTGCCGTCGGTCAGCGTGGCGCGCACGTCCACCATCGGATAGCCCGCCTTGACGCCGGACTCGAGCGCCTCCTCGATGCCCTTCTCGACGGCGGGGATGAACTCCGACGGGACGGAGCCGCCCTTGATCTTGTTGACGAAGTCGAAGCCCTCGCCGGGCGCCGGCTCGAGGTCGATGTAGACCACGCCGTACTGGCCCGAGCCGCCGGTCTGGCGGATGAACTTGCCCTCGACGTTCTCGACGGTGCCGCGCACGGTCTCGCGGTAGGCGACCTGCGGCCGACCGACGGCGGCCTCGACCTTGAACTCGCGCTTGAGGCGGTCGACGATCACCTCGAGGTGCAGCTCGCCCATGCCGGAGATCACGGTCTGGCCGGTCTCCTCGTCGGAGCGCACCTGGAAGGTCGGGTCCTCCTCGCCGAGCCGCTGGAGCGCGACCGACAGCTTCTCCTGGTCGACCTTGGTCTTGGGCTCGATCGAGAGGTGCACGACCGGGTCCTCGAAGGTGATCGACTCGAGCACCACCGGCGCGTCCGGCGCGGACAGCGTGTCGCCCGTCGAGGTCTGCTTGATGCCGACGCCGGCGGCGATGTCGCCCGCGTAGACCTCCTCGACCTCCTCGCGGCTGTTCGCGTGCATCATCAGGATGCGCCCGACGCGCTCGGTGCGGCCGGTGACCGAGTTGAGCACGCGACCGCCGGCCTGGAGCTTGCCGGAGTAGACGCGGAAGTAGGTGAGCTTGCCGACGTAGGGGTCGGCCATGACCTTGAAGGCCAGCGCGGCGAACGGCTCGTCGTCGGCGGCGTTGCGCACGGTCTCGTTCTCGTCGGGGTCGACGCCCGTCACCGGGGGCACGTCGAGCGGGCTCGGCAGGTAGTCGATGACCGCGTCGAGCAGCGGCTGCACGCCCTTGTTCTTGAAGGCGGAGCCGCACAGCACCGGGGTCATCGAGATGTCGAGGGTCGCCTTGCGGATGTCGGCGATCAGGCGATCGGCCTCGATCGGCTTCTCCTCGAGGTAGTCCTCCATCAGCTCGTCGTCGTACTCGGCGACGGCCTCGATCAGCTCCGTGCGCGCCACGTGGGCCGCGTCCTGGAGCTCGGCCGGGATGTCGGTGACCTCCCAGTCCTGGCCGAGGTCGTCCTTGTAGATGATCGCCTTCATGTTCACGAGGTCCACGACGCCGGCGAAGTCGGCCTCGGCACCGATCGGCAGCTGGACGGGGACCGGGTGCGCGCCGAGGCGGTCGATCATCGTCTGCACCGAGCCCTCGAAGTTGGCGCCGATGCGGTCCATCTTGTTGATGAAGGCGATGCGCGGGACCCGGTACTTGTCGGCCTGGCGCCAGACGGTCTCGGACTGCGGCTCGACGCCGGCGACCGAGTCGAACACGGCCACGGCGCCGTCGAGTACTCGCAGGGAGCGCTCGACCTCGACCGTGAAGTCCACGTGGCCCGGGGTGTCGATGATGTTGATCCGGTGATCGCGCCAAAAGGCGGTGGTCGCGGCGGAGGTGATCGTGATGCCGCGCTCCTGCTCCTGCTCCATCCAGTCCATGACGGCGGCGCCCTCGTGGACCTCGCCCATCTTGTGGGTGCGGCCGGTGTAGAACAGGATGCGCTCGGTCGTCGTCGTCTTGCCGGCGTCGATGTGCGCCATGATCCCGATGTTGCGGGTGTTATCGAGGGTGACTTGACGTGGCATGAACTGTCCTGGTGTGTTTCCGGTTCCGAGCAGAAAAAAGGCCCTATCCGGGCCTGGCGCTGCCGTAGGTGCTCGCCCGGAAGTGCTCTATGTCGTAGGGATATCCATCGACGTGATTTGCCGCACCGCGCGTGGCTGAGAACCACGTGACGGAGCGAGATCGCGAGCGAGGGAGAACCGCCCGCGAGACGACCGATGATGGTAGCAGGGAATCGGCGCTCCCAACGGCCCGTTTTCTCGTCGTTGGAGCGGCCCTGCTGGCCGCCCTGCTGCTGGTCGTGACGGAGTTCTCTACGGTCGCGTCGGTCGATGTCGGCAACACCTCCTGCGAGGTGATCCAGGACGCCGATCCGGAGCTGGCCGACCGCTGCTCGCTGAGCGGGTTCGAGCGCAACGGCGGGTCGTTCCTGCTCGTGGCGGCGCTGGTCGCGGTCATGGGGTGGGGAGCGGGGATCGGGCGCTCCCGCGCCGCCGCGGTCGCCCTGCTGGCGCTCGGCGTGGCGGTGCTGGCCTGGGCGCTGCTGGTGGACCTGCCCGTTACCGACGAGACGGGCGCCCTGGGCAACAGCTTCGAGGGCGCCCGCGGCCAGGCCGGCACCGGCCTGACGCTGGAGATCGCAGCGGGGCTGCTCGCGATCCTCGCCGGGGCCTTAGGTTTACGCGCGCGCGAATAGCGCGACCGTCGGACGGATCAGCCGCCCGCGGCCGCCTCGGCCTCGGCGTGGTTGAAGAAGCCGAGCCAGCTGGCGATGCGACCGTCGGCGATGTCGCAGACCAGCCCCAGCTCCGAGCCGAGCGGCAGCCGGCTCTCGTAGCCCTCGACCAGGAACTCGGTCAGCGCGAGCACCTTGGCGCCGAGGTCGCGCAGCTCGAGCGGGATGATCTCGGCGCTGGCGAAGCTCTCGTCGACGTCGTGGAGCCATTCCTCGATGCCGTCGTGACCGCGATAGGCGTGCCCGGTGAGCGCCGAGACCGGCGGGCGCAGCTCGACGTCCTCCGTCATGAGGCCGCGCAGCTCGGCCAGATCGCGCCGGTTGTAGGCGTCGATGGCCGCCTGCACGAGGGTGACGCCCGCCCGGCCCGTCATCCGCCCGGCGGCCCCTGACCCCGCTTGCGCTTGCGGTCGGCAACGAAGCGCTCCTTCTTGGCGGCCTCGCGCTCGGCCCGGCGCGCGTTGGAGTCGCGCGCCGCGGCGCCGGTCAGCCCGACGCCCGTGCCGCGCTCGGCGATCGGCGAGAAGACGCGCCGGACGCCCTCGTTCCCGCAGGCAGGGCAGGGCGCCATGCCGCCGGGAGCGACGAGCTCCTCGAACTGAGCTCCGCAGGCGTCACAGGCGAACTCGTAGACGGGCACCCGGCGAAGGGTACGCGCGCTCTACCAGCGGTAGTGCGCGAACGCCTTGTTCGCCTGAGCCATGCGGAAGATGTCGTCCTTCCGCTTGTAGGCAGCGCCCTGCTGGGACTGGGCGTCGGCCAGCTCGCCGGCGAGCCGCTCCGCCATCGACTTCTCGCGGCGGGCGCGGGCGAACTCGACGAGCCAGCGCACCGCCAGGGTGCGGGCGCGCGGCGGCGGCACCTCGACCGGCACCTGGT
>JBQGCL010000116.1:0-3609 GCA_052038485.1 Thermoleophilaceae bacterium | reverse complement strand
ATGCGCGCACGTGGTGGCGCCAACGACGCGATTCGCGCGCTGCTCGACCTGGCGCCGCCGATGGCGGTCGTCATTCGCGACGGCGGGCCGGTCGAGGTGCCGACGGCGGAGGTCCAGGTCGGCGACCTGCTGCTGATCCGGCCCGGCTCGAAGATCCCCGTCGACGCGGAGGTCGTCGAGGGCGAGTCTGAGGTCGACGAGTCGACTGTCACCGGCGAGAGCCTGCCCGTCCACAAGGCGCCCGGTGACGAGCTGGTCGGGGCGACGATCAACAAGAACGGCACCCTCCGCGCCCGCGCCACGGCGGTCGGCTCGGATACGGCGCTCGCGCAGATCGTCCAGCTCGTCCAGGAGGCTCAGAACTCGAAGGCACCGGGCCAGCGCCTCGCGGACCGCGCCGCTTTCTGGCTGGTGCTCGTCGCGCTGATCGGCGGCACCCTGACCTTCGTCATCTGGTACTTCATCGTCGGCCGCGACGTTCAGGACTCGCTGCTGTTCGCGATCACGGTGGTGGTGATCACCTGCCCGGACGCCCTCGGGCTCGCCACGCCGACGGCGATCATGGTCGGCACGGGCCTCGGCGCCAAGCGCGGCATCCTGTTCAAGCACGCCATGGGTCTCGAGCAGGCCGCCACGCTCGACACGGTCGTGCTCGACAAGACCGGCACGCTCACCCGCGGCGAGCCCGAGGTCGTCGCCGTGGCCACCGCCGACGGGATCGGCGAGGACGAGCTGTTGCTGCTCGTCGCAGGCGTCGAGCAGGAGTCGGAGCATCCGCTCGCGGAGGCGATTGTCAAG
The DNA here is from genome assembly GCA_052038485.1 of Thermoleophilaceae bacterium. Lineage (GTDB taxonomy): Bacteria > Actinomycetota > Thermoleophilia > Solirubrobacterales > Thermoleophilaceae > JACVRW01. The sequence continues at coordinate 2,811 of JBQGCL010000116.1, read as the reverse complement.
GCCGCCCGCGAGCGCGGGATCGAGGCCCCTCGACCGGACTCGTTCGAGGCGGTGCCCGGGCACGGAGCGATCGCGACGATCGAAGGCAAGCGGCTGGCGGTCGGCAACCAGCGCCTGCTCGACCGCGAGGGAATCAGCCTCAACGGCCTCGGCCAGCGCGCCGACGAACTGGCCGGCGAAGGGCGCACCACCGTGCGCGTCGCCGCCGACGGTCAGGCCATCGGGGTGATCGCGATCGCGGACGCGCCGCGCGACACGGCGGCCGCTGCGATCGAGGCCCTCGAGGAACTGGGCGTTCGGCCGGTCATGCTGTCAGGTGACAGCCGCGCAACGGCGGAGCGCGTTGCCCGTGAGATCGGCATCGAAGAGGTCATTGCAGAGGTGCTCCCCTCGGACAAGGCCGAGAAAGTCGCGGAGCTGCAGGCCGAGGGCCGCAAGGTCGCAATGGTCGGCGACGGCGTCAACGACGCCCCCGCGCTGGCGCAGGCGGACGTCGGGATCGCCATCGGCGCCGGCACGGATGTGGCGGTGGAGACCGCAGACGTCGTGCTGATGCGCTCCGATCCCCTCGACGTCGCGACCGCCATCACGATCAGCCGCGGCACGCTGCGCAAGATGCGCCAGAACCTCGCCTGGGCGATCGGCTACAACTCGCTCGCGCTGCCCCTGGCCGGCGGAGCGCTGGAACCGCTCGGTCTCGTGCTGCGCCCCGAGGTCGGCGCCATCTCCATGTCGGGCTCCAGCATCATCGTGGCGGTCAACGCCGTCTCGCTGAAGCGGTTGCGCCTGCCCGGCGGCGCTGGAGAAGACCCGCCAGGCGCCGACGCTGGTAGCTTGCGTCGCCCCTGAGCGAAGGCGATGTTCTGACGGTTCCGAGCGGGCAGCCCCAAGCGTGACGTCTCATCCTCAACTCGGTGCGCGCCTGGCTGCCGCCCACGAGTTCTTCCGCAAGGGCGAGGCCAACGAAGACGGCTGGAGCATGCTGATCGCGAAGGGGCGCGGCTGGGAATCGGCTTATCGCGACCGCTGGCGCCACGACAAGGTCGTTCGCTCCACGCATGGTGTCAATTGCACCGGGTCGTGCTCGTGGAACGTGTACGTCAAGGACGGCCTGATCACGTGGGAAAGCCAGGCCGTCGACTATCCGCGTACGGATCCGGGGCGCCCCGACCATGAGCCGCGGGGATGCCCCCGAGGCGCGTCGTTTTCCTGGTACACGTACTCGCCCGCTCGGCTCAAGCACCCCTATGTGCGCGGCAGCCTGCTCGAGCGGTGGCGCGCGGCGAAGGCCTCCGCCGGAGATCCGGTCGCGGCCTTCGCGGAGGTGGCCGGCGAGGGCAGCTATCGGGGTGAGCGGGGACGTGGCGGCTTCGTGCGCTGCGGCTGGGACGAGGCGACCGAGCTGATCGCGGCGGCGGCCGTTCACGCGATTCGCGAGTACGGACCGGACCGCGTCGGCGGCTTCACGCCGATTCCGGCGATGTCTCCGGTGTCGTTTGCGGCCGGGACGCGCTTCCTGTCGCTGATCGGCGGGCACACGACAACGTTCTACGACTGGTACGCCGATCTACCGCCCGCTTCTCCGCAGGTCTTCGGAGACCAGACGGACGTGCCCGAGTCGGCCGATTGGTGGGACGCCGGCTACCTGATCGTCTGGGGGACGAACCTGCCGATCACCCGCACCCCGGACGCGCACTTCATGACCGAGGCCCGCTATCGCGGGCAGAAGGTCGTGGTCGTCTCGCCGGACTACTCGGACCACGTGAAGTTCGCGGACGACTGGCTGCCGGCGCAGCCGGGGACGGACGGCGCGCTGGCCATGGCCATGGGCCACGTGATGCTCAAGGAGTTCTGGGTCGACCGCCCGGTCGCGCGCTTCGAGGACTACGCCAAGCGCTTCACCGACCTCCCGCTGCTGGTCTCGCTCGACGAGCGCGATGGGGGGCACGTGCCGGGCCGCTTCCTGACGGCGGCGGATCTCGGCGAGGACACCGACAACGCGGACTGGAAGCCGGTTCTGCTCGACGATGCGAGCGGCCAGCCGGCGGTGCCCAACGGCTCGGTCGGCTTTCGCTACGGCGACCAGGGCAAGGGACGCTGGAACCTCCGGCTGGGCGCGCTCGATCCGGTCTTGACCCTGCACGGTCGCCACGAGCACGTAGTCGAGGTCGCGCTGCCGCGCTTCGACATCGGCGACGGACAGGGCGGCGGCCTGATGCGGCGGGGAGTCCCGGCGATCCGAGTGGCCGGCAGGCTCGTGACCACCGTCCTTGATCTGATGCTGGCGACCTATGGAGTCGCCCGCGCCGGGCTGCCGGGGGAGTGGCCGAAGGGGTACGACGACGCGACCGCGCCGTACACGCCCGCCTGGCAGGAGGCGATCACCGCCGTAGACCGCAAGCTCGCGGTCAAGGTCGCTCGTGAGTTCGCCCGCAACGCCGAGGTCAGCGGGGGCCGTTCGATGATCTGCATGGGCGCCGGCACGAACCACTGGTTCCACTCGGACGAGACCTATCGGTCGTTCATCGCGCTCTTGCTGCTGACCGGCTGCGTGGGGATCAACGGCGGCGGGTGGGCGCACTACGTCGGCCAGGAGAAGATCCGCACGTTCGCCGGCTGGCAGACGCTTGCGTTCGCGTTGGATTGGCGCCGCCCGCCGCGGCAGGCGCAGGGGACGTCCTGGTTCTACACGCACACCGAGCAGTGGCGCTACGACAGGCTGCGTCCCGAACGCTTCGCCAGCCCGTTGGGCGACGGGTTGTTTGCCGGACAGACGGCAATGGATGCGCACGCCAAGGCGGTCCGGATGGG